>JAFIGH010000132.1 GCA_020831525.1 Opitutales bacterium
GCAAGTTTCATTTCATGTGGTTCACCAGGGCGCGCCCGGGATGTTGGCTCCTGTGCAATCCCGGTTGGACGGGCTTTTCTGCGGGAGTTTTTACAGGAGCAAGCAGAGGGCGCAGAGGTGAGAGGCTGTGTGCCTTGTCCAATGTTCCAGCAGGATTTCCCATCCACGCCACGGTCTGTGGAAGCGGCAAAATCCCTCCGCTTCCTCTGCTTCCTCCTGTTCAAAATTTCGGTTGGCAAGCGCTTCTTCAATCCAGCCCGTAGTACATCTCGCGCTCCGCGCCGCGGAGGTGGCGGCGGTATCAGCGGCCCGTCCGCAAATCCTTGATTACGAGGATCGGAAGTCCCATTCGTTCGATCATGTGGATGACTTCGCCTTCATGGAGGGTGTGCATCATCATCTGTGTGTTTGCCATGAAGAGATCCGCTTTTGCGGGATCGCCGGTCAGCTCGAACCCTTCGGGCAGAAAGGGCTCGGCGACGTGCCACGGCCCTGTGATCACGAGTCGGATGGGAGCGGCGTTCTCTTCGGCAGCCACCGCCGACTGTCTCCACTGGGACAACCATTCCAGACCGTGTTTGGTGCTGGTGAACCAGTACTCCGTCTCGTAGCGGCCGTACGACCCGGCGGGACCGCCGATGAGTGCGTTGTAGTAAACGTATTGGTAGGGATGCAGGCGAATGAGCGTGCTCACGGCGACGAGCGCCAGCAACACAAGCCCCCCGTAGGCGAAAACGCGGTGATTGGGTTCGCCCAGCCAGCGGTTGCCTGCCCATTGGAGACCGAGTGCGGCGAGCACGGCCAGCGGCGGCAGAACATAGAGCATATGGCGGAAGCCGTTGTGGATCGCCGGTTGCGCGAATGTCACGTAGAGCATGGGAAACCCGGCCGCGAGTGCCACTGCCGCGAGACTCCACATACGCGCGTCGCCCTGTCGAATGCAGTCCACAAAGCTCGACCATGAAGTTGCCAGCGCGACCACGGCCAGAGCGAGGAGGGCGTGAAACCACGGCGGCATGGAAATGAGAAACATCCACAGCGCGTAAGTCGCCGGCCCGTCTCCCGCTTCGAAGACGCGTCCCGCGTAGAATACGGGAATCGTCGCGGAAAAGCTGTGGAGATCGCCCACAGCCTCAGCCGGTGCGGCAAACGGATTGCCGTGCGCCGCCGGCCACCACGGCAAGAGCGTCGCCAAGGCGATAATGCCCGCCGCGACACCGCGCGTCAGGAGTGCGCCCGCATCGCGGAACCACGGAGCCCAACCGCTGTAGGCCGGACGCTGAATCAAGAGCCAAAGGGCCGCCGTCAACGCCGCGTAGCCGATGACCACGCCCCCGGGCAGGCGCGTCGCCATGCAGAGTCCGACGGTGAGGCCGAAGAAGAGGGTCCTTCGCCACGTCGGGCGGGGAAATCCCGAAACGAACGCGACCAGCCCGAACACCGCCCACCCGTAGGCGGCCGCGAACGGAATGTCCTTCGGATTGATGAACATGTGCCCGAAGTAATCCGGAACCAGCAAAAGAAGAAGTGCACCGCACAGGCCCGCCGGAATCCAGCCGTTCGATCGTTCGAGCCTCCGCGCCGTCAACCAGACCGCGCCCAGCCCGGCCAACCCGAAAAACAGGCTCCAATAGTGCCCCCAGAGAAATCGATCAATGGACAGAAACCGGTCCGCCAGCGCAAGGGGAATATCAAACAGTCCCGGATACAGGTCCTTCGGTGCCGTCGCAATGTGCTCCCGCCAGCTCTCCGCCTCCGCGAACCCCGCGTAGTATTCGACCTTCCGGTCCCCCGACCGCCAACGCGTCGGCTCGTCCCAGCCCATTCCGTAATCCGGCACAATCCACAGGCAGACGGCGATCAGCGCAAGGGCCGCGGCGAGAGTTGCGGTTCTACTTCGCATGGCACCTGTGTCATGCAGATCTGAACTACATTGACGAACCCAAAAGCATCGATGCCTTCCGGATTTGCTACGAAAGCGCTTCAGGAATCTGCGTGGATTCTCGTGATGGTTTGGGGAGGTGGCGAAAGGATTCAACCCAAATTACGGACTCCGTTGTGGGGATAGCTATCTCGACGCTCATGATGGACGTTTCCCACAAAAAAAGGCCGCCCGAAGGCGGCCTAAAAATATGAACTCTATGATGACTGGAAGAAGCTGTATAAGCGTCAGTTTCCGGTCCGTTGACCTTCCGGATTATAGGTGCGGTCGGTGGTAACCAAGGGGTGGCCAATATCGAAGTTCGCGGTCGGGGTCAATGACGCCGGGAACGGTTCATATCCGCGGCCCACTTGGCTGACATAATCGGAAAGATCCCCTTCAACCACGCCGGTGGTAGCAGTGTAGGTTATGGAGACACTGTCAGCATTGAACTCCAGGAAGTACTGCTGGGCAGCCGAGGCGATTTGACGCGCGTCATTGTCCATGCGGCTGGCGATGGAATTCTCACGTACCTTCTGGAAGGCGGGGATGGCCATGGCGGCGAGGAGGCCGATGATGACCACGACGATCATGATTTCAACGAGGGTGAAGCCCTTTTTGGATTTGCGGTATTGCATGATGTTTTTTCTCCTAGGATTTAGTTTTGTATGTTGATGATGTTTTTCCCGATTTGGGAGACGCCATCGAAGGGGAATCCCCCCACGCGTTCAAGCCGAAAACACCCAATTCGGCGAAAACGACCGGATTTTAAACGGTATTTACACGGGAGGGATGTAAAGTGGGTGGAGGTGTGCTGGGGTGTAGGCGTTTTGGAGTGCCGGGGGGCGGGGGAAAACATGCGGCGGAGGGGTTTACGAATTTCAGTTGACCGAAGCGTATGGGGAGGCATGGATGGCGGGCGTCCGCAAACAAAGTAAATCCATTTCATCAACCAAGGCATATTCCATGGATCCCGCCAAAGACCCGAGGGGCTTTTTCGAGGCGCTTTTCGACCTCTCCTTTTCACGCTTCATCACCACGCAGATGATCCGCCTGTTGTTCATCCTCGGTCTGGTGGTGATCGCGGTCAGTTATGTGAGCGCGGTGGTGGCGGCGTTTGCCGCCCATGTTTCCACGGGGCTGCTGGTGATGTTCATCCTCGGGCCGGTCATGGCCTTTGTGCAGATCGTCTTTCTGCGGGTGGCGCTGGAGCTGGTGATTGTCGCCTTCCGCACGATGGAGGCGGCGCGCGAGATCGCCCGCAATACCCGCGATGGGGATTGAGGCGGGGATTTTTTGTTGCGCGGGTGCGTGAAACCGCCAGCTTGGTCCGCTTTGCCCGTGGGGCTGGGGCGGGCGTGCGCCGGCTCCCGCGGGCCGAGCCACAGGATTGAGGATGAGACGAACGCACACATGCAACGCTTTGACACTGGACGCGGTGGGAGAACCGGTCCGGCTGATCGGCTGGGTGGATTCCCTCCGTGACCACGGGGGAATCCTTTTTGTCGACCTGCGTGACCGCGAAGGGATCACGCAGCTGGTCTTCGACCCGGACAACGAGGCCTATGCCGGGCCGCTGGCGAAGGTGCGTCCGGAGTCGGTCATCGAGGTGCGCGGCAAGGTCCGCGCCCGCGCCGAGAGCGAGGTGAACCCCAGCCTGCCGACGGGATCCATCGAGGTGTCGGTCGAGTCGCTTGAGATCCACAATATCTCGGAGACGCCCCCGTTTCCGCTCGACGACGAGAAGGCGGGCCGCGTGAACGAGGATTTGCGCCTGCACTACCGCTACCTCGACCTGCGCCGCCCGGGCATGTTCCGCACGCTCCAGCTACGGAGCAAGGCGGCGAAGGCGACGCGGGACTACTTTGACGAAGAGGGCTTTCTGGAAATCGAAACACCCTGCCTCTTCAAGAGCACGCCGGAGGGCGCGCGGGAGTTTCTCGTCCCCAGCCGCCTCAACGCGGGCAAGTTCTACGCGCTTGCGCAGAGCCCCCAGCAGTACAAGCAGATGCTCATGGTCGCGGGGGTGGAGCGCTACTACCAGATCGCCCGCTGCTTCCGCGACGAGGACCTGCGCGCCGACCGGCAGCCGGAGTTCACGCAGATCGATATCGAGGCTTCGTTTATCGAGCGCGAGGACATGTATGCGCTCGTCGAGGGGCTGCTCGCGCGCATCTGGAAGGACGTCCTCGGCGTGGAGATCGAGACACCCTTTCCGCGCCTTGCCTACCGCGAGGCGATGGACCGCTACGGCGTGGACAAACCCGACACGCGCTTCGGGCTCGAACTGGTCGACTTGAGCGGACTTTTCAAGGAGAGCGCCTTCAAGGTCTTCGCCGGTGCCGTCGCTTCCGGCGGGGTGGTGAAAGCCTTCAACGCAAAGGGCCTGGCCGACGCCACGCAGGGCGAGATGCGCGACCTCGAAAACGCCGCCAAAGCGCTCGGGGCGAAGGGCCTCGCCTTCATCCGCGTGACGCCAGAGGGCGAATGGAAGTCGCCCATCCTCAAGTTTTTCTCGGAAGAGGAGCAGGCGGAACTCAAGCGCCTCCTCGAAATCGAGCCGGGCGATCTCGTGTTCTTCGCCGCGACCAGGTGGGAGCGCGCCTGTACGATCCTCGGACGGGTGCGCCTTGACAGCGCCAAGCTGCTCGAAAAGCGCGGGCGCCTGTCCATTCCGCAGGACCAATACAACTTCCTCTGGGTGGTCGATTTTCCGCTCATGCTCTTCGAAGAGTCGGAGGGCCGCTTCGTCGCCGCCCACCACCCCTTTACCGCCCCGGTGGCGGAGGACGCGCCGCTGCTCGACACCGACCCCAAGGCCGTGCGCGGGCAGCACTACGACTGCGTGCTCAATGGCTGGGAAATTGCGGGCGGGTCCATCCGTATCCACCAGCCGGACCTGCAGAAACGTGTCTTCGAGGACATCCTCAAAATCCCGGCGGACGTGGTGGACGAGCGCTTCGGCTACATGCTGCGCGCCTTCAAATACGGCGCGCCGCCGCACGGCGGGATCGCCTTTGGTTTCGACCGCCTCGTCTCGCTCCTCGCCGGCAAACCCATGATACGTGACGTCATCGCTTTCCCCAAGACCCAGAAAGGCCAGGACCTCATGGCCGACGCGCCGAGTGCCGTGACACCGCGCCAGCTCCGCGACGTGCATATCGATCTCGCTGAAGGCGAAGAGGCGTAGGGGCGGAGCGTTGTCGAGAGCAGAAGCACGGGTTTTCCAACCCGTGTGCGCCGGTCGCGGATTGGTTCCAAGGAGCGCAGCGACGACATGTCGAAGACCATGTCCGTGTTCTGTTCGGGTCCTTGCATGGCGCTTCCACGGAAGGTTCAACACAGAGAAAAATAGCTCATAAATCTATTCCACAGATTAATTATCCGACAAATATAAGCTCATAAATGAATTAATTGACACGTGAGCCGTGGAAACAAGCGGGCTGCTGGGCGGTGCCGGGCTTTCGCGGCACACGCCGCGCCGGGTGTCCGGGAGGGGCGGAAGATTGTTCAAACAAAAATATAACCGAGTTTAAAAATTCAGATAATTTAAAGCGCAGTTAATTTATTTGACGGATATGGTGGTCGGCGGGGGCACTGTGGGGTGTCGCTAAGCGGTGGTGGGGGTCGTTCCGGTCCACCGGGTATTGGGGACGCGGACACGGCGGAATTTTGATCCGCTTGTTGCCGGCCAAGCCCGTTGCCCGCCGCCTCCAAAACCGTCCCGCCTCCGAATCTTCAAGGAAGATTCGCTACGTAGCGACGGAGCCCCGTCTCCGTCGACCCCGCGGCAAGCCGCCTGGCCCGGCCAAGCCCGTCGCCCCAATCAAATCGATCGCTCAGGGGCGGTACTCTACCCGCATGCGCATAAAAATCTCTCCAGCGGTGGGAGCAGCGCGGAGACGGGCTTCTTGCAGTCCGTTGCTTGGCGGCTGCCATTCGATGAGGTCGACAAAGGCGGGGTTGGACTCCCATTCCCCTGTCGAAGCATCCTGGCGCAAAATCCAAGTCCAGGAGTCCAGATCGGCGGATGCTTCGGCAATGATCTCCAGGGCGGGATCGTCGATCCGGAGAGTGAGGAATACTTGAAGGCCACCGCTCTCCTCGCAGGGAACGAGGACAGGCCAAACCGAGGACGTGCCCGCAGCAGCGGGATCGGAACCGCGCGCGTACTCGATCAGGTTGGACAGGCCGTTTTGGTTGGCGTCCGCATGCCAGTCGCGCGAGGCCTCGGGCATTCCAGCGAGGTGGGCTGCGAGGTAAGCATCCAGAAGCGTTGGTGGGGGCGGGGAGGAGCGTGAGCGCAGAGCAAGGCTGTGATTCGTCCCCGCCGCTATGGCTATGACGTCGGTTAGACCGCCGGGGGAGGAGGCTTGGCCGAACCGGTCGTCACCCCAGCTGATCACGCTGCCATCCGCGAGGTGCGCGAGACTGTGGGTTCCCGCCGCGATCGCAACCACGTTCGCCAGACCGGGGGGAGGCGTCGCTTGGCCGTTGTGGTTGAAGCCCCAGCCAATCACGGTTCCATCCGCGAGGAGGGCAAGGCTGTGGTAGCTTCCCGCCGCAATCGCGACAGCGCCTGTGAGTCCGGATGGAGGGTTTCTTTGGCCTGAGCTGTTCGAGCCCCATCCGACAACAGAGCCATCGGCGCGCAGCGCGAGGCTGTGCGCCGCTCCGGCGGCAATGGCGATGACGTCTGCCAAACTGGACGGCGGGCTTGCTTGGCCTGAACCGTTCCCTCCCCATGCGCGGACCGTCCCGTCGGCGAGGAGGGCAAGACGATGAGTGGTTCCAGCGGCGATGGCAACAACGTCGGTCAGATCGGCGATGGTGGGATTCTCGGAAGTTTCGTCTTCGGCAGGTTCGTCCCCGATGGAAAAGCTGCCGATGAATCCACCGGTGTACGGAGGGGGAGGCGGGGTCCACTCAGTGAATCTCCCCCAATCGGCGACGGTGCCGTCGGCTCGCAGTGCGAGGCTGAATCGCGAGCCTGCGGCGATTGCGGTGACATCTTCCAGTCCTGCCGGCGGGGTGGATTCACCGTATTGGTTGGTGCCCCATGCGACGACAGAGCCGTCGTCCAGCAGGGCGAGGCTGTGGGTTTCTCCCGCGGCGATCGCCTCGACTCCGTCGAGATCCGGTGGAGGCACTCTGGCACCGGACCGGTTGTCGCCCCAACCGACGACGCTCCTCGATGTGATTTCAACGAAGCGGGCTGTGGCTGAAAAACCCGGGGAAACCGAGGCCCATATTGGGGAGCGGGTATCCTCCAAGGCACCTGTCCACCCGTCGAAGACATAGCCGGCTGAAGCTTCCTCGGAGAGTCTGACGATCTCCTCCGGGAGATATTCGCTTCCTTCGGGGGCAACGGAGGCGCTTCCACCTTCCGCACCTTCGACCGAAATACCAAAAGTGGACTGGGACGCGCCCACGATCGCGATGCCCCGGCTCTTTCCCAATGCCATGGTCCTGACCCGCGTCAGGTCCGGGGGCCGATTTTCAAACCGGCCGTAGCGGTGCAAATCTCCGTTTCGGTCCAAGGCCACGAGCACGTGGGGCCCGGCGAAGAGCTGAGCGGCTTCCGGGTGGAAGGCGGTTGCCGGAATTTCCGGGTCGAGGTAGCCCCATGCCAGAACGGTCCCGTCGCCTTGAAGGCAGGCCGAGAAGGAAGACCCTTCGGCGACAGCGATCACATCGGTGCTTGGCGAAATGGATACATAACTCAAACCAGAACCATCCGCCCGTTGGTTTCCCCAACTTAGAACCCAGCTGTCGACCTTGAGGGACAGGTTGCCGGAACCACCGGCTGCGATAGCGATGGTGGGAGGCAGCGGCGGTATGAAGCTGGGCTTTCGAGTGGCTGACCACTCTCCCCACCTGACTGTGGTGCCGTCGGCGCGAAGAGCCACGCTGTGCGCTCTTCCCGCCGCGATGGCGGTCACTCCCGATAGACCGGAAGGCGGGGAGGCCTGGCCGAGATTGTTGGCGCCCCAGCCGACGACGGTCCCGTCTGCCCGGAGAGCGAGCGCATGGCTGTCTCCAGCGACAACTTGCCGAACGTCGCTCAATCCCGGGGCCGTCTCTCCGATCCCGCCTCCCCATCCGACAACCGATCCATCCTCGCGCACCGCAACAAAACCTTGGCTTCGCCCGGCTGCAACAGAGATCGCATCTGTGATGGGCACCGGTGGTCCAGCGAAGCCATCGGGTCCCCAGAAAACGACTTCTCCCGGGTCTGCGCTCTCGCCAAACCGGATCACCCATAACTCGAAGGTCTTTTCTTCGCGTTGGCCGTCCGTGCCGGTCACGGAGAAGGTAACAGAGGTCCGGCCGATCGGGAATTCGACCGCGAGGTGTGGACCCGAAGCGCTCCCGGGGGTTCCGTCGGGCTCGATCCACGCCCAATCATAGCTGGCGACTTCGCCCCACGACTGCAATCCATCGAGCACGACCTCAACGCTGTGATCACCTGAGGGAACTAGGTGAACGCGCTGGACGGCAGGGATCGCTCTCAAGGGCGGCACAACTTCGCCGCGGAGGGCGAGACTTTGGGAGGGCCCCGCCGCGATGGCGATCGCATCGTTGAGACCGGCTGGCGGTTCGGGGAACGGATCGGACTGAGACCAGATTTCCCATTGAACAACCGTCCCGTTGGCGAGGAGAGCAACGCTCCGGGCACCGCCTGCTGCGATGCCGACGACATGCGACAAGGCCAGATGGGGTTGGTCTCTCCCGAGTGGATAGAGGCCCCACTCCACAAGTGTTAGATCGGCAAGCAGGGCGAGGCAGTGATGCGATCCCGCGGCAATCGCGACGACATTTTCCAGGTTCGGAGGTGGAAAGTTCCACAACAAATAGTCTCCTCCCCATCCTCGAACCGTTCCATCGGACTTCAGCGCGAGACTCTGATTTCCGCCCGCGGCAATGGCCGTCACGTCGGAAAGGCCGGAGGGGGGAATCGTCTGCCCCTCGGCATCTCTGCCCCAGCCGACGACGGTGCCGTCGGCTCGAAGCGCGAGGCTGTGAAATGCGCCCGCGGCGATGGCAATGGCGTCCGTCAGGTTGTCGGGTGGCACCGCTTGGCCATACTGGTTCTCCCCCCATCCAACCACAGTTCCGTCGGCAAGGAGCGCCAAGGAGTGTCCGCTTCCCGCTGTGATGGCAGTGGCTCCTGTCAGCCCATCCGGAGGTGTCGCCTGGCCGAACCCATTGTCTCCCCACCCGACGACGCTGCCGTCGCTCAAGAGGGCGAGGCTATGCCGATGGCCCGTGGCAATCGCTAGGACGCCTTCGAGGACCGGCGGAACTTCGGCACCGTTTACATTGCTGCCCCAACCCACGACCTCGCCTTCTCCGGGGTCCGAGGCCCAAAGGACCGTCGCCGGTGCGAAAAAAGAAAACGCGGTTCCCCAGCAAAGCAGAGGCAGCGCACGGTGGCGGACGTGGTGTATCGGGCTCACGGCAAGGTTTTCAAGGACGAAAGATTTTGGGATTTTTTCCCTGCTGAGCCGAATGGTCAAGACAAGGACCTGTAAGACAAAAGTAAAAGGTAAGGCGCCCCGCTTCCGGGAAAACAAAGCGATCTGAATCGACAGCTGGCCGCGGGGGCCGGCTCCGGCTCCTGCAGTGCGGCTCGGTCCGCTCCGACGAGGCGGCCTTGAGGGGTTAAGCCCGCGCGCACCCACCGGTGCGCGCAACCGGCACGGGGGCGCGGACACCTACGCTCCGGTACCGTTGCCGCACCACGAACGAAGACATCGATTACAAACAAGGTAAATTACTATTAACGGCTACCGAGATTAAAAACAAGGTCAATTGCTATTGACGGATCGGAAAATCCAGTCAAGGTGGGGTCCATGAGCACGGAGAAGAGGGACTCGGATGAGCCGACGTCGTCAGCGGCGGAAGCGCCGCCGCCGAATCCGGTGGTGGCGCGTCGTGTGCCGGGGAAGGTGCGGCGGTTGCCGCGTGCGTGCGCGCCTGAGGGGTGCGACGGGTATTACCATGTGGTCAGCCGGATCAACGGGCGGGTGCGGTTGCTGACGGACACGCGGCGGAAGGGGTTCCGTGAGCTGCTGGGGCGCGTGGCGGGTTTCTGCGGGGTGGAGGTGCTGACGTACTGCTTCATGGAGAACCACTTCCATCTGCTGGTGCGCGTGCCGGGGGAGCTTGGGGAGATCGACGACTCGGAACTGCTGCGGCGGGCGGGTTTGTTGTACGGCGCGCCGGCGTCGCGGAGGCGTCAGCCGTTGTCGCTGGCGGGGATCCGGGGCGCTTTGGAGGAGGGGACGGCGGAAGAGCGTGAGGCGATGCGCGCGCTGCTGCTGGGCCGGATGGGGTCGCTGCCGATGTTCGTGAAGATTCTGAAGCAGCGTTTCTCGCTGC
>JAFIGH010000026.1 GCA_020831525.1 Opitutales bacterium
GCGGGCTGTGCAGTCTGCGCGATTTGAAGAAGGATGTGATCGGGTAGCGGCGGAGGCAGGGAAATGAGGATGCAAAGAAAGTGCCGCGGCCTCCCGAAGGAAACCGCGGCACGGAAAACAGAGAAACGTGCGGACCGGCGCCGGTTATTCGTCGCGAATGTTGTCCAGCTCTTCGCGGGCGTTGTCGTAGGCCTCGGTCAGCCGGTTCCAGCCGTCGCGCATGGCGTCGCCCGTGGCGTCGCGCCCGTCCGCGAGGGTGGACTGAAATCCTTCCCATGCGTCCTCCAGTTCCGACATGGCGTCGTCGAAAGCGGATTGACCGGAGGCACCAGCGTCATCGGCTTCTTCGCGAAGGTCGGACAGGTGATCGGCAAAGCGGTCGCGCTGTTCCTCGTAGGTCGAGCGAAGTGTGTCGGCTTGTTCGCCCATGTAGTCGCGTGTTGTTTCCGCCCGGTCCTCCATTTCGTCGCGGAGGTCTTCGTAGTCGCTGTCCTCGCGCTCGCCGCACGCGGTCACGGTCAAGAAGACGGCAGCTGCTGTGGCGGCTGCGAGGAGGCGTTTGAGAGTTCTTTGAGTATTCATAGTGTTTCGTATTTGGTTTTAGGTTTGTGTTTGCGATATTTGGTGATCCGCGCCGTGTGCTGTGTATTTGGCGTCGGGCAGGTCCGTCGGGCACGCTCATACGGACGGGGCACGCTTCTTTAGCCGCAGGCAGACCGTCAAGGCGTCCTCCAGTCCCGTTCTTACGTCGGGGTCGTTGATTTCACACCGGCGGTCGCCGCCGTCCGAGTCCAACGATAAGGGACACGATGAACAGGACAATGAAGATGAAGAAGAGGATTTGGGCGATGCCCATGGAGGCCTCGGCAATTCCTCCGAAGCCGAATACGGCCGCGAGAATGGCAATGATGAAGAATATGGCTGCCCAATATAGCATAGTAGCTCCTTTCGTTTGGTTTAATTTATGGCAATGGCAGATCGGCCGGCCAACAACTCCGGGTTCGTCCCGCAGCCATGCGGGAAGTCCATGAGTTCCCGGCTGAACGCGTAGTAGTTAACGTCCACAGGCTTCCAGATGGCAAACAGATGAACGCGTTTTTTTGCATTGGACGCTGGCATGAGTGAATATTTCGGCAAAAATGGGTTGGCTATTCGACCGCACGCGGGGGGTATACCGCCTTCGGTTGAACGGCGTACCGCATTTTGCACGGTGCCGCCGGTGCCGATGCTCGTGCGAATCCAACCTTGCCAGAGGTGCCTCATCCGTTCCATGAAAAGATCTTTTCTTTAACAATTGCGCATACTGACCAATGAACAGCAAACGGATTGCACTGGGCACGGACCACGCTGGCTACGCCTATAAAGAGCGCCTCAAGGCGCACTTCAAGGCGCTTGGGCACGCGGTCATCGACTTCGGCACGGACTCCCCTGAGGCCTGCGACTATCCCGACTTCGTCTACCCGGCGGCTCGCGCCGTGGCCCGCGGCGAGGCCGATCTCGGTGTTGTTTTCGGCGGCAGCGGCAACGGTGAGACGATTGTCGCCAATAAAGTGCCGGGCATACGCTGCGGACTTTGCTGGAACCGCGAGAGTGCGCGCATGACAAAACTCCACAACAACGCCAACGTCATTTCCATCGGTGCGCGCATGGTGCCGGAAGACGAGGTGTGCCCCATCGTCGATACCTGGCTGGCGACGGAGTTCGAGGGAGGTCGACACGAGGCGCGCGTCGCCAAGATCCACGCGGGCGAGACCACCGCCGCCGGAAGTTGATCCGCCTTTGGGCGATACACTGGCCATCCAAGTTCAACTGAGAGGGCCAAGGCAACACTGTGCAAGGGGCGACGGTCGCGAAGAAGGATGCGGTTACGGCATCGGATGGCAGGAAGGCACCGGTTGTTGCACCGAAATTCAGCGCGCACGGAAGAAAACCGCTTGCGCCGCTTGTCGGGCGGGCTGGGCGGGAATAGAGTGCGCTTTGATGAAAATCTTTCCTTCACCGAAGCGGGCCGTGATGTCTGCCTCCATCCTTGCACTGATCATGATACCTGCGTTTCTTTTCGGGCGTTCCAATGCCCTTGAGGCCGGTGCCGAGGCGCCGCGCCAGACTGTGACTATCGAGACGGGCGAGACCGTCGATCTGGCGGAGGCCTATGCCGCCGGCCCGGTTCTCGTCTATTTCTACCCGCGGGCGGACACGCCGGGGTGCACGAAGCAGGCCTGCAACCTGCGTGATCATTTTACGGAGCTGGAGGAGAAAGGTGTGAAGGTCTTCGGCGTGAGCACCGACATCGTGGAGCGGCAGGCGGCTTTTAAAGAAAAGCACAACTTGCCGTTTTCGCTTGTGGCGGACACGGAGCGCGAGCTGGGCAAAGCGTTCGGTGTAGGCAGCGCGATGCCGGGATTCTTCAGCCGCCAGACCTTTCTTGTCGTTGACGGTAAGATCGCGTGGCGTGATCTCTCGGCTTCGCCCGCTTCGCAGGCGCAGGATGCGCTCGCTGCGCTGGACACAGCCCGCTGAGCCGGTACAGGCCATCCACTCGGAGGGATATCGCCGCTTGACCCGGGGGACCGGTTGCTCTGCCATGGGTGGCGGAGTGCCTCCGAGCCCGCCATGAGCCACCCGTTCCCGTACAGTCTCGAGACCGTCGTCGACGAAGTCTTCCTCGAAGCCGCCGCCGTGGATGACGGCGATGTGACGACCTACATTCCAGAGTTGGCGCGCGTCGACCCGGCGCTCATCGGGCTCTCGGTGTGCGACGGATCGGGAGCCTTCGTCGAGCGCGGTGACTCCGGGCACTACTTTACCCTGCAATCGATTTCCAAGGTGCTTGGCTATGCGTGTGTGCTGGAGATTTTCGACGACGAGACCATCGCGCGGCACGTTGGGGTGGAACCGACGGGAGAAGATTTTGACTCAATCATCAAGCTGGACCGGCACAAGCGCCCCTTCAATCCGATGGTCAATGCCGGGGCGATTGCTGTGACGGATTTATTGCTCACCCGTTTTGGCGGGGAGGCCGTTGAACAGACTCTTGCGTTTTTCGCGCAGCTGCTGGGCAGAAAAGACCTTGTTATCGACGAGGCGGTCTACGAATCCGAACAGCGCACCGGCGAGCGCAACCGCGCCATTGCGCACCTTCTGAAAAACTTCGCCATTCTCGAGAATTCCGTGGAGGAAGTGCTCGCGCTCTACTTCCGGCATTGTGCTGTGCAAGTGACGACGGGCGACCTCGCCCGCCTCGGCATGACGCTTGCGAACGGCGGCTGCACGCCGGGTGGCGGCGATCCGGTCCTTTGCCCGGAAACACTGCGCAAACTGCTGAGCGTGACCCTCACTTGCGGGATGTACAACTACGCCGGCCAGTGGGTCTACGAGGTCGGTTTCCCTGCCAAGAGCGGCGTATCCGGCGGTATGCTCGGAATCGTTCCGGGACGCTACGGTATCGGCGTGTTTTCACCGCGCGTCGACGAAAAGGGGAGTAGTCCTCGCGGTGTGTGCGTGCAAAAGCGCCTCTCCGACCGCCTCAACCTACACATGTTCGCGCCGGACTGAGCCGGAACCGGCTCCGCCTCTGCCAACGTCGGACGGATATGCGGCTGGATCGCGGGAGCACGGTTCTTCCGCATCCGCCGGATCGGCTGCGACCGGCAGAGCAGACCGTCAACCACCGTTGGTTCGCTCGTCGATTGCCGCTTTGTCCGCCATTGGTCGTTGGTCGCCGCCGCGCACGTGGCAATGGAGGGAGCGAAAGAGTTACGTAACGCGGCAGCGGGGGTGCGTTTCGCGACATGCCGAAGCAGAGTGCCGCGTGTTCTATCCTACTCATCGATTGTATTGATTGCTCGGTTGCAGCTTCCGCTTGCGCGGTCGCAGATCACCGGACAGTCGGCGATTCGAAGCAACATCCACCAAAGAATGAAAGAAATGCGCCCGAAAACAAAACTCCTGCTCCTTGCTCACCTCGTCGCCGCCGCGGCGGCGGCCCACGGCCAGACCGTATTGACTCACGCAACCTGGTATGCCGAATCATCGGCGGATACCGGGGTTGTTCTCGATCCAGGCGAAAACAGTATCGAAGTGACCAACACATCAGGAAGTCATGCGCGGGCGGGAGGCGTGGCCGCATTGGACCTGCCGGTATCCCTAGACAGCGCCGGTGACTACATCGAATTCGTCGGCGAGTATTCGGGTTCCATCGGGAATAATGAGAACTACTCCATCCGCGTGGGCTTCTATAATGCGGAAGGTCTGACCATCGACGCCGACTTCCACGCGGACATGGATTCCCTTGTCGGCCATTTCGGCGGTGTGGCGACCCGTTCCACGGAGGGCGCGCGCAGCGGGATTCTCTCCCATGCCTCCGGAACAAGCTATGTGTTGGGGCTGGACGCGGCGAATGCTTCGGGCAACGGCGTTTCGCTCATCGGTGATTGGTCAACCGAGATTTCAACCGGAGTGCGGACGATCACATTCCGGATCGAACGCCTCGCGGGCGATGTGCTCGAACTCTCCCTCGACGACGGCGAACTCCTTGCCCTCACGCGTACTCAGGATGTCTCTGAAGCGCCGGTCGTTGCCTACGATACGGTCGCGGTGGGGTTTGCTCTGGGGGACAACGCAAGCGCCGACTTTTCGGATATTCTGGTGACGACAAACGCGTCCGCCCCGAGTCGCGGCGCACGCGCGACAGTGGATTTGTCGGTTATCACAGGATGTGATGAAAGTGTCTTCCCGTCTGTTTTTGACACGGAGATCTATGTCGATCCCGCCGCCGGGGACGATGCCAATGACGGGCTTTCGCCTACGACGGCGGTACGCACGCTCCAACGTGCCGGGCAGCGCGCGCTCGAACACAATGCGCTCGATGAAAGCGTGCGCGTGAACCTGCTCCCGGGCCATTATGATGACGAGGACGACTTCATGGATCTGCTTGCGGGCGGCACGGCGCAGCCGATTGTCATCGAAGCAACAGAGCCAGGGAGCGCCATTCTTTACGGTTCCGACGTGTGGACCGGCTGGACCGACGAAGGTAGCGGGGTCTACTCGAAGCATTGGTCCCACAACTGGGGGCCGACCGACGAGTCATGGGTTCCGGGCTGGGTCAAGGCCGACAGCAGCGGCAGCCAAGTGGACAACGAGCTGCTGCAAAGGCGAGAGCAGGTGATCATCAACGGGAACATGCAATTGCAGGTGCTCTCGTCGGGCGATCTTGTTTCGGTGAATCCGGTCAACGGCGAGGGGACCTTCTTTGTCGATGAGGAAAACGACCGGATCTACGTGGCGCCGCCTCCCGGAGTCGATCCCGACACCGACCTCGTCGAGGTGTCGGTCCGGCCCGTTTCCATGCGTGACGCCGGAAACCGTCCGGAGAACGTATTCTTTATCGAGCGGGACAACATCGCGCTCATCGGTATTGTGGCGCGGCATCATGCCCTCGGCGTACGTTCAGTCGCGGCCCTGCGTAATGCGTCGAACGTTCTCATTGAAAACTGCGACTTCAGCTACACGCCGTGGGCCGGTCTCGATTTTTCGTTTGGCGTGAACCAGAATATCACCGTACGCAACAGTGTCTTCAACTGGAACGGCGGTCTCGGCATTGTCGGCGGCGGCGATGGACTCAAGAATCTGGTTATCGAGGACACGGTGCTCAACTGGAACAATATGCGCGGTGAATCGGCCGGGACGACGGGGTGGGGCACCGCAGGTATCAAACTCGCCAAGACGCACGACGCCCGGCTCACACGCGTGACGGCCAACTGGAACCGCGCAAACGGCATCTGGCAGGATCTGGAGGGGAAGAACATGGTGTGGGAAGAATGCGTGGCCGACTACAACCGACGCTATGGAATGGATTTCGAGGTACTGCAGGGGCCGCTCCTCCTGCGCGACTCCCGTTTCGTCAACAACCGTGCGTGGCAGATTGCTATCGCCGCCACGCAGGACCTGACCATCGACGGGATCGTGGCGTGGCGCGACACCGAAGGCGCGGTCGAGTTTTCCTCCAACCGGCAAATCCGGGGGAGTCTCTCCGTCTGGCAGCAGTCGCGCACGGAGACGGATTGGGATACCGGTGAACCGCTGTATTTGCTGCCTCTCTACACAACGATTGTGAACAGCGCCTTCCGCGAAACGGACGGCCGGCTCTACAACCGGTGGGGATCGGGCTCCGGGGGTGATCCGGAACTGACCTACGAAAACTGGATTGGTACCCTGTATTCAAACTTCAATCATTTTTACAAGGCCGATATGTCGTTGGCCAACGGCAACGCCGACGATGATCCCGCCGAGTGGATGTTTAACAATAAAAACAACCAGCGCCGTCCTCTCGACTCGACACCGGGATACAATGACTTCTGGCGCAACTTTTCCGGTGAGGCTGACGGTGTGTTCCAGGATCTGGACTCCACCGTGGGGGATTTTGCTCCCGATGACCGTCTCGTGCTTCTTCCCGCGCGTCCCTCGGATCTGCTCGCGCAGGCCGTCGATGAGACGGAGGTTTATCTCCAGTGGTCCGACAACAGCACGAACGAGGATACCTATGTTGTTGAATACAGCGACGACGGCGGAGCCACGTTTTCCACCGCGGCTACCCTGCCCGCCGGATCCACGAGTGCGACAGTGAGCGGCCTGACCGGCGGCACGGGCTATGTTTTCCGTGTGCTTGCATCGAACACCGCGGGCGCGTCGCAGCCGTCGTTCGGTGCTTTCGTGTCGACGCCCGCACCTCCGGTTTTCTCAGTCGCGGGAATCGCTTTTGCGATCATTGACGAGGGCAACGGCTATTTTCGGCACGAAGCCACTGTGACAGTGGTCGACGAAGACAGCAGCCCGGTCGAGGGCGCGTGGATCGAGGGAAGTTTCACCTCCGGATGGACGGGCTCCGCCGGTGCGACATCGAATGCCCAGGGGGAGGCGGTGATTGTCTCCGCCTCGTTCAAGCCGGCGTTCTGCGTCGATTTCGCGTCGCATCCCGACAAGGTCTACGATCCGGACGGCAACAGCGTGTCTTGCTCCGGTGAGTGAGGCGCCGGGGTCCTGCGGCTGCGGGCGGATTATTGACCCGTGCGGTAAATTCCGTCGGGTCTTGGCGCGCTGATTTTGCTCCGGGCTGCGGCGAATAGCACCAGAAAGCCGCGTGCCTAGCGGCGACCGTGGCCGGGCATGCCGGGCACGGTGCCTTCCCACGGGGCGGGCTGGCTCCACGGGATTTCCTGTTTGTCCGGATCTTCGTCGGCGATGGTGCGGCATCCGCTCAGGGCGAGACCGGCGCCGAGGAGGAGGGCGGAGCTGAGGATGAGGAAAAAGCGTTTCATGGGGTGACGACTAGGGCATAGCCCGAGCCTTTGGCAAGCGTTTGTCCCGTTTCGCGTTCGAGGACGTGCGCGATGGCCCAGTCTTCCCGGACGTCGGCGAGACGGAGGCGGGCGAGGGGGCGGTTGTCGCGCTGGAGGAGAACGATGCGGTCGGGCGCGAGGCCGTCGCGGCGGCCCCGGTTGACGGCGACGACATCGCCGCGGTCGGAGACGCTGAGGATGTCGACGGAGGTGGCCGCTGCCGTCGCCGCCGGGCTTCGGCGGGCTTCGGCAAGTTGAGCGCGGAGGTCTTCGATTTCGCGTTCGAGTTCCTCGCGCTCCTCGTTGGCGAGCGGGGGCGGCTGGGCACGGGCTTCGAGGAGTTCGCGCCGCAGGCGGGCGGCTTGGTCGCGGGCACTTTGTTTGTCGGCTTCGAGCGCGGCGACGGATTCACCGAGCTGGCGCGCCTCCAGTTGCGATTGACGGAGCTGCGCGGAGAGGTTGGTCACACGCGCTTTGGAGGCGGCGAGTTCGCGGTCGAGTTCGCCGAGGCGCCGTTCGGCGTCGGTGCGCCGCGCCTCGCTGTCTTCGGCGTCGGCGCGGGCGTCGGCGAGCTGTGCCCGGAGGTTGTGGACTTCGCTCTCCAGCTCGCTGATACTGGCGGCAGCGGAAAATTGCAGGTAGGCTGCCCCGCCGAGGATGATGAGAGCGAGGACGGATGCGCCGATGGCCCAGAGTTTCATGGTGATACGGGGTTTCGCCGAGCGGCGGGACGGGAATTAGAGAGAAGACAGCCGGAAACCGTACGGCGTGCGCGCCGCGGATCAAGTCCCGGTGTGCCGGAACGTGTCCTTCGCGCGCGTCGCCCCGCGGTCCATGCGGATGCCCTTGGAGGGATTGGCGGCGAGGTGTTCGAGGAGGGAGTGGACGGTGTCTTCTTTGCCGGCGAGTCCGAGGGCGGCGGCGAGCGCCGGGGCGGTATGAGCGGAGTCGGCGTGACTGCGCAGGTGGGCGAGGAGGTCGGCCCGCATGCCGAGGAAGGCGGCGGCGGCCTTTTTGCCCGCTTCGACGCCCGGTTGGTGGTAGGCGTTGATGTTGACGAGGCTGGCGTAGAGGCCGACGGCGCGCTCGTAGAGCGCGATGAGCATGCCGACGGATTCGGGCGTCACTTCCCCGATGGTGAGGGTGAGGGAGCGGCGCTCCATTTCGGCAAGGGCGGCGCGCGTGCCGAGGAGAAAGGCGTGCAGGTAGTCGCCGCTGGTGACGCCGTCCTCGACGTCGACGGACGCGCCCTCGCGGTCTTTGAGGACGGAGATGAAGGTGGCGAAAAAGTTGGGCACGCCCTCGCGGAGCTGCTGCACGTAGGCGTGTTGGTCGGTCGAGCCCTTGTTGCCGTAGACGGCGATGCCTTGGTGCACGACGTTGCCGTCGAGGTCTCGCTCCTTGCCGAGCGACTCCATGATGAGTTGCTGGAGGTATTTGGAGAGGAGGCCGAGGCGGTCCTTGTAGGGGAGGATGACCATGTCTTTCGCACCCTTGCCGTCGGTGCAGTGGTGCCACGCGAGGGCGAGGAGGGCCGCCGGGTTGCGCTCGATTTCGGCGGTGCGCGTGAGGGTGTCCATACGCGCGGCGCCAGCGAGGAGAGCGTCGGTGTCGATGCCCTGCAGCGCGGCGGGGAGGAGACCGACGGCGGCGGTCTCGCTCGTGCGCCCGCCCACCCAGTCGAACATGGGAAAGCGCGCGAGCCACCCCTCGGACTCGGCGGTCTTGTCGAGGCGGCTGCCTTCGCCCGTGACAGCGACGGCGTGGCGCGCGAAGTCGACACCCTCGCCGAGGAAGGCGTGCCGGGCTTCGAGCATGCCGTTGCGGGTCTCCGGCGTGCCGCCGCTTTTGGAGATGACGAGGACGAGCGTGTGGTCGAAGCGCCCGCGGATGGGCGCGAGGGCGGCATCCATGCCGTCGGGGTCGGTGTTGTCGAAGAAATGAACGGCCATACGGTCTTCGCCGGGACGGCCGAGGGCATGGGCGACGAACTGCGGGCCGAGGGCCGAGCCCCCGATGCCGATGACGAGCAAGTCGGTGAAGGGACCGCCTTCGCCCGTGATTTTGCCGCGGTGCACGTCTTTGGCGAACTCGTTCACGCGGCGGCGCGTTGTCTCGATCTGTTCGCGGATGGCGTCGTCGGGTGCGAGCGAGCTGTCGCGCAGCCAGTAGTGCCCGACCATGCGGTTTTCGTCGGGGTTGGCGATCGCGCCGCCTTCGAGCTCATTCATGGCGGCAAACGCTTTGTCCATCGCCGGGCGCGCGCGCTCGAAGAAGCCCTCCGGTAGCGCGAGCAAGTTGAGGTCCATGGAGACGTCCGCCTCGGGCCAGCGGAAGTATAGGTCGGTCGGTTCTTTCGATGCCATGGTTCTTGAGACAAGCGGATTTCACAGAAATTGCAACGGGGTAGAGGCCCGGATTTCGCGGGATGGCTGAGGCAGGGTCGGCCTTGCGGGATGGGGGGCCGTTGACGGCGCCGACACGACGGATAAAGTGATGGGCATGTTGAAGGATCGGAATTGGCGAAAGCATTGGCGGCGGGCAGTGTTCGGGGTTTGCATCCTTGCGGGATGCGGTGCCCCCGTCTTCGGTGAGGCGGATGCCCTCGCGGATTTCCGCGCGGCGTTTGCGCCGACGGTGGAGAGCACGGAGGGACCGCCGGGCGAGGCACCGCCCGGGATGGTGTGGGTGCCGGGGGGCGAATTTTCCATGGGTATTGCCGACCCTCGGGCGTTGCAGCGAGGCGGGCGGGAGGCGATGGAGGACGCGCGGCCCGTGCACCGGGTGCGGGTGGACGGCTTTTGGATGGCGAAGACGCCGGTGACGAACCGGGAGTTTGCCGAGTTTGTGGACGCGACGGGCTATGTGACGGTGGCGGAGCGGCGCCCGGACCCGGAGGATTTTCCCGGCGTGCCGGAGGAGTATCTCGTGCCGGGTTCACTGGTGTTTTCCGACCCGCGCGAGGTGGAGGGCCTCGGCGACTACCGGCAGTGGTGGCGCTGGGCGCCGGGGGCGTATTGGCGGCGGCCCTACGGACCGGATTCGTCGGTCGAAGGCAAGGATGAATACCCGGTGGTGCATGTCGCGTGGGCGGATGCTGCCGCCTACGCGGAGTGGGCGGGCGGCCGCCTGCCGACGGAGGCAGAGTGGGAGTTTGCGGCGCGCGGCGGTCTTTCCGGAAAGCCCTATCCGTGGGGTGAGGAGCTGATTCCGGACGGCGATTGGCGGGCGAATACATGGCAGGGCCGCTTTCCCGTGGAGAACACGGCGGAAGACGGGCACGAGGGGCTTGCGCCGGTGAAGGCGTATCCGCCCAATGGATACGGCCTTTACGGCATGGCCGGCAACGTGTGGGAGTGGTGCGCCGATTGGTACCACGCCCGCGCCTACCGCATGCGGGCGGAGGACGGGGAGGCGGTGGACAATCCGCGCGGCCCGGAGAAGAGCTACGATCCCGCCGATCCGCGCACACCGAAGCGCTCGACGCGCGGCGGCTCCTTTCTCTGCACGGACCAGTATTGCACGCGCTACATGGTGGGCACACGCGGCCGCTCCGAGCCCGATTCCGGAGCTGTCCACATCGGATTCCGCATCGTGAAGTAGACGGTTACCGCGTGGAGTTTCCTGCCAAAGGAACAACCACTCATGGACGAAGCGTTTCAGCTCAGCGAAAAGGAGGCATGGGACTTCCTCGAAAGGTTGTTTCCGCACGGATTCGCCGGGAAGGATGTCCTGCGCGAAATCGCACCGGACGGTTGGGAGCGGTCGCCCTTGGTCCGTGCCTACCATCCCACGCTGGAGCAGTGGCACCGCGAACGCCTTGCTTTTCATGAGAATACGGCGCGGCTTCACGAGATCTTCGCGAAACGGAGAGAGGATGGCGAATCGGTGGACCCGCCGGGTCCGCCCCCCACGTTCGAGGAATCGCGCCGTGACTTCGAGGAGACGCCGGTGAATGCTGACAGGGAATGCCGCGACATTGTCGGCGCGGTGGCGTGGGAGGTATTTTCCGACAACCACAGTGTGATCGCCGAAGACGGACGCGAAGTGAGCCTCGGCAGTTTCCGGGGGACGGGTGCTTTTCTCGATGAGTTCGACCGCGGCCGGGGACAGGGGCGGCCGGAGAGCGGGGAGTCCGATGAGTTCGCGTTTCCCCTCTTCGACTCGGGTGGTTACATGCGCTTCTACATGGGGCTGGCATTCAATTCGGACCGTTGCGACTACGGCTCCGTCTATCGAATGCTCTTCCGACGCCTTCGCGGCGTCGGGGCGGACTGGGTCTACCGGTTTCCGCGGATCGGGATTGTCCGTTTCGACCGCGGCGGGGAGGCGGATTCCACGCCGGAAGACTACGATCCTTCCGCTGCGTTCGCGGCAGAGCAGGAGCGAGAGAAACGCGATGAGGAGGTGGCGCGCATGGAGGCGGAGTTGGACGCGTCGTACCGCGAGGCGGCGGAGGAAGCCGCGAAGAAGCCGCCGCCTCCGGTTGTCCAAGCCTACCGCGCCGTCTACCACCGTTTGCCCGAGGGTTGGCCGCCCGCGTAGGGATCAGCCGCGGGGCTGCGGTTTCTTTGCGGGCTTGCCGGGGAGAGGGGCCTTGGCGGCGGAGGGTTTCGTCGCTCCCCGGTCCGCCTCCGGGTGGTAGCGTTGCCGGTATTCGGGGATGGTGATAATGGGCGGGCGCTCTTCCTCGACGATTTCACGTAGAACCTGCTCGTAACGGTTTCCCTCGGCCTGGAACTGCCGGAAAGTGTTGGACATGTCGGGCAGCTTGTCGACGAGCCCGTAGGATTCTATGCGCGTGAGAAAACTCTGGAGGATACCGAAGGACATTTTGCCGAGGTCGAGGGTGGCTTGGTTGCGGTGCACGCGCTGGTCGATGTCGGTCTGGGCGAAGGCGTCGAGCCCGTGTTTCATGTAGACGTCGATGAGGTGGGAGGTCTCCACGCCGTAGCCGACGGGGAAGGGGATCTGCTCAAGCACCTCGCGCCGCACGGCGTATTCACCGGAGAGCGGCTGGATGAGGGCAGTGAGTTCCGGAAAGAAGAGGGAAAAGAGCGGCCGGACAAGAATTTCAGTGACGCGCCCGCCGCCGGAGGGTCGGATGCCCTGGGAGAAGGCGAGGGGGCGGTCGTAGAAGGCTTTGACGTATTGGATCGTGTCGTTGTGGATGAGCGGGGCGACGAGGCCGTAGACGAAGCGCGGGTGGATGTTTTTGATATCGGCGTCGACGTAGCAGATGATGTCGCCCCTGCACTGGTGGACGGCCTTCCAGAGGTTTTCTCCCTTGCCGCGTTTGAAGCCCTGCCCTGGCAGGATTTCGGAGGAGAGGTAGACGTCGGCCCCGAAGGCGGCGGCGGTCTCGCGCGTTTTGTCGGTGGAGCCCGAGTCGATGACGGCGATCTCGTCGACGAGCGGGTAGCGGTCGACCAGCTCGCTCTTGAAGATGACGATCTCCTTTCCGATCGTGGCCTCCTCGTTGAGCGTGGGGATGCAGAGGCTGATGGTGAGCCCCTTGCGCTCCTTCTCGCGCACGAGGGCGAGAAGATCCCAGAACTCCCCGTGGTGGAAGGTGTTGGATTCGAGCCAGGATTCGATCTTACTCATCGCAAATGCCTCCGTCGATGGCGCGGAGTACGCCCACGAGCTGGGCGATGCCGCTGAAGATGGGGGCGACTTCGACGCTTTCCTCAATGGAGTGCTTCTCCTCGCCGCGCGTGATGCCGAGCGTAACCCCGGGGATGCCTTTGTCGACGAGCGCCGAGAGTTCGTTGGTGCTGGGCGCGACCTTCGGCTGAATGCCGAGGGCACCCATGATCTCGCGTGTGGCTTTGACCATGGGGTGGCTGAAATCGATGCCGCCGGGGCGGCGGCGGGCGATGATGTCGAGGCGGGCCTTGACGCGGTCCTCGGCGTTGACGCGCTCGACGATTTCGGCGATGCGGTCGTGGATGCGCGCGACCATGCCGGGCTGCTCGCTGCGCACTTCAAAGCGCAGGGTGGCTTTGGTGGGGGCTACGTTGTAGGCGTTGCCGGCGAGGATGGACCCGAGGATGATGGCGGTGCGCGGGCGCCCGGGTGTCTCAATCCCCAGTATGTCGTCGATGACTCGGTTCAGGGCGACAATGGCGCCACTGCCGTTGGAGCGCTGCCAGTCGCGCTCTTCCTCGGTGCGCACGCTGATGTCGCCCCGGATCATGCCGAGGCTGGCGTAGCTGAGCCGCCCGATCTCGATGCCCTCCACGCAGACGGCGGCGTGGAGCGGGATTTTTGTGTTTTCAATGAAGAAACGCAGGCCCGCGAGATCGCCCTTGCCCATGCTGCGGGTGGTGCCGAGGAGGACAAGGTTGGACTTGAGGCGGATGCCGAGGCGGTCGAGAACGGCGGGCAGCGAGGCGAGCGCGGCCGCGCCGAGGCTGTTGTCCGCGATCCCCGGGCCGACAAGGCGCGCGGGTGTGACGGAGACCGTGTGGTCGATGGATTTATCCCAGATTTTGTCGACGTGCGCGGATACGAGGACCGTGCGCTTGCCTTCGCCGCCGGGTATGAGGGCGATGGCGTTGCCCGCCTCATCGGTGGAAATGTTCTGCAGACCGCTCTCCGTGAAGCGGTCGCAGAGAAAACGCACAAGCGCTTCCTCGCCGAAGGTGGGCGAGGGGATCTCCCCGCACATGACGGCGTTGGCAAGAAGGATCTCCCGCAGTCCGGTGAGCGCCTCACGGTGGGCCGGGAGGTCCTTGATAATGGGTTCGAGCACGTCGTTGGAAAGCATTTCTCCGGCCAGAGTGGGAGGCGCGGCAGGAATTGGCAAGGACCGTAGGTAAGGGGGGAATCCGCGGTGCCGCAAAACCGCGCCGTCTTTGCGTTACGGGGTGACGGTTCGTTCTGCGTCCGTGATGGCCCGGAGGTGAGCCGTTCAAGCCGTGAAGTATAATGTAGCAATCCACTTCCACCTTCTATCACCAGGTAGGGTGAGGCCCGACACGATTGGGGGGCGTATGCCTCGGCCCGCATTGAGTGCGGAAACCGGATCAACCCCGCTCTGGGTCTCTTCGGCCGGGGTCTTTACAGCGCGGCCACCGTTTCCCGAAGAAGTGCGAGCACTTCCTCCGGGGTGGTGATTTCCTCCGATTTCAGTTGGTCAATTGTCTCCGTTCGCAACACCCTTGCCAGGCGGGAGAGTCCGTGGAGGTGGCTGTGGTCATCGGGCGCGCAAAGGAGGAAAAACAAATGCGTCTTCTCACCCTTTTCCGCACCGAAGGCAATCGGCTCCCGGGTGCGGAGAAACGCAACCACGGTGTCGGAAATGGCCGACGGCAGCGGGCGCCGGGGATGACAAATGGCCAGGCCGCCGGGAAGGGCCGTTCTGAGAAGTGATTCGCGTTCGATCAATGAGGCAAGCAAGTGTTTGTCGTCGAGCACGTTCCCGGTGGCAACGGCAAGGCCGACCAGAGCGTCGAGGACGGTCCGTTTGCTCGAAAGGGGTAGCCCCAACTGGATCGCGCGTTTATCGAGAGAGTCGAAGAGTCTGTGCGAGAGGATTGCCTTCGACGCGCTGGCTTCGTCCAGATCAGCTTCAAGCTTCTTTTCCAGTTCGCTCAGGCGACGGGCGTCCAGCGTTTGAATCTTCTGGTCAAGCCAATCGATAATGTCTTCCCGGCGGAAGAGGAATTGTCCGTTGATGTGTAGGCCCGGGATCTTTTCCGAGCGAACAAGGCCCTCGACAAAGCGAGTGGACCAACCGAAGTTTGCGGCGACTTCGCCGATGGTGAGCGCATCTTGTGGTTTCATGAATGACGGTGGGTGGGTGTAGCTGTTGGGCTGTTAGGTGTTTAGGCTGTTAGGTGGATAGGTGCTGATCCGTGACCCCTAACCCCTAAACGGCCAGCTTCCCATCCTTGATATCGGCTTCGAGGAATTCGCCTTTGGGGAAGAGGCGAACGTGGCGAAAGACGACCGAGACGACTTTTCCGGGGGCCAGTTCCAGCTCGCGGAGGCGTTCGCGGGGCACTTCGGCTTCGAAGGGCTCGTGCGTCCCGACGCGCTCCAGCCTGACCCGCCCGTAGTTGCCGGCGGAGAAGATATGCTGGACCTTGGCCTTGAGGGAATATTCGTGCGTTTCGCTGCCTTCCGGCTCCAGTTCGACGTCGTGCGGACGCACATAGAGAACGTCCTTCGGCTTGTCCCCGGCCTTGCCGCTGACGCCGGCCGTGAAGCGGTTCACGTTGCCGAGAAATTCAATGACAAAGGGGGAGACGGGGCGGTCGTAGACCTGTTGGGGGGGACCCTTCTGCTCGATCTTCGCATTGTTCATCACGACCACCTCATCGGCCAGTTCGAGCGCTTCCTCCTGGTCGTGGGTCACGAAGATCGTCGTCACTTTGATTTCTTCCTGGAAGGTGCGCAGCCAGCGCCGCAGATCCTTGCGCACTTTGGCGTCGAGAGCACCGAAGGGTTCATCGAGGAGGAGCACTTTCGGGTTGACGGCAAGGGCGCGGGCGAGGGCCACGCGCTGGCGCTGACCGCCGGACAGCTCGCTGGGGTAGCGCTTTTGCAAACCGTCGAGTTGCACGAGTTGCAGGAGTTCGTTTACGCGGGCGTGAATGGCCGCCTTGTCCGGGCGCTCGGATCGTTTCATTGAGCGCAGTCCAAAAGCAATGTTGTCGGCGACCGTCATGTGCTTGAAGAGGGCGTAGTGCTGGAAGACAAAGCCCACGCCGCGCTTGCCCGCCTGTGTCGCGGTCACGTCCTCGCCGTGGAAGAGGACTTTCCCGTTCGAGCCCGGGTCGGCGAAATCCAATCCTGCGAGGATGCGCAGGAGAGTTGTTTTTCCCGATCCCGAGGGACCGAGGAGGGAGACGAGCTTACCGTCGGGAACTTCGAGGGATACGTCCTCAAGGGCGGTGTAGTTGCCGAAGGTTTTGCGAATATGGATGGCTTGGATACTCATTTGTAAAGGCTGTAGGTATTTAGGCTGAAGGCTGTAGGTGTTTAGGCTGTAGGGTTGAGGCATGGTTGGCCTATAGCCTATTTCCCTACAGTCTAAATACCTAACCGCCCGCTTTCCATTCGATGATGTTTTTGAGGACGAGGGTGAGGAGGGCGAGGAGGGTGAGAATGGAGGAGAGGGCGAAGGCCGGCACGGTAGCGTATTCGAAATAGAGGGTCTCGATGTAGAGCGGCATCGTGCTCGTCATTCCCTTGATGTTGCCGGAGACCACGGCGACCGCGCCGAACTCGCCCATGGCCCGCGCGTTGCAGAGAATGAGCCCGTAGAAGAGGCCCCATTTGACGTTGGGCAGGGTCACGCGCAGGAAGGTGCGCCAGCCGCTCGCACCGAGCGTGAGGGCGGCGTATTCCTCATCGCGTCCCTGGGATTGCATGAGCGGAATCAGTTCGCGCGCGACAAAGGGAAGGGTGATGAACATGGTCGCAAGGACGATACCGGGGAGGGCGAAGATGACGCGGATGCCCTGGCTCTCAAACCAGGGGCCAAGCCAGCCATGGGTGCCGCTGAAGATGAGGACAAAGATCAGTCCCGCAATGACCGGGGAGACGGCGAAGGGGAGGTCGATGACCGTGGTGAGAAGGCTCTTTCCGCGAAAACTGAATTTGGTGATGGCCCAGGCGGCGGCGAGGCCGAAGACCGTGGTCACGGGCACGCAAATGAGGGCAACCGTGAGCGTGAGGCGAATGGCGGCAAGAGCGTTCTCGTCCTCGAAGGTGGCTATAAAGGCGGGAATCCCGCGGCGGAAGGCCTCGAAGAAGACCGAGAACAGCGGAATGAGGAGGAAGAAGAGAAGGAACCCGGCCGCGAGGCCCATGAGCGTATACCGCATCCAGCGGGGCTCGCTGATGGCGCTTTGGGTCTTGGGAACCTTGTCGGTGCGGAATCTGGAAATGATGGAAGGCATTGTGGAAGGCTGTAGGCTGTGGGCTGTGGGCTGTGGGGGGTGGATTTTTGGGCTTGAGGATTCTATTTTTCCGGGATGAATCTTTTGGGATGCGCGACCACCGGAAGTTGAGGACGTTTGAGCTGGCGGATCGTCTTGCTTTGCGAACGTATGAAGTCACGCGCTCGTTTCCCAAAGAGGAATTGTATGGGCTCACTTCGCAGATGCGCCGTGCGTCCGTATCGGTGCCGAGCAACATTGTAGAGGGGTGTGCCCGCTCGACGCAGGCAGAGTATTTGCGCTTCCTTGAGATTGCTTTCGGATCGTTGCGGGAGTTGCACTATCAATTCAGCCTGGCAGGTCGTCTTGGTTATCTGAGTCATGATGAACTTGGTTTGATTTTGGAACAGTGTTCTGAAGCGGAAAGGGTGATCGGGGGTCTCATGCGCGCCCTCCGCCACAGCCCATAGCCCACAGCCCACAGCCTACAGCCTACAGCCCATAGCCTAGCTCCTCGCTTGCCCGATGGACTCGGTCCAGCGCTGAAGCAGGTTGATAACGAGGAGGAGGACGAAGGAGAAGACGAGCATGACGGCGGCCACGGCGGTCGCTTCGGCGTATTGGTATTGTTCGAGAAATTTGACGATGATGAGCGGGGTGATCTCGGTGCGCATGGGCATGTTGCCGGAGATGAAGATGACCGACCCGTACTCACCAATGGCGCGGGCGAAGGCGAGGGCGAAGCCCGTGAGCATGGCCGGTATGAGCGCGGGCAGGACGATGCGGCACAGGGTCCGGGTGCGGCTGGCACCGAGGGAGGCGGCCGCCTCCTCGACCTCGGCGTTCAGGTCCTCAATGACGGGCTGGACGGTGCGGACGACAAACGGAATGCCGATAAAGGTGAGGGCGATGAAGATGCCGACTTTTGAGTAGGCTGTCTCAATGCCGATTGCGTAGAAGTATTGGCCGAGCCAGCCGGTTTGGGCGTAAAGGGCGGTCAGGGCGATCCCCGCGACGGCCGTGGGCAGGGCGAAGGGCAGGTCGACCATGCCATCGAGCAGTTTTCGTCCGGGGAATTGATAGCGCACAAGGACCCACGCGACAATCAAGCCAAAGAAGGCATTCGTGCAGGCGGCGGCGAGGGAGACGCCGAAGGTCACTTTGTAGGTGGCCACGACCTGGCGGGAGGTGACGACACGCCAAAAATCCTCCCAGGTCATTTGGGCGGTGAGGACAAAGACGCCTGCAAGCGGAATCATGACGAGCAAACCGAGGTAGGCGAGCGTGATGCCCATGGAGAGGCCGAAGCCGGGAATGACGCGTCGGTTTGGTTGAGGAGGCTTCGTGGGTGGCATATTTAAGTGTCGGTTGACCGGTGACTTATGGGTTGTCATTTGGTTTGGGTTTCAGATGCCCCAGCTGTGGGCAAGGAAGCGGCGGTATTGCTTGAGGATGGCGATGACGGCGGTCGACCCGGCGGAGACCTGTGCGCTCATGGGCGCGGTCCCCGGCGTTTGGAGAATGATCTCAAAGGGCCAGCCGCGCAGGGCGGGCGGGGGCCGGAGAACCTCGGGGAGGCATTCTTCGATCATGCCTTCAGCGGCGTGGAAACCGTCGGGGGTGGAGTTGCCGTTGAGGGGAAGAATGCGGGAGGCCTCTTCCAGCGCGGGTTCAAGCAGGTGGCGCCCAATTTGGCGCCCCTGTGTGTAGCCATAGAGGCCGTCGCTTTTGTGATCGGTGTGCAGGCTGATCAATCCATCAAGGCGCTGTTTCCTGAGTTCCGCTTCGAGAATGCGCGTCTCACCTTCGGTCGATCCGGTCCAGAAGGAACGGTTGAGGTCGGTGCCATTGGCGTTGTTGCGCGAGTTAAAGAGCAGTCCCCAGGGATTGCAGGCCGGATAAATGTGCAGCTCATAGCCGTTTAAAAGCGAGGGGTCGGCGGTGAAGCGCAGGAGAATGGCCTCGCAAATGAGGGTCCCCGCGCGCTCGTTTCCATGAATGCCCCCGAAGATTCCCAGAACCTTGCGTTCCACATCATTCTCCCGCGGGCCCAGACAGATGTATTTGTCGATCTCGAAGCGAAATCCGTTTGCTTCGAATGTGTCGAGGACCCTTCGGTCAACGGCTTTCGCTCCCGGACCTTCGAGTGTCCGTTTTCGCAGGGCGATGGTGTTGTTCTGAGTGGTGAAACCAACGCTCAGCTGTGGTGTGATGGCGGACATCGCTTGATGGGGGAGGGAGGGATTTAAACGGGGGGCGGTCATGGATATCTGAATACGTGGAGTTTGCCTCAAACGGTCAGAGTCTCCCTCTTGGAGTCAGGTTGGGGATGGAGGTTCGCCTGGGATTGCAGATGGCGGAAGAAGACGAGGAGCCACTGGCTGGCGAAGTGAGTCGCCGCAGACGGATTCCAGGAAGCCGGAATGGCAATGTAGAGGTTCCACGGAACCCGTGCCGAAGCCGGTAATTCATTGACCTGGAAACGATAGCGGGTGTCCGGGGAGCCGTCGCCCTCGCTGGCGAGGCGGTCAGTGCTTTCAACGGCGGCATAGGCGGCCTCCTTCCATTCGGGATCGGCCCGCAGGCCGATGGCGGGAAAGGCGCGGTTGGATGTGGCAATTTCGATCACACCATGGCCGCAGCGCAGGCGCACGGCTTCGTCGATCTCCCCCAACTCGGCCGGGGGCGCAGCCTCGTTGCCGCGTTCGAGCCCGACGGGATCAAGTACCGGGAGTATACGCAGCCAGAGTCCCTCCCCGAGACCGGGCTGGAGGACCAACCGCTCGATCAACTGAAGGGTGACCTCAGCGCTCAGGCGGTCGCCCCCGTGCCGCCCGGCAACGAGCCCAATGAAGCGGGTCGGGCCGTCCGGGGGAATCGGGCCCCGAAAGCTGAAAGCGGGCACGGCATACTTTACACCGTGGTGGTAAAGCGTGCGTTCGAGGGTGCCGGTGAGATTGGGTGCGATCTCGCAGTGTTCGACATACCCGAGGAGAAGATCGCGAAGGGCTTCGCGATGGTGGCGTTCGATCGTTTTTTTCATATGAAGAATGGATTTAGGTTCTGCTTGTTGTTGAAAAAGCGGCAGCCAACGGCGATGTGGATAGCTTCGGTTGTTGTTGTCCGGTTCGCATGGTTAAATGCCGCGACAACGATTGCGGCTTCGGAGTTATGGGCCGCAAAGAATTCCGGAGAGGTGAAGTCTTCCGGCTCATCACGCTCCCCCGATCCGTCCGCCGATTCCTTGAAAATCAGTGCCCAACGATCCTCAAGGTTACCCAGAGGAGCGAGGTATTCGGCCTTCAGAATGACCCGCGGGGTTCCCGGCCCCGCTGCCTGAAGTTCAAGCAGCGGGGTGGGAAACAGCGCATCCGCTATGGATGTGTGGATGGACATCGTCTTCCGAATAGGCGTTTGAGGGATTGCTCCGCTGTGTTGGACCAACCGCTTACTGCAGATAGATTTGGTCGAACGTGCCGCCGTCGCGGAAGTGTTTCTCATTGGCCGGACCCCAGCCGCCGAAGACTTCGTCAATCGTGAAGAGTTTCAGGTTGGGATACTGGTCCTTGTACTTCTCGAGGAACCGGGGATTGCTCGGGCGGTAGAAGTGCTTGCCCGCGAGGTCCTGTCCTTCATTGGAATACAGGTATTGCAAGTAGGCTTCGGCGACTTCGCGCGTTCCCTTGCGCTCAACATTGCGGTCGACCACTGCCACGGTGGGCTCGGCAAGAATGCTGACGGAGGGCACCACGATCTCGAAATCGTCAGCAAACCGCTGAATACCGAGGAGCAACTCGTTTTCCCAGTTGATGAGGACGTCCCCGATGCGGCGTTCGATGAAGGTCGTCGAGGCTCCGCGTGCGGCCGTATCGAGCACGGGCACATTGGCGAAGAGTTTCTTGATGTAGTCGAGAACCTTTGCCTGGTCGCCGTTGAACTCGGATTCGGCCCAGCCCCACGCCGCGAGATAGTTCCAGCGGGCCACCCCGGAAGTTTTTGGGTTGGGCGTGATGACGGAGACACCCGGACGTGCGAGGTCATCCCAGTTGCGAATGTTCTTGGGATTTCCCTTGCGAACAAGGAAGGCGAGGGTGGACTGGTAGGGGGCGCTGTTTTCGGGCAGGCGGGACTGCCAATCAGCAGAGGTGAGACCACGCTCGGCAATGGCGTTGACATCGGCGGCGAGGGCCAGGGTGACGACATCGGCCTCAATGCCGTCGATGACGGCACGGGCTTGTCGGCCGGAGCCCCCGTGTGACTGGCGCACAATCACGCGGTCGCCGGTCTTTTCAAACCAATGGGCGGCGAAGGCCTGGTTGAATTCGGCATAGAATTCGCGCGTCGGGTCATAAGAAACGTTCAGCATCTCAATGCGCTGACCCCCCCGGGCGGCATCGTCGTCGCCCCTTCCGCAATCTGTGGCGATGAGCGTGGCGAGAGCGGCGGTGGCGGCAAGGGCCCCGCGTTGTATCCATTTTTTGTTTAGTTTCATGATCGTGAATAGGCGATATTGATAAGGGTGGGTGAGCAGAGTGCCTAGAAGGCGAACTGGAGACGGGTGAAGAGGGCCTTTTCGTCCCTGGCCGTGATGTTGCCGTTTTCGCCCCCGGAGAATTCCGTGAGCGTGTAGTTGAGGGAGGCTTTGACGTTGCGGTTGAGGTGCCAGTTGATGCCCGCGCCGTAGGTGGTGGCACGCCGTGCGCTGGTCGCGACATTGGCATAGAGGGGAAAGGCGTCCGCGTCGATATTCAGTTGCGAGATGAGGATCACGCCCTCAAAGGCACCGATACCGTCACCGCCCCATGGGTTGGACGGGTTGACGACCCCGAAGGCGTTCGCCTCCCCGGTGAAGAAATACGATGCGAGGACATTCCAGGCGTCGTTTTTGATCTTCGCCTCGCGCCGGGTGCCGTCGACCACGCGGGAGACGTCCTGTGCGGAGTGGGCATACTCGGCGACGATGCCGAGCGGACCGCTGTAGAAGTAGGCCTGCGGAGAAAACCGGGTGACCTCGCCGTCGGCGGTGGTTCCCCCGGCCCAGGAGAAGAAGGTCTGCTGGCCGATGGTGCGGTAGACGGCGGGCGCACGGTCCTGCTTGCCATGGGTCCCGGCGATGCCGAGGCCCAATCCGCTCAGCGCGTGGTCGCGGTCCCCGGCAAAGGGCGTGAGGAAGAGGCGCGCGGAGACCGTGCGATTGTCCGCCGCAGTGGCACGGAGGGCGTTGCTGCCATCGGCCGTCCCGTTGGAGAGGCTCACGGCGTAGGTGCCCACGCTGTCCGGCAGGTTGCCGTGGAGCATCAGACCGACGTCGCGGTTGGGCAGAAGCGAGGTCGCGTAGGCGCGTTCAATGAAGTGAAGCGCGGGCCCGGCTTTGAGCCGCTCGAGTCCAACGGGGGCCTTGCCCTGACCGGCGCGGATCTGGAAGGCGGGCGTGATGCGCCAGTTGATGTTTGCGTCGAGGAGCGTGGCACTGTTTCCGGCAAACTCCGGCTGGATGTCGAAACTGAAGTCTTCGTTGAAGGTGCCGCGCAGGCGCGGGCGCACCCGGCGCAAAAGGAAGTCGTTCGGAGCTGTGCCCGGTGCCCCGTCAAAGTAGAAGCGCCCGTCCACATGAACAGTCGCGTTGACCCGCAGGTCGAATTTGCGGTCGGGCGTGGATACACGCAGACCGGAAGCGCCGAGCGCGACGGTGGGCTGATTCGCCGCAGCGGCCGCTGGCGGTTCGGCCGGGCGCGAGGTTTCGAGCGTATCGAGACGCTGGCTGAGTTCCGCGATTTGCGCGCGGAGGCGTTGGATCTCAGCGGCGGACTCCGCCCCCAGGGGAGCGGTCCCGAGCGCCAAGCTCAAGAGGAGAATCCCGCCGAGTCGGCGGGTGGGTTTTTTGCGATACATAACGGCTGTGCTTTCATGGAAAACCTGCCTCCGGTGGTCCGGTCAGCCGTTGTGGGGGCGCCTTTTTTTCGGCGCGAATTGATTTCAGTTGGTTTGTGAACGCGACCTCCGCTGTTGCGGTGGGTCGACTTTTAAAAGAGGAAGATTCAGGAACGTTCCCGCCGCGACGGCCCATCCGGGGCGAGGCGAGTTTTTTCCGTGCTCTCGATCTGCGTCACCTTGCCCTCGTGGACAATGATCTGCACGACGCCGAAGCGCAGCATTTGCAACTTTTCGGCGACGATGCGAAGCCATTCGGCCTCCGTTGGATTCTTTTCCAAAATTGCGCTCATGGCTGGAGATTTAGTTCTTGGTGATGCCGGTCAGACCGGCGAGAAAGCCGTCCGATGGATCGGCCGGATCGCTGGGGGGCCGGGTGGCGGGCTTGGCGGCCCGGTCGTTCAGGAAAAAGTGGGAGGCGTTGTCGCGGCGGATCTTGCGCAGGGTCACTTCAACAACGTTTTCGAGCGTATAGCGGTCGAGAATGTTGGCGATGGCGTTGCGCACATCGATCATGAGCATGCGCAGCCCGCAGTGCGCTTCGTCGGGGCAGGAGCACGCTTCGTAGGCCGTCTGGCTCGCACAGCTGATGGGCGCGAGCGGCCCGTCAAGCAGGCGCACGATGTCCCCCATGCGAATCTCCGTCATGGGCTTGGCGATGAAGTAGCCCCCGAAGCGACCGCGCTTGGTGTCGACATACCCCGCTGCGCGCAGATCGCCCATGATTTGCTCAATGAACTTCAGGGGCAGGTTGTCGCAGGCGGCGAGATCGGTCGCCGTCACGCGGTCCCGTTCAAGGGCCTCGGCGATCCCTAGATTGATCACCGCCCGAAGGCCATACTCTGCTCGCTTGCTGATCTTCATTGTTGAAAACCCAATGTAGACTAAAGTAATCTACATTCAAGAAAAATATTAAGCGTGTTCGAATTTTTCTGCTGGTGGCTAGGCGATGTAGCTCCAGGCGACGCCCGCGAGAGCCGACACGGCGATGAGCGGCAGGAGGGCGTTTTTGCGCGTGCGGAGCACGACAAAGGCGAGCACGGCGACGACGAGGACAAATGCATCGAGGGAGCCGCCCCCCGGCCACAGCGCGGCAAGGGAAAACTTAACCCCCAGATTCAGAATCACGCCGACCACGCAGGCGGTGATCGTGGCCAGGGTGGCCGAGAGTTTCGGGAAATTCCCGATGCTTTCGATCCACTGGTAGTTTTCCACGGCTTGCTGAGCCACATAGGGCAGAACGGCATAAGCTCCCCCGAAGGTGACCAGCGCGGCTTTGCTGAAGAATAATCCCTGCTGTGCAGGCGTGCTTTCCCACCCAAGACCATAGCCCAGTCCCATCACCGGTCCCCACCAGAGGGCGAGCGTGATCACGGCGATTAGACCCGCCCGCCGCCACGTGGCCGGAGGGCAGGGGGGAAGGTCGATTGACGGGCCGACCCCGGCATGACCTTTGGCGCCATGTGCGCGGTCGGCGGGGAACTGGCGCGGAAGGAACCGGTGCCCAATCCAGCCCATGAGCGCGGCGGATAGAATGATGGCAATGAAGCTGATGTTGAAAAAGAAAACCGCCACAAACGCCGCTGCCGCGACCGCCACGGATCGGGAATGAACAAGGCAATATATACTTGCCGGGGCGGGCGGTGCGGTATGCGCAAGGAGGCTTGTCAACGGGGGCGGGTGTGTTTGAAGTTGAGGGCTATGCTTGATGGCGAATCGGTTTTTCCGCTGGCGGCGGTGGAGCTGCGCGTGCTTGGCGCGTTGATGGAGAAGTCGGTCACGACTCCGGAGTACTACCCTATGACGTTGAACAGCCTTTTGGCGGCGTGCAACCAGCGCACAAGCCGCGAGCCGGTGACGGATTTCGGCGAGGACGAGGTGACGGACGCGCTGGACGTCCTGCGGGCGAAAGGCTTTGTACGCCGGGTGGACATGGCGGGAGCACGTGCGCCGAAGTTCCGGCACATCGCGGATGAGGCGCTGGAGCTGGACCGTCCGTCCTACGCCCTGCTGACGGTGCTTTTTCTGCGCGGACCCCAGACGCCGGGACAGCTGCGGGCGCGGACGGAGCGATTGCACGCCTTCCGTGATGTTGGCGCGGTGCAGGAAGCACTTGAGGCGATGCAGGACCGTGAGGCGGAACCGCATGAGCTGGTGTGCGCGCTGCCGCGTCGCGCGGGCAGCAAGGAGATTCGGTATGCGCAGGTTCTCGGCGGACCGACGGATGAAGGCGGCGTCGAGGAGGGCGGGGTCGCCGACGAACCCGCGACGGCGGACGCCGGAAACAGCGGCATCGGACGGGGTAGCCGGATCGAGGCGCTGGAAGCGCGTGTGCAGACTCTGGAGGACGCCCTTGAGGCGCTGCGGCAGGAGTTTGCGGCTTTCCGGAAGGAGTTTGAGTGAGCGGGAGGGACGAAGAAGCGCCGGCTCCGGAGGACGCGGGTGATGTAGTGTCGTTTCCGGAAGACGAGGATATCCGGCAGATGCTGCGCCTGAAGGAAGGGGACGAGTCAGCGTTGGCGGAGATCATCGAGCGATGGAAGAATCCGCTGTTGAATTTTTTCTACCGGTCCGTGCAGGACTACGAGGTCTCGGAAGACCTCGCGCAGCTGGTATTTATCCGCCTTTACCGTGCGGCGGCGTCTTACGAGCCGCGGGCGAAGTTTTCGACGTATCTCTTTCATATTGCGCGGCGGCTGCTCATCAATGAGTTCCGGCGCCAGCAGCGTAAGCCGCTCGTCGCCGTGGACCCGCACGACCTCCACGCTGTGGACGAGGCGGACAGCGAGCGGACGATGAACGAGATCGAGGAGGCGTTTCAATACGCGCTGAAGGATGTACCGGAGAAGCAACGCACGGCGCTTTTGCTCTTCAAGCAGCAGGAGTTGAGCTACCAGGAGATCGCCGAGATCATGGGCGCTACGGAGAGCGCGGTGAAGACGTGGATCTTCCGCGCCCGGCATTCTTTGAAACAAGCACTGAAAGATCTGGTTTAACTGGTCGAAGGGTATGGAATCACGCGAAAACAACGAACGCTCCGACGCCATGGACGCGCATTTGGATGAACTCCTCCGTCGTCCGTCGGTTGTCGCGCGCGGCGATTTCGCCGCTCGCACGCTGGCGCGCTTGCGGAGCGACGAGACGGCGCTTGATGCCGGGCTCGACCGGATGCTCCACCGCGAGGCGGTGTTTGCGCGTCCGGACTTTGCGGACCGCGTCTTCGCGCGGCTTGCGGATGAAGACGTGGCCGCACGTCAAAGAGTGGTTTCCGGTTTCCGCGGGTGGCTTTCGCCGGTGGTCGCGGCCGCCGCGCTGCTGCTCATTTCCATCGGTTTTCTCGCCCGGCCGGAGTCAGTACCCTATGAGACCGCGTTTGCCGAGGATTCCGTGCCGTCACTCAGCGAAATTGCGGCCGATCCGTCGATTGATCCGGAAATGGCGCGGCTTTTCGCCCTTGCCGAGGGACTTGGTTCCGAGGCGCGCGCGCTGCTCGACAATCCGGACGTCTCTTCGTGGCTTGCCATGGCCGAGTGAGCCACATTGGCTTCCCTTCCATGTTTCTGTCGCCCGTTTTTGCGGTGGTCCCTCTGGGACTCCTCCTTTTGGTGGCGGCGTTGACGGGAGGGGAGGGAGACGCGCCCCCGCCCGGTCGTCCGCCGCCCATTCCCGACGAGTTGTTGCGGATGCGTCCGCCTCCGCCTCCGCCTTCGGCACCGGATGACCGACAGTTGCGGGAGCAGCTCGAGCTTTTCGACCAATTCTTGCAGCTGCCGCCGGAGAAACTGCGGCGTATGCGCCAGACCATCGAGGCGATTGAGCGCATGAGCGAGGAGGACCGGGAACTCTTTCGCGTGCGCATCCGGCAGTTCACCGAGATGTCGCCGCAGATGCGCGAGGAGATCCGGCGCGAAGGCCGCGGCCTGCCGGCTGAGTATCAGCGGGTTTTCAGTCAATACTGGCTCAGCCTCTATCCGGAGCAGCGGGAGCAGTTGCGCACGCGTATGGAAGGCATGGAGGACGAGAAGCGTCGGAAGTACCTCGTCGCTGAGTTGGACCGTTTTCAGGCCCGTATGGACGAAATCTTCGCGGAGATGCGCCGCCGCATGGAAGAGCAGCGGGGGGAACCCGGCTCCTGACAGAGATGGGTTTTCGTATTCGCGATTGACGCGGACCGTTTTTTCACCGTTTTAACTACAAATGATGAGAGTTACCCAAAACACATTTTTGCGCCGCTGGGCCCCGATTTTGGCGGCCGGTGCGGTGGTCTTCGCGCCGCTCTCCGCCGAGAAGGCTGAGGCGGTATCGGAGGATCACGCCCTCTACACGATGGGCTTTGCGATGGCGCGGCAACTGCGCCTCGATATCGGGTTTTCCGAGCAGCAGCTCGACCGGATTTTCGAGGGCATGCGTGCTGTCGCTGAAGGAAAAGACGACCCCGACGACTTCCAGACCGCCCTCCAGACCGCCCAAGGTATCTATATGGCCAAGATGGAAGAAGCCCGCGCGCGTGAGGAAGCCGAGCGCGAGGAAGCGGCGGCGGCCAACCGCACGGCGGCGGAGACCTTCTTCGCCGGTCTGGACGCGGATGAGGACGTTGAGCGCACCGAGAGCGGGTTGCGGTTCCGCGTCCACGAAGCGGGCGAGGGCGACAAGCCCGGCCCGCGCGATACGGTCGTCGTGAACTACCGCGGCACCCTCACCGACGGTCGCGAGTTCGATCAAGGCGACGGGGCTGAATTCGCCCTCAACCGCGTCGTCCCCGGTTTCGGCGAAGGCTTGCAGCAAATCGCTCCGGGCGGCAGCGCCACGCTGTATATCCCGCCCGATCTCGGCTACGGGGACAACCCGCGTCCGGGAGGCGTCATTGAGCCGGGACACGCCTTGGTGTTTGAGGTTGAGTTGGTCGAAGTGAAAAAGGCGCCGGAGCGGCCGTCACCGCCGCGCCGGGCTCCGGGCGCACCTCCGGGCGGTCCGCCGCCGGGTCCGCCGCCGGGTCCGCCGCCTGATTTTACGCCTCCGCCGCCGCCCTCAGGGCCCCCGCCGTCGGCACCGCGCACGCCGCCTCCGCCGCGGCCTGCGCCGAACGACCAGTAATCGGGCCCGCGGATGATTTTCCAGCCGGACTCCCTTAAGACGGGGTCCGGCTTTTTCTTTGTGGGCTGTTGGGACGCTGGACTTTCCGCACGGCTTCTCCCCGGTGCCCGTAAACAAGAGAACCGCCCCTGCCGGGGCGGTTCTTGCGGGCAATGACACTGTCAAATCACGCCCTATCTCTGTCGCTGTCTTAACTTTGGGCCTCGTGGACCCTGTTTTGGCCTATCGCTTGCCAGAAATCGTTGTTTTTGGGAGGTATGCCTGATTGTGAAATTCGTGTAATATTTGGCTCCGGCGAATCCTCCCGGTCAACTCAAATTGTGTGTTTTTCCCGGATTTTTTTCGCTTTGAGTCAGTACTTGTCCGTTTTTGCGTCGCACTCTTTTACGTTTGTAAAAATGTGTGCCCTCTGCCTTCACCTCGAAAAATACGCCATTGGTCCGGGGCGAAAAAGGGCGGACGGAGGCATCCGAAAAAAAAAGAATTTTTCTCTTGCGCTCCGGCATTTCCGGTGCAGAGTGTTGGACATCATCAGATTTCCCGAAAGGGAGTTTTGGGGTAATAAGGAGTAGTGAAATAGAAAATAATGGCGGGCAGCTTAGGGGTAGGCTGCCCGCCTTCTTCGTTTTCACGCGCTGGATTTCGATGCCCTCCTTATCCCTCTGGAAGCGGTCTGGTCTGTCGGAAGGTACTGACGGGTGAGGTGGTGTGAGGTCGAGGTTATGAAGATTGGATTTGCCTCTGAGCCGCTGCTGCTCTTTACAGAATCGTTTTTTGTGAGTAATCGTAATTACAGGCGTCGGCGGCGGGCCGGGAATCTTCCTCTTTCAGCGCATCGTGCTGAACGCGTGCTCGTAGGTTGCCGTCGGAGTGGGCGTCGCCTGCCGCGTGGTCCTGTCGGTTCCGGTACGATTGATTTGACAACGACGTTTGCGCTGAACCCGATGAGCCGCACCATTATTTTGGCACAAAGACCGGATTCACCCCTCTGAAAAAAATTGGAAAGAAAAATGAAGAATGGACGATTTGCCCTGTGGACGGCGGCTGCCGCTGTCGTCACGGTTGTTTACGCGGCTCCGCTTCCGGCAAGGGCCATCGATCTTGATGAGACGACCTCCACGCTGAAAGAGTGGGTGCAGACCGAACGTATCATCTCGCGCGAACGGGCGGATTGGGAAGTCGAGCGGTCGACGCTGAGGGATCTTATCGCCGTCTACGCAGACGAACTGGAGCAGTTGGAAGAGATGATAACGAGGGCCGAGGAAGACACCACGGCAGTCGATGCCCGGCGCGCGGAACTGACGGACCGCCTTGACGGCTTACGCGAAGTCCAGTCGGTGCTCCGCGATCAGATCACGGCGGAAGAAGCACGTGTGCGGGAGCTGGTGCGCTATTTCCCTGAGCCGCTGCGCAAGGAACTGCAGCCGCTCATCAACCGCCTGCCGCGCCCCGGACGCGAAGTGGAAATGGGGCTTTCGCAGCGCATGCAGAATGTCGTCGGGATTTTGACCCAGGCCGACAATTTCAACCGCACCGTGACCATCGAAACAGAATTGCGGGAGACCGACGCCGGCTCCATTGCCGTGACGACGATGTATTTCGGTCTCGGAATCGCCTACTTTATCGACGGGTCGGGTCAGCACGCCGGTTACGGTGTTCCCGCCGCCGACGATTGGAGTTGGACGAGCGACCCCGAATACACCCCCGTGGTGCAACAATTGTTCAATGTATACCGCCGCAACGTGTTGGCGACCTACGTCAACACGCCCATCGAGACCACGGACATCCAGCGCTAATCCTCCGACCTATCCGACCTGTGAAACGCACTTTTCCGAGCATCCTGCTTTTCCTTCTTCCGTTTCTCGCCGCCGCGCAGTCACCGCAGGAGGCGGGCCGCAGCGCCGACGCCGACCTGCGCGACGCGCTGGAACGCCTCTCGGCCCTGCGCGCGGAAATCCGCGATGAGAAAATTCCGCTCGCTCGCGAGGTCTCCGACTTGGAGCGCCAACTGCGCGACAAGCGCCGTGAGGTCGACCGTGTGCAGCGCCGCCGCGACACGCAGCGCATCGACTTGAACCAAGTGGAGGAAGGCCTGCGCCTGCGGCAGGACGAGATCGACTATGTGTCGAATCTTGTCGCCGAGTTCACACGGATTCTAGACTCGCGCAAGGACATCAGCGAACGCCGCCTCTACAGTGAGCGGTTGGAGCCCCTCCTTCTCGCCGGCGAGGAGGACCTTTCGCGGCAGCAGCGGCTCATGCGCATGCGCGGCGCGACGGGCCTGGGTATTGACCGAATGGAGCGGCTCATCGGCGGATATACTTTTGAAGGTCGTGCGGTTTCTCCGGGCGGGCGGGTCGAGGACGGGAGTTTTCTCCTCATCGGACCCCTCGTGTATTTCGCGAGCAGCGAGACGGAAGGTGCCGGACTGGCGCTCGACCTCGGTGCTGTCGATCCCAATTATTTTCCGCTCGGCGGGGTCTTTGATGCGCAGATCCACGATTTGGTGGCGACCGGACGGGGGCGCGGTCCTGTCGACCCCACACTGGGTGACGCCTTCGCTCTCGAAGAAGTGCGCGAAACGCTCTGGGAGCACATTCAGAAGGGCGGCATATGGATTTGGCCGATCCTCGCCTTTGCCTTCCTCGCTTTCGCGACGGCGCTCTTCAAGGTGTTCGAGATTTACACCGTCAAGATGCCGCCTCCGGGTACGCTGCACGAACTTCTGCGTCTCATCGACGAAGGCAAGAAGGAGGAAGCGCTGGCCTACGCGCAAAAGGTTCCCGGCCCTGTCGGCAAAATGCTTGTCGACGGCGTGCTGCATATCGACGAACCCGTCGAACTCATTGAAGAAGTGCTCTACGAGCGCATGCTTGAGATCCAGCCCCGCCTCGAGCGGCTTCTGCCGTTCATCGCGGTCACGGCCGCGACCGCGCCCCTCATGGGCCTTCTCGGCACGGTGACGGGTATGATCAACACGTTCAAGCTGATCACGGTGTTCGGCACCGGTGACGCGAAGAATCTCTCCTCTGGTATCTCCGAGGCGCTCGTGACGACGGAGTTCGGACTCATCGTGGCGATACCCTCCCTCATCATGCATGCGCTCCTCTCCCGCCGCGCCCAGGGCGTAATGGCGAACATGGAGCGGATGGGCGTCGCCTTTGTGAACGGCCTCACACGACGCGGCAACGGTAGTCCGCCGAAAGCCTGACCTCCCCCCGGCGCACGGAACAGCGATACGATGACCTGGGACCGGTTTACCGATGAAACAATCACCATCCTGTCTGACGGCGGGTGGCTGATGTTTCCGCTCGTTCTAATTGCGCTGCTCATTTACGGCACAGCGTTCCGGCTCTTTTTCTACTTCTCGCAGCACCCGTTCTACCGCACGAAGCGGAGAAACTGGACCGGGTGGGTCGAAAGCCCGGACTCGAGTCCTGAGGAAATCCGCGGTATCCTCGAATACACGCAGGAGGACATGAGCTCCATGCGGTCCATCCACAGCCGCTTCAACGAAGTGCGCAACGACTACCTCGCCTTTCCCGACTCGATGCAGCGCTTTCTCATGACGCTCATTACCGCCGCGCCGCTCATGGGGCTGCTCGGGACGGTCACCGGGATGCTCACGACGTTCGCCGGCCTCGGTGCGACGCGCAGCGGCAACACCGTCGACCTCATCGCGCAGGGCATTTCGGAAGCGCTCATCACGACGCAGACGGGTCTCATCATCGCCATTCCAGGCTACGTCATTGCGTGGGCCATCCATAAACGGCGCAACGAGATGAACGAGTGCCTGAACGCCCTCGAATCCATGACCTCGCAACTTTTCACCAAACAACAATCCGCCACCGCGCAATCCGCATGAAACGCCGCCGCATATTCGCCACCGGGTCGCAGGGGATGGCCGAGATGAATATCTCGCCCCTCATCGACATGGTTTTCATCCTCCTCATCTTCTTCATCGTCACGACGGTTTTTGTCGAGGAGACGGGCGTTGAGGTATCCAAGCCGCAGGCGGCCTCCGCCATCGACCTTGAGCGCGAGAGCATCCTCATCGCCATCACCGCCAACGGCGACGTCGTCTACGGCGGGCGCGGCATCGGCGTGAGCGGGGTGCGCCCGCTCGTCCGCCGCCTCCTTGAGGACAAGCGCATGCCCGTGATCATCCAGGCCGACGAGTCGGTGCCCACCCGGCTCCTCGTGCAAGTCATCGACGAGTCCAAGCTTGCAGGCGCTGACTCTGTGAACATTTCCACCGACCAGTAGTCCTCCTTTTCATGGCTCTGAACAACGGCAGGGAAGGATTTCACAAACCGGCGGGACGCCCGTTGGTCATCCGCATGGTGCTCGCCACGGTCATCATGACGCTCGCGATCATCTTCATCCTGCCTTTCACCCAGCTCCTCCAGACCGATCCGCGCGACATGCACCGCGTGCGCTCCATTGACATCGCGCCTCCTCCTCCTCCGCCTCCTCCTCCGGATCCCCCGCCGCCGGAGGAAGAACAGCAGGACCCGGACGTCGACGACCTCTCGACGCCGCCGCCGCCCATCTCCCTCAGCCAGCTCGAAGCCGCCCTCAACCCCGGCATCGGCGGCGCGCTCGGGCAGGCGGTTGACCTCGGTGCCTTCGGCGTCGCTCCCGACGCCGCCGCCGAAATGCAGATTTTTCAGCTGGGCGACCTCGACCGCCGCCCGCAGCGCCTGCGCACAGTGACTCCCAGGTTTCCTCCAGAGTTCTCCGTGCGCGCATACCAAGGCACTGTGCGTGCCCGCATCATGATCGACGAGGAGGGCAACGTGACCGTCATGGAGATCGTTGAGTCGACACATCGCGAAGCCGTTCAGCCCGTGCGCCAGGCCCTTGCCCAGTGGCAGTTCGAGCCTCCCGTCCGCGACGGTCGGCCGGTGCGCGCCACATACATTCAACCCATCCCCTACGATTTCGCGAATTAGCCACCCATGCAGTTCAAGACGACGCACCTTCTTCCAGCGCTGAAGCTGGCACTGTTTATTGGATTCTCGGGAATCCTCGCGGCTCCGGCGGCCCAGGCCCAGACGTATCCCCTGACCGAGAATTCCTGGGACAACCCTGAATTTGTTAAGCGGTTTCTCGGCAGCTACGGCATGCAGACCCGTCTTGAGCCGGAGCTTTCCCGCGAAGAAGGCGAACTCTTCCGCGAATTGGTCGAGATCATCCCCAACAATCCGCAGGAAGCCATCCGGCGGCTTCGGACGGCACGTACGCGGGAGTCGAGCGCCGCGCTCGATTTTCTGCTTGCCAGTCTTCAACTCCAGGAGCGCCAACCGGATGAGGCTATCCGGAATTACGAGGAAGCCATCCGCAAGTTTCCCAATTTTCTGCGCGCCTACCGCAACCTCGGGCTCGCCCTTACGCAGGCGGGGCGTTATCAGGATGCAATCCCGCACCTCGTCAAAGCCATTGAGCTGGGCGACGGCGACGGCAATTCCTACGGATTGCTCGCCTATTGCTACCTGAACGTCGACCGCCCTCGTTCGGCGCTCGATGCCTACCGGATTGCCTATGTCCTGCGTCCGGAGAACCGGGACTGGAAGATCGGCCTCGCGCAGGCACTAAACCTCACCGGAGAAAACGAACAAGCCGCCGCCGTGCTCAGCGAGCTGATCGAAGCCGATCCCTCCAATCCGACCTTCTGGCTCACCCGCGCCAATGCTCTTCTCGCCAAGGGTGAGTCGGAAGACGCGGCAACCCATCTGGAGATGGTTCGCCGGATGGGCCGGGCCAATTCAGCCACCCACCGGCTCCTCGGAGACATCTATCTCTCTCAAGGTGTCAACCGGTTGGCCCGTGACAGTTACTTGCGCGCCATGGAGTCGCGTGACGACCGCGTCGCCGCGCCGGCCGCCATACGCGTCGTGGAAAACCTTGTCGCCTACGGCCTCTACGACGAGGCCCTTGATGTGGCGGCCCGGCTGGAGTCGGATTATGAACTCACGGATGCGCAGGAGGTCGAGGTGCTCAATCTCCGCGCCGAAATCGCTCTTGCCAAAGGTGAGGATGCCGAGGCCGCCCGAATTCTCGAAGAGGTTGTCGCGGTCGAGCCTCTTAACGGAAGCGCATTGCTCCTCCTTGCCGACTACCACGCGCGGCAGGATGACTTTGAAGAGGCCACCTTCTTTTTCGAGCGTGCCCGCAGCTTGGATGATTACCGTCCCGATGCGCTGGTGCAGCAGGCCCGCATGGAGGTGCGGCGGAGGAATTACGGCGATGCGGTGCGGCTCCTGCAGGAAGCGCAGAGCATCCGGCCCCGTACGAACGTCGAAAACTACCTCAACGCCGTGCGCAACGCCTTCGAGTCGACGCGGTAGGGGCAGGTCCAGCCGGGGTCGGAACCCTTTGGAGGTATTCCGGAACCGATGGACAATTCCCGCGACAAATCATGTCTTGGCTTTTGAAATCGCACAGCCGTCGGCTGCTTTCGATCCTCGTGGTGTGCACCGTCATCCTAGCGGGTTGTTCCTCGCCACAGGCAGACCGCCCATCGCCCGCAACCGCGCGTGAAACCACTGAGCCCGCCCGGCAGTCGGAGGCGAGGGACGGCCTCTCCCTCTACGAACGCCGCCTCATGCGCATCCTCGAACGCGAGCGGGCTCTTAAAGCCCGCGCAATGGAGGCCGACGATCTCCTGGAGGGCGACCTGCGGCAGTCCTTTCAACGCATTGCCCGCGAATACGAATCCGTCATCGCCGACAACCCGCGCGAGGTCGAGCCGCTCCTTCTCTACGGCAAGTTTCTTGATTGGTTCGGAGACCGCGACGGTGCCCGCGATCAATTCATAACCGCCTACCGTCTCGCGCCCGAAACCGCCGTCGTGCAGCAGCAACTAGGCGTCTACTTCGCGGAAGAGGGTGACTTCGGCCGCGCTCTCGCCCACTACCTCCGCGCCATCGAACTGGAACCTGAGCAAGCCGTCTACCACGCCGACCTCGGCGAACTGCTCTACGCTTTCTCTCCCGGCTTTATCCAGGAGAATATCTTCGATCCGGACACCATTGACGCGATGATGCTCGAGGCCTTCCGCGAGGCGGCACGTCTTGAACCGGGCAGTCTCGTCTTCCAGTATCGCCTCGGCGAAGCATACTACGACGTCGACAACACACCGTGGAAAGAGGCACTCGACCACTGGGAGAACCTACAGCAACGTGACGACCTCACCAATATGCAGCGCGATGCCGTCCGCCTCCACCGCGCCCGCTGCCTCCACGCCCTCCGCCGCCACGACGAAGCCGAGACCGTCGCCCTCGATGTTTCCCATGCCGACCTCCAGCAGACCCGCAATGATCTCCTCATCGAAATCCGCGTCGCCCGCGAAGACTGATCTCTCACTTTCCGTAACAGATATAATTAACAACGTAAATAATCATTGACAGTTCAAGGAATCCGGACAGGTTGGTGAGCATGAAACAGGGAAATGCTGAAGCTGCACGAACGGCGCTAGGAGAGGCGACGGGGGATTCGGAATTCTCCGGCGTTCCGTTCAGTGCCACGCTCCGGGTCCCTTGCAAGTCACGTCGTGTGCCGCGTGCGGTGGTGCCGGAGGGGCAGGACGGGTATTACCATGCGGTGAGCCGGATCAACGGACGGGCGTTTTTGCTGACGGACACGCAGCGGGAGACATTCCGGGATCTGATGGGCCGTGTGGCGGGGTTCTGCGGGGTGGAGATCCTGACCTACTGCCTGATGGGGAATCACTTCCACCTGTTGGTGCGCGTGCCGGGGGAGGCGGGGGAGATTAATGACCGAGAACTGCTGCGGCGGGCGGGGCTTTTGTATGGCAGACCGACTGCGCGCAGCCGCCAGCCGTTGACGCTGGCGGGGATCCGGTCGGTGCTGGAAGGGGACAACGAAGCGGACCGTGACGCGATGCGTGAGCTGCTGATGGGGCGGATGGGGTCTCTGCCGATGTTTGTGAAGATCCTCAAGCAGCGCTTTGCATTGCAATACAACCGTGAGAACGGGCGGCTTGGAACACTTTGGGAGGGTCCGTTCCGCAGTGTGCTTGTCGAGCCGACGCGTGCGGCGCTTTCCGTGGTGGGGGCGTATATCGACCTGAATCCGGTGCGGGCTGGAATGGTGGCGGACCCTGCGGACTACCGCTTCAGCGGCTACGGGAAGGCGATGGGGACGGGGAAGCCGACGGGACATGCACTGCTGCGACGTATGGTGCTGCTGGGGCGCTGGCGGACGGTGCCGGACGGTGATGGCGGCAAGAAGGAGCGGCGGACTTCAGCCGTCAGCCGCGGCGCGGCTTCGGAGAAGGCGGGTATCGCCGGTGGTTCCCCGGCAGGAGCGGACGGGTCCAGTGGTGCTGCGGAGCGTTGGACCAAGGCGGAGTTGAAGGCTGCCTTGGCGGAGTACCGTCGGCTATTGTATTGGGAGGGTGCGGGGCGGCGCAGGGCGGGAGACGGAGTGATCGAGCGTGAGCGGGTGGAGTCCGTTGTGAAGTCGGGTGGGAAGGTTGCGTTGCCGGAACTGCTACGCTGCCGGGTGCGCTACCTGACGGACGGGGCGGTGATCGGGAGCAAGGGGTGGATCGAGGGCTGGATGCGGGAGCGGCAGGCGGCGCGCAAGACGCCGCCGAAGCGGATGCGCTTCGCGGACTGGGGCGGGCTTTGCAGTCTGCGCGACTTGAAGAAGGATGTGATCGGGTAGCGGAGCGCAGGGGGAAGGTGGGCAAGAGAGGCTGTTCTTGGCGATTCAGCAGACGGCTCGTATGCCTGTCATGTAAGTGGCTGCGACGATGGGCGGTATAAGGAGCAGGGCAGAAGTGCCGCGAGGAGAGGCCGGTTTCAGTTCTCGCACCTACTCTGCGGGCTCAGGCCGGACTACGATTCGCCCGCCGTTTCGGAAGAACGCCGGCGAGCGATTTGGGGAGGCCGATGCCTTTGCCATCGAACAAGAGCTACGGAACCAGATCTCCACAGTTGAATCTTCGCGATCCGCGTCCGTCTTTTCACCTGCAACGACTTGTCCGCTCCGCGCAACGCACCTTTCCGCTGCCCATTCGGGATTGCCTAAGCCGTTTTGCTCTCAAGTCTTAATGCTTCTCATCGACGCTCAACTACGCCAATCAAGATGAAGTTTCCGAAAGTCTCCCCGCAGTATCTACCACGGCTTCTGTCCGGACGAAAAGGCAGAGTTGCCGCCGTTCTCGATACGGACACCTACAACGAGGTCGACGACCAATTCGCCCTCGCCCATGCGGTCCTTTCTCCGGACAAGATCGACCTCCAGGCTGTTTATGCCGCCCCATTTTTCAACTTCCGGTCGACAGATCCCGGCGAGGGGATGGAGAAGAGTTTTTGTGAGATCCACCGTATCCTAAAACTCATGGGCCGTGACGGCAGTTGTCCCGTCTTCCGCGGATCACGATCTTACCTGCCCGCGCCGGATTCTCCGGTGAAAAGCGCCGCCGCTCAGGACCTTGTTGCGCGGGCGCAGAATTGCCGGCCGTCAAAGCCGCTCTACGTCCTTGCGATTGGTGCGCTCACCAATGTAGCCAGTGCGATCCTTCTCGAACCCTCCATCGTCAAGCGGATCGTTGTCGTCTTTTTGGGCGGCCATTCGTTCTGGCACCGCGCGGCACGCGAATTCAATCTCGGTCAGGACATCCCCGCCTCGCAGTTGCTCTTTGACTGCGGTGTTCCCGTTATCCATGTCCCTTGCCTGCACGTTGCCTCCCACCTTGTGACCACTGTCCACGAAGTGCAGCACTTCCTCGGCGGCCGGAATCCATTGTGTGACTACCTTGTCTCCATTGTGCGCGAGTACGAGGAGCAGACCAGTGAAGACCCCGGGAAACGAAAAGCGTGGTCGAAGGTAATCTGGGACATCGCGGTCACCGCATGGCTTGCCTGTCCCGAAGCGTTCCGCACCGAGATCGTACACAGTCCTGTCCTGACCGACAACTGCACGTGGAGCTTTGACCGCTCCCGCCATCTCATCGCACAGGTCTCCTGGCTCGACCGCGACCGCATTTTCGGCGATGTCTTTGCGAAGCTTGCGCAGTTACGCTGAGTCGTTTCCAGACTGCCGGGGGCCTGCGCGGGGCGACCGCTCCAGCGCAGTTGTCCGTTGGCGGAAAGCGAGATTTGCGGCGAAGTCCGCTTGAACCGGGGAGCGGAACGGGTTGAATTTCGGGGGATGCGCTGGTTTGGAGGAGGTCTGGAGCTGGAGGCGGGAACGGGGCGGGTACTTCGCCTGCCGGAGGTTTCCATGGCGGGGACGGTGTTCGCGGAGATTGAGCGAAGCCGGGCGCACCTGCGGGTGTGGATGCCTTGGCTGGACGGTACCCGCACGGTGCGGGATACGCGGCGGTTTCTGGAGGCGAATGCGGTGGCATTCCGGAAGGGAGGGGGGTTCAGCCTCGCGGTGCTAGAGGACGGACGCTTCGCCGGTATGGTGGGCTTTCACGGGTTCGACACGACGAACCGCGTGACGAGCCTTGGCTACTGGCTGGGGCAGGCGTTTTGCGGGCGCGGGCTGATGACAGCGGCTGTGCAGGCGGCTGCGCGGTATGCGTTTGAGCAGCGGCGAATGAACCGTGTGGTGATCCGGTGTGCGACGGGCAATTCGGCTAGCCGGGGCGTGGCGGAGCGGCTCGGTTTCACGCACGAGGGGACCCACCGCGAGGCAGAATGGCTTTACGACCATTTTGTGGATTTGGAGGTTTACGCCCTGCTGCGGCGGGAGTGGGTGCTCGGCGTTGACGGCGGCGCAGGGGGCGTGCAGGGTGGGCGCGTATGAGGGATGGAGAGAATGTTGTGCGCACGGTCGACGGGCGGCGCGTGGTTGCCATGCCCGGAAGCATAACGCGGCCGCTTGATTTCCGTGCCCTGACCCGCGTTCGGCCCGGGGTTGGTTTTGACGCCGTTCCGCTGCTGGATGTGATTTTGGTGTTTGTGCTTCTTGCGCTGGGAAGTTCGCGGTTTCTCTTTTCTCCGGGCATGGATGTCGACCTTGCGCAGATTCCGGTCGGCGCCGGCGGGGGCACTGCGCCGCCCGCGGTGCTCACAGTCATGCCAAACGAGCAGTTTTTCCTTGAAGGGCTGAAGATTCCGCGCGCGGCGCTGGGCGCGACATTGGCGGCCCACGCGGAGCGGTTGCCGGAGTCGGAGCGCAGCCTTTTGCTCAAGATCGACAAGCGCACGGCTCTGGAGGAGACCTTTGCCATTCTTGCGGAGGCGCGTATGGCGGGATTCGCCAGTGTTCGCATTGCGGGGGAGGAACGCCGGGATGAACTGAAGGGGTTCCGGGAGGGCATGCCTTGAGCGGCGCGGCAGCCATTTTGCAGCGCCTGCGGCCGACTCCGCTTGCGCTCACGGCTATCCTCGGAGGAACGGCGGTGCACGCGCTTGCCATCGTGCTCGTGCGAGTACCCGATCCCGCGCCGGCGCCCGCCGCGCCGGCTCCGTTTGTGCGCTGGGCGGAGGACGCCGGGGAGGACGCCCGTGTGCGGGAGCAGGCGATGCTCTTTGATTCCGCGCCTCTGTTTGTGCCGACTGCCTGGAATTCAGCGAGCGCGATTGACGGTGTGGCAAGCCTTGAGGAGCAGGCGGAGTTGTATGGTGTCTTCCCTCCGCGTCTGCGGATCGACGAGGCGGAGGCACCCACGGCCGAAATCGCCGCCCGCTTCCGCCCGCCCGCCGTCGATGCGCTGCGCGATATGCGCATGCTGCGCGGCACCGAGGGCTTCGGCAAAGGCGCGGAAGCGGGCTACACAGTGCCCGGACCGCGGGCGGTTCGCATTCTCGTCGAGCCCATGGCGGGCGGCGCGGCGACCGGGGAGCAGCGCCTGGAACTGCCGGATGAAATCGCCACGGCGATTCCGGGCGGGCTGTGGGAGACTCCGGTGTTCTTTATCGATGCCGGGCTGACCGGCGTGGTGGGGGTTCCTGTGATGGCGCGTTCGTCGGGGATCGAGGAGCTTGACGCGGGGTTGCGGCGCCATCTTGCCGGAGCGGAGTTCGCGCGGCGGCTGGCGGCCGGTTATTACCGTGTGACGCTCGTCCCGTGAGGCGTGGCCGCCGGCCTTCACGGGGCGCGGGCGGGACTGTGAAAAGGGCTTGTTTTTCGTGGCAAAAGTGCTTGACCCGAAAATTCCGCACCCTCAATGTTCGCCGCTTTGCTTCAAAACCAATCCCCTGAATTTATGATTCGGAAGGCCCTTGTAGCTCAGTCGGTAGAGCGCGTCCTTGGTAAGGACGAGGTCGGCGGTTCAAATCCGCTCGAGGGCTCCATTTCGTAGTTCCGGGTTTCTTTCAAACCGCGTTACACCACAAATACTAAACAACTCATGTCTAAAAAGCAGTTCGAGCGTACCAAGCCGCACGTCAACGTCGGCACCATCGGCCACATTGACCATGGCAAGACGACCCTGACGACGTCGATCTTGAAGGTCCAGTCCGACAAGGGGCTGGCCCAGTTCAAGTCCTATGCGGATATCGCCAAGGGCGGCACGGTCCGCGACGAGACCAAGACGGTCACGATCGCGGTCGCGCACGTCGAGTATGAATCCGAGAAGCGTCACTACGCCCACGTGGACTGCCCGGGCCACGCGGACTTCGTGAAGAACATGATCACGGGCGCGGCCCAGATGGACGGTGCTATCCTCGTGGTGAGTGCGGCGGACGGACCTATGCCGCAGACGCGCGAGCATATCCTTCTCGCCCGCCAGGTCGGCGTGCCCAAGATTGTGGTTTTCCTCAACAAGGTCGACCTTCTCGACGACGAGGAGCTTCTCGAACTCGTCGAGATCGAGGTCCGCGACCTTCTCTCAAAGTACCAGTACGACGGCGACAATGCCCGTGTCGTGCGCGGTTCCGCTCTCGGCGCGCTCAACGGCGAGCAGCAGTGGGTCGACTCCATCGGCGAACTGATGACTGCGATCGACGAAGAGATCCCCGAGCCTCAGCGCGAGACCGACAAGCCTTTCCTCATGTCCGTCGAAGACGTCTTCTCCATCACCGGCCGCGGCACGGTGGCGACAGGCCGCATCGAGCGCGGTGTCGTCAAGGTGGGCGAAGAAATCGAGATCGTCGGCCTTACCGACACCCGCAAGAGTGTCGTGACCGGCGTGGAAATGTTCCGCAAGCTTCTCGACCAAGGCCAGGCCGGCGACAACGTCGGAGTGCTCCTCCGTGGTGTCGCGAAGGACGAAATCGAGCGCGGCCACGTGCTTGCCAAGCCCGGCAGCATTACGCCCCACGTTAAGGGCAAGGCCGAGATCTACGTTCTCACCAAGGAAGAAGGCGGTCGCCACACGCCGTTCTTCTCCGGCTACCGCCCGCAGTTCTACTTCCGCACTACGGATGTCACCGGCATCATGACGCTGCCGGAAGGCGTTGAGATGGTCATGCCGGGGGACAACCTCGCGGTGGACATCGCCCTCCAGAAGCCGATTGCCATGGAGGCCGGCCAGCGCTTCGCCATCCGCGAAGGCGGCCGCACCATTGGCGCCGGCCGGATCACCGAAGTCACGGAGTAAGCTTGACATTCTTTCACTGGTTGCCGGAGGCTCGTTTTCGGGTCTCCGGCATCCCTGTTTCATTTTTTCATTCAGGGCAGTAGCTCAATTGGTAGAGTAGTGGTCTCCAAAACCATTGGCTGGGGGTTCGAGTCCCTCCTGCCCTGCCATTCCACCGCCCGCCGACCCGGCGTTTTTGAATTTCCCGTTCCGCCAGCAAATATGGCCAATCCATTCCGCAGCATCCGCATCTTCCTCGGAGAGACCTCCCAGGAACTGAAAAAGACAGTGTGGCCGACCAAGACCGAACTGCGCGACAGTACGATCGTGGTCTTTGTCGCTTCGTTGCTGCTGGGCGCGTATGTCGCCTTGGCCGATTTCAGCGTCTACAACTGGATCCAACTGCTCACCAACTGGGTGCGCTCGTAGAGGCGGCGCCGATCCACACGCCTCCGATTCCGTCACATGGCAACGCCTGAAGAATCTTCCGGACAAGCATCTGTTCCCCAGACCGACAGCGGCAATCCGCTGCGGCAGGGAGAGTGGTACGTGGTCCAGACGCTCTCCAACAAAGAACCGGGGGCAAAGCGCTACATTGACCGCTACATTGCGGAAAACGAACTCGACGACTACATTTTCGAGGTGCTCGTGCCGATGGAGACGGTCTCCGAGGTCAAGCAGGGCAAAAAATCCCAGCGCCAGCGCAAGCTGTATCCCGGCTACCTCTTTATCCACTGCCGCCTCTACGACGAAGACGAGCAGATCATCCAGAAGGTCTGGTATTACATCAACGGCGCTGACGGCGTCATCGGTTTCGCCGGCGGCAAGAAACCCGCCGCGCTGAAAAAGGCCGAGATCGACCGAATCCTCACCCAAGTGGCCGAGGCCGAGGGGAAGGAAGTGCCCAAGGTCCAGTACGAAGAAGGCGAGGAGGTGAAGATCACGGACGGCCCCTTCCTCAACCTCACGGGCCGCATCGACGAGATCGACCCCGACCGCGGCAAACTCAAGGTCTCGGTGTCCATTTTCGGGCGCTTCACCCCCGTGGAACTCGAATACTGGCAGGTGGAGCGCGTCACCGAGGACCAGTGAGGCACACCCGCTCCCGATTCCGTTTCCGCAATCAAATTTCGATTCAAGCAAGGATAGACAACAATGGCTAAGAAAGTCACAGGCACGATCAAGCTCCAGCTCCCGGCCGGAGCGGCAAATCCCGCTCCTCCCGTCGGACCCGCGCTGGGCGCCGCCGGGGTTAACATCATGGCGTTCTGCAAGGATTTCAATGCGCGCACGAAGGACCAGGCGGGCATGATCCTGCCGGTGGTCATCTCGGTCTACCAGGACCGCTCCTTCACGTTCATCCTCAAGTCGCCGCCCGCCGCCGTTCTCCTGCGCAAGGCCGCGGGTGTGGCGAAAGGCTCCGGTGTGCCGAACAAAGAGAAGGTCGGCAAGGTCACCCGCAAGCAGATCGCCGAGATCGTCGAGATCAAGAAGAACGACCTCAACGCGCGCAATCCCGATGCCGCTTCCCGTGTGATCGAAGGCACCGCCCGTTCCATGGGCCTTGATGTCATCGATTGAGCGCTTTTTCATCCACCGTATCGCACAACGTTAACACCTCCACGGAGGGAGTGGGCGAACCATGAACAAAACCAGCAAAAAACAAACCCAGGCGCGCGGTCTCGTCGACCGCCTCAAAACCTACCCGCTCGACGAAGCGGTCGAAGTTCTAGGCAAGATGCCGAAGGCGAAGTTCGACGAAACCGTCGAGCTTTCTCTGCACCTCGGCGTCGACCCGCGGCAGTCCAACCAGATGGTCCGCGGCGTCGTCGAACTGCCCAACGGCAGTGGCAAAAAGGTGCGCGTCATCGTCTTTACAGAGAATCCGGAGGAAGCGAAAGCCGCCGGTGCCGACGAGGCGGGCCTCGCCGACCTCATCGCGAAGATACAGGACGGTTGGCTCGATTTCGACGTCGCCGTGGCGACGCCCGCCGCCATGCGCGAGGTGCGCCAGGTCGCGCGCGTCCTCGGCCCCCGCGGTCTCATGCCCAACCCGAAGTCGGGCACTGTGACGGACGACGTTTCCACCGCCCTCAAAGCCATCAAGAGCGGCGGACGCGTGGAGTTCAAAATGGACAAGACGGCCAACGTCGGTCTCATCGTCGGCAAGCGTTCCTTCAACAAGGAGCAGCTCGCCGAGAACATTCGTACGGCCATCGACGCGGTGGGCAAGCTCCGTCCCGATGGTCTCAAAGGCCACCGCTACATCAAGTCGGCGGCCATCTCGGGTACGATGACCCCCGGCGTCCGCCTCGACGCCTCCCTCTACAACCACTTTTAAAGGAGAGCCCCATGCGAGCTGAAAAACAATTTCTCATCGACGAGGTCGGGGCGCACCTCGACAAGTCGAACTACGTCTACTTCGCGGACTTCAAGGGCATCACTGTTGCCGAGACGGAGGAGCTGCGCGGCATCCTTGCCGACCACGGCGCGGAGTTCCACGTCGTCAAGAACAGTATCCTCCAGCGCGCAGGCCAGGATCGCGGCCTCCCCGGCATGGAAGAACGCATCACCGGCCCGACCGCCATCATCATCGGCGGCGAGAACGCCCCCGGCGTGGCCAAAGTCCTTGAAAAGTTCCTCAAGGATAAGAAGAAGATGGAGATCAAAGGCGGCTTCCTTGAAAAGGGCCGCCTCTCCCCCGAGGACGTCACGCAGCTGGCCAAGCTGCCGACCGCCGACGTTCTCCGCGCGCAGCTTCTCTCGCTTCTCAATACCCCGGCCACGCAGCTGGTGCGGGTACTCATCGCCGGTCCGCAGGGTTTCTTGAACGTCTTGCAGGCCAAGGTGGACAAGGAGAACGAGGCTTGAGGCCCGCAAAGAAACATTTTTAGATTTCACCTGAACGAAGCTGCTAGGGGGAAAGGCCCCTTAAACGACGAAAGCGCAGTTCCGCGCAAGTAGCGCTAGCGACATCGGAAGGAAAGACAAGACCATGGCAGATATCACTAAAGAAGACGTCATCGAGTGGCTCAGCGGACAATCCGTTCTGGAAATCGCCGGGCTCGTGAAAGACCTCGAGGAGAAGTGGGGCGTTAGCGCCGCGGCTCCCGTGGCCGTTGCCGCCGGTGCCCCGGCAGGCGAAGCGGCTGCTCCCGAAGAGGAAAAGACCGAGTTCGATGTTGTCCTCAAGTCGTTCGGTTCGAATAAGATCGCCGTCATTAAGGAAGTGCGCGGCATCACCGGCCTCGGCCTCAAGGAAGCCAAGGACCTCGTCGAGAGCGCTCCCAAGGCGATCAAGGAAGCGACCAGCAAGGACGACGCCGAAGACATCAAGAAGAAGCTCGAAGGCGCCGGCGCCGAAGTGGAGATCAAGTAATTCTGAGACCTCTCCGTTTCATCAGACATTCTCTCAGGTTTCAGTGCAGGCCCGGCAACGGGCCTGCGCTGATGCCTGTTTTTTCGTATCCAATCCAGTGCGAAGCGGCCGGAAGTCCTTGGTGACTTCCCGCCTCTTCGCATTTCCACGTTTTTCAACAAACGCATTCAACCCTCCGCGACCATGTCAGACCGCATCAACTTCGGGAAGCTTACGGAAGTCATCGCTCCGCCGAATCTCATCCAGATCCAGATCGACTCCTTCAAGGAGTTCCTGCAATCGGATCTTCCGCCGAGCCAGCGCAAGCACGTCGGCCTTGAAGCCGTCCTCAAGGAGGTCTTCCCCATCGAGAGTTACGACGGGCGTTGCAGCCTCGACTACGTTTCGTACTCCCTCGCCGGGCCGAAGCTCTCCGAGATGGAGTGTATCAAAGAGGGCGTCACCTATTCGATCTCCCTCTACGTCAAGCTGCGGCTCAAGGAAGAGGATTCTATCAAAGACGAGGAGATCTACATGGGCGAAATGCCCATGATCACCGAGCGCGGATCGTTTATTATCAACGGTGCCGAGCGCGTCGTCGTGAGTCAGCTCCACCGCTCGCCGGGCATCGCCTTCGAGGAGACCACGCACACCAGCGGCAAGATCCTCCACAGCTTCCGCATCATTCCCGACCGCGGCACGTGGCTGGAGACCCAGTTCGACCAGAACGACCTTCTCTACGTCTACCTCGACCGCCGCCGCCGCCGCCGCAAGTTCCTCATCACCACGCTGCTGCGGGCGATGGGCTACGGGAGCGACTACGAAATTCTCAACTTTTTCTACAACATCGAGGATCTCAAAGTCACCGATGCGCTGAAGATGGAGTCCGTCAGCCGCCTCGTCCTCGTCGAAGATCTCGTCGACGCGGACAAGGGCGCTGTTCTCGCGCGATCCTTTGAGCCGCTCACCAAGACGATTGTGCGCAGTATCGAGGCCGCCGGCATCGACAAGGTGCGTGTTATTGATACTACCGCCGACGACGGTGCCACCATCCGCTGTCTCAAGAAGGACCCCACCCGCAACGAGGAGGAGGCCCTCAAGGACATTTACAAGCGGCTACGCCCGGGCGAGCCCCCCACGGTGGCCAACGCCAAAGCGCTCCTTAAGCGCCTCTTCATGGATCCCAAGCGCTACGACCTCGGACGGGTCGGTCGCTACAAGATCAACCAGAAGCTCAACCTTGAGACCGACCTCGACAGCCGCGTCATCAACGTCGAGGACGTCGTTGAGGCAACGAAGTACCTTGTGCGTCTCAAGAAGGGCGAAGGGATCAAGGACGATATCGACCACCTCGGCAGTCGCCGCGTACGCACCGTGGGCGAACTGCTCATGAACCAGTGCCGCATCGGCCTCGCCCGCACCGAGCGCCTCGTCAAGGAGCGCATGACGCTCTACGACCAAAGCGTCGACTCCATCACTCCGCAGAAGCTCATCAACCCGAAGGCGCTCAGCACGGTCATCCGCGACTTTTTCGCGCGCAGCCAGCTCAGCCAGTTCATGGACCAGATCAACCCGCTCGCGGAGGTCACGCACAAGCGTCGCCTCTCCGCGCTCGGGCCGGGCGGTCTCAACCGTGAGCGCGCGGGTTTTGAAGTGCGCGACGTCCACCCGAGCCACTACGGGCGTATTTGCCCGATTGAGACGCCGGAAGGTCCGAACATCGGTCTCATCAACAGCCTGTCCACCTACTCGCGGGTGAATGAATTCGGCTTCATCGAGACACCCTACCGTATCGTCCGCGACGGCAAGGTGAGCGACGAAGTCCTGTACATGAACGCCGACCAGGAAGAAGGGAAGACGATTGCCCAGGCAAACTCCCGCATCGAGGACGGCGCCCTCACCGGTCGTGTGACGGCGCGCCGCGGTGACGACTTCGTCGAAGTCGATCCAACCGAAGTCGACCTTATGGACGTCTCGCCGAAGCAGGTCGTCTCTGTCGCCGCCGGTCTCATCCCCTTCCTCGAGCACGACGACGCCAACCGCGCACTCATGGGCTCGAACATGCAGCGCCAGGGCGTGCCGCTCCTCCAGACGGAGGCACCCTTTGTCGGCACGGGTATCGAGGGCCGGGTTGCGCGGGATTCCAAGACGGTCTCCGTCGCCGAAGCCGACGGCAAGGTCGCCTCGGTGGACGCCCGCCGTATCATCATTTCGTCCGACGGCACAGTGCCGCCGCGCATCCTCAAGAAGCCGAAGTCCGACCCGAAGAACGGCATACACGTTTACGAGCTGCGCAAGTTCCTCCGCTCCAACGCGGGCACCTGCTTCAACCAAAAGCCGGTTGTGGAACGCGGGCAGGAAGTGAAGGCGGGCGACATCATCGCCGACGGCGCCTCCACTGACAAGGGTGAGATCGCCATCGGCCGCAATGTCCTCGTCGCCTACATGCCGTGGAACGGCTATAACTTTGAAGACGCCATTCTCATCAGCGAGCGCCTGCTCCGGGACGATGTCTATACCTCGATCCACATCGACGAGTTCGAAGTGACGGCCCGCGACACCAAGCTCGGCCCCGAGGAAATCACCCGGGACATCCCGAACGTCGGTGAAGAGGCTCTAAAGAACCTCAACCACGACGGCGTCATCCGCGTCGGCGCGGAGGTGAAGCCGGGCGATATCCTCGTCGGCAAGATCACGCCGAAGTCCGAGACCGAACTCGCCCCTGAGGAGAAGCTCCTTCGCGCGATTTTCGGGGAGAAGGCCGCTGACGTGAAGGACACTTCGCTCCTCGTGCCCTCCGGCACCTACGGCATCATCATGGACGTCAAGGTCTCCAGCCGCCTCGAGGGCGAACCGGAGAAGCTTTCGGCCTCCGACAAGCGCCGCCAGATAAAGAAGATCAACGAAGAGTACCGCAGCCAGGCGGACAAGCTGCGCGAGGCCCTCACGGAAAGCCTTTCCAATATTCTCCTTGGCGAAAAGATTCCGCTTGATGTGACCAACAGTGAGTCCGGCGAGACGATCATCCCGGCCAACCGCAAGATCACCAAGACGCTTCTTCGCCGCCTCGCCGCCGTATACAAGACCATCGAAATCGATCCTTCGCCCGTACGTATCAAGATCATGGAGATCATTGAGAGCTACAAGGCGAAGTTCGACGAACTGGAACATGACCAGGAACGCAAAATCGAAGCAGTCGAATCCGGCGACGACGTCGAGCAGGGCACGATCAAGAACGTCAAGGTCTACATCGCCACAAAGCGCAAAATCCAGGTCGGGGACAAGATGGCGGGCCGCCACGGGAACAAGGGCGTCATTGCCAAAATTGTTCCCATCGAAGACATGCCCTACCTTGAGGACGGCACGCCTATCGACATCTGCCTCAATCCGCTCGGCGTTCCAAGCCGTATGAATGTCGGCCAGGTTCTGGAGTGCCACCTCGGCTTCGCCTGCAAAAAGCTCGGCATCAAGATCGCCACGCCGGTCTTCGACGGCATCGAGGAGGAGCAGATCAAGAAATACCTGAGGGACGCCGACCTGCCGACAAGCGGCAAGAGCCCGCTCTACGACGGACGCACCGGACGCAAGCTCGATCAGGATGTGGTCGTTGGCTACACCTACATGCTCAAGCTTAACCACCTTGTCGCAGACAAGATCCACGCCCGCGCCGTCGGTCCCTACAGCCTTATCACCCAGCAGCCGCTTGGAGGCAAGGCGCAGTACGGGGGCCAGCGTTTCGGCGAGATGGAGGTCTGGGCGCTCGAAGCCTACGGTGCCGCCTACACCCTGCAGGAACTGCTCACCGTCAAGTCCGACGACGTGCAGGGCCGCACCCGCATTTACGAGCAACTCGTCAAGGGCGACAACAGCCTCCAGGCCGGCACGCCGCAGTCCTTCAATGTCCTTATGAAGGAGATGCAGAGCCTTTGCCTCGATATCCGCCTCGGCGACCAGGATCCCCTGGCCTCCGCCTTCGCTAACTAATCACCGTTTCCCCTCCCACACCAGCGCGCCATGAGTGAAGAAGTGCAGACACGCGAAATCCGCGACATCCTTGGTTTTGAGAAAGACCAATCGTTCGACAAAGTCTCGATCACGGTCGCTTCGCCCGACACGATCCGTTCGTGGTCCCGGGGCGAGGTGAAGAACCCCGAGACGATCAATTACCGTACATTCAAGCCCGAGCCCGGGGGACTCTTCTGCCAGAGAATCTTCGGTCCGGTGCGTGACTACGAGTGCGCCTGCGGCAAATACAAGCGCATCAAGTACAAGGGTGTCATCTGCGACCGCTGCGGTGTCGAGGTCACTGTCAGCCGCGTGCGCCGCGAGCGCATGGGCCACATTGAGCTGGCCGTGCCATGCACGCACATCTGGTTCCTCAAGAGTATGCCGAGCCGCCTCGGCCTGCTTCTCGATATGACCGCCCGCAACCTCGAGCGTGTCATCTACTACGAGAACTACATCGTCATCGATCCGGGCAAGACGCCCCTTGAAGAAAAGGCGCTCCTTACCGAGCAGGATTACCAGGCGGCCCTCGATGAATACGGCGACGATTCTTTCGAAGCCGGCATGGGCGCGGGCGCGGTGCGCCAGGTCCTCGAGCGCATGGATCTCCAGTCCGTCGTCGACGAACTGCACGAGCAGATGCACAACACACGCTCGAAGCAGATCAAGAAGAAGATCTCCAAGCGTCTCAAGGTCATCCAGGGTTTCATCCAGTCCGAGTCCCGCCCCGAGTGGATGGTCCTCGAAGTGCTTCCGGTGATCCCTCCGGACTTGCGGCCGCTCGTCCCCCTTGAGGGCGGACGTTTCGCCACTTCCGACCTCAACGACCTCTACCGCCGCGTCATCAACCGCAACAACCGGTTGAAGAACCTGCTCATGCTCAAGACGCCGGATGTTATCATCCACAATGAGAAGCGGATGTTGCAGGAGGCCGTCGACGCGCTCTTCGACAACGGCCGCCACGGCCGTGCCGTCACCGGTGCGGGCAACCGTCCCCTCAAATCGCTCAGCGACATGCTCAAGGGGAAGCAGGGACGCTTCCGCCAGAATCTCCTCGGAAAGCGGGTGGATTACTCGGGCCGTTCCGTCATCGTCATTGGGCCCGAGCTGAACCTCCACCAGTGCGGTCTTCCCAAGAAGATGGCACTTGTTCTCTTCGAGCCGTTCATCATCCGCCGCCTCAAGGAGCTGGGCTTCGTCCACACCGTGCGCGGCGCGCGCAAGATGATCGAGAAGCGCTCACCTGAGGTCTGGGATATCCTCGAAGAAGTGACGAAGGGCCACCCGGTGCTTCTCAACCGCGCGCCCACGCTGCACCGCCTCTCCATTCAGGCTTTCGAGCCCACCCTTATCGAGGGCGATGCCATCCGTTTGCACCCGCTTGTCTGCGCGGCCTACAACGCCGACTTCGACGGCGACCAAATGGCCGTGCACGTGCCGCTCTCCCTCGAGGCCGTCCTCGAGGCTAAGCTGCTCATGATGAGCACGAACAATATCTTTTCGCCCTCCAGCGGTGATCCTATCCTCACGCCTTCGCAGGATATCGTTCTCGGCGCCTATTACCTCACCATCGAGCCGCGCAACGATCCGCCCGAGGGCAAGCATCTCCCGCTCTTCAACTCCTTCGATGAAGTGCTGCTCGCCGAGGCCGACGGAGTGGTGCGCCGCCACGAATGGATCCGAATCGCCAATCCCGATTTCGGCCGCGAGACGGTCTACGGCAAGGCGAAGGAAAAGATTCTCATCACCACGCCCGGGCGCGTCATCTTCAGCGGCATCTGGCCGGAGAGCCTTGGGTTTATCAACTTCCCTGTGGCGAAGAAGAAGCTGGGTGAGCTGATTAACGACACCTACCGTGCGGCCGGGCGCGAGGAGTCCATCCTCATGCTCGACCGCCTCAAGGAACTCGGCTTCACTATCGCCACCTCGGCGGGCATCTCCATCGGCATGGAGGATATGATTATCCCGCCCGAAAAGAAGGATATCGTCGCCCGCGCCCGAGAGCGTATCAGCGAGGTCATGGGGCAATACCGAAAGGGCATCATTACCGGCGGCGAGCGCTACAACAAGATCATCGATATCTGGACGCAGGCTACCGACGAGATCGCCTCGGCTGTATTCCGTCATCTCGACCACAACAACGGCAAAGAAGAGGTCAACCCGGTCTTCCTCATGATGGACTCCGGCGCGCGCGGCAACAAGCAGCAGGTTCGCCAGCTGTGCGGAACGCGCGGGCTCATGGCCAAGCCGTCCGGCGAGATTATCGAGCGGCCGATCCTTTCCTCCTTTCGCGAGGGTCTATCCGTTCTCGAATACTTTATCTCCACGCACGGCGCGCGCAAAGGCCTCGCCGACACCGCCCTCAAGACCGCCGACGCCGGCTACCTCACGCGCAAGCTCTGTGATGTCGCTATGGACATAATCATCACGTGTGACGACGACGGCAACCGAGACGGTGTGTGGAAGCATGCCATCTACGAGGGTGACGACGAGATCGTCCCGCTCCGCGACCGCATCACCGGCCGCTACCCGGCGGAGGACGTGCGCAACCCGATCAACCCGGACGAGATCGTTCTTCACGCGAACAAGCTTGTAACGGCTGACGACGCCCGCCGCGTTGAGGAACTCGGCATCGAGCGGGTGAAGATCATGTCGCCCCTCACGCATTCGCGGAAGAACAGCCTTCCGGCCAACGCCTACGGCATCAACCCGGCGACGAACTCGCTTGTCGAGGTAGGCACGGCTGTCGGGATCATCGCCGCGCAGTCTATCGGCGAGCCCGGTACCCAGTTGACCATGCGTACCTTCCACATCGGGGGCATTGCCTCCGCTCTCTCGCAGTCAGCCGATATCACTGTCCGCGAGGGAGGCCGTCTCGCTTTCAGCGGTCTGCGTACAGTGGAAGTGGGTGGCGGCGCCGGACTCGTCGTGCTCAACAAGACTGGCAAAATCACGCTCTTCGACAAGAAGGATAAAGAGGTCGAGGCCTACAACATTCCGGCCGGCGCACTCCTGCGCCTTCGCGACGGCGACAGCATCGACTCCGGCACCACGCTCGCGCAGTGGGATCCCTTCAATGTGCCTATCCTTTCCGAGAAGTCGGGGACGGTCCGCTTCCGCGACATGATTCCGGGTGTCACGGTGAAGCGCGAGATGGACGCCGCCAGCGGCAGTATCGCCACCGTCGTGGTCGAGCACAAAGAGGACCTCAATCCGCAGATTGAAATCGTGGGAGACAACGGCAAGGTGCTCGCTACCTATTCCGTTCCCACGGGTGCGACGCTTTCGGTTGTCGAAGGGGACGAGATCGACGCCGGTTCGCTCCTCGCAAAGACCCCGCGCCAAGCTTCCAAGACGCAGGACATCACCGGGGGTCTGCCCCGCGTGGCCGAGCTCTTCGAGGCCCGCCGCCCCAAGGAGGCCGCCGAGATGGCGAAGATCGACGGCATCGTTTCCATGCAGGGCACCGTCCGCAGCAAGAAGCGCCTCGTTGTCACCGACGAGGAAAGCGGCCAGGAAGAGGAACACCTTATTCCGCACGGCAAGCACATCATCGTGCAACCGGGCGACATCGTGCGCAAAGGACAGCACCTCACCGAAGGTGCCGCCGATCCGCACGAAATCCTCGAGATCCTCGGGCCCAACGCCGTGCAGGACTACATCCTCGGCGAGATCCAGAAGGTCTACCGTCTCCAGGGCGTGACGATCAACGACAAGCATATCGAGATCATCGTCTCGCAGATGCTCCGCAAGGTGCGCATCACCGATCCGGGTGACTCCGATTTCTTCTGGGGCGAACAAATCGACAAGGAGGCCTTCATGGTCTCCAACGAGAAGATCGTCGAAGCCGGCGGCCAGCCCGCCGAAGGCGAGCCTATCCTCCTCGGTATCACGAAGGCTTCTGTCGAGACTGAGTCGTTTATCTCCGCCGCCTCCTTCCAGGAGACAACGCGCGTGCTCACCGACGCCTCCACCCTCGGCAAGATCGACAATCTTGAAGGCTTCAAGGAGAATGTTATCATGGGGCACCTCATTCCGGCCGGCACCGGCCTGCCGAAATACCGCCGCCTCAAGATCAATACCCTCGGTGGCTCCGGTGCGCGGAGCGAAGACGTCGGCTAAGCCCGGATTCGCTGCGTAGGTTTACGCGAACACGGAATCTTTTCCAGCCCCGGCGGCCCTCACAGGCCCCGGGGCTTCTTTTATGCGCGGGCTGCGGGAAGCTTCGCCTCCGCTCTGCGGGAAATCGGCTATCGGGAGACGGCGCCCGGGAGCCAGTCCGTGTGCGGCAGAACGGTATCCGTCCGGCAAACGACCCCCTGTCATGAACCGGCGGCGGTGTGGTAGACTG
>JAFIGH010000027.1 GCA_020831525.1 Opitutales bacterium
ACCCTCGTTCCCGCCGCCTGCCAAACCGCATAGACAGTGAAGTTTCATGGAAGGTTGGAGATGTTGGAACGTTCAAGCAAAAGCTGTCAGCCCTCCAGAAGGCTGGATTACTTAGCGAATCCAGCCTCGAATTGCTATCCGTCGCACTTGACGTAGGGAATGCCGCTTCTCATCGGGGTTATCGCCCAAAATGGGAACACGTTCAGCACGTGATTGACATTGTTGAACATCTTTTACAAGCGACAGTCCTTCGAGAGGTTGTAGAGGAGTTAAAAGACTCTACCCCAAAGCGTCGAGGAGGTAAGAAAAAGCAATCTAATGAGTTCCCTAAACCCTGACAAAGCCCTTATTTTCCGGATCACCCATATTCGGAATATCCCTTGGATTTTGCAAAACGGCGTCCATTGTCGAAACTCTACAGTGTTTGACCCGAATTACGTGGAAATTGGAAATCCGGAGTTGATCCGGAGGCGACAGGAGCGGCCTGTGCCCGTTGCACCTGGCGGAACCTTGAGCGACTACGTCCCGTTTTATTTTACTCCCTTCTCAATAATGCTTTACAATATCAAGACGGGATATGGAGGCATCCGAAAGGTTCCAAATGAAGAAATCGTGATCCTTGTGAGTTCTTTGCGCCGGGTGCATGAGCTTGGCATCCATTTCGTCTTCACCGACGGTCATGCATATTCCCTGACCGCCAATTACTTCAATGATCTAGCATCCTTGGATCGGGTGGATTGGCCCCTGTTGCAGGCGAGGGATTTCCGTCACGACCCGGATGATCCAGGTAAAAAAGAACGCTATCAGGCAGAAGCTCTCGTCTATCAGAAACTTCCTATCTCGGCAGTCCTCGGCATGGGTTGTCATTCTAAATCGGCGAATGAGTGGTTGAAATCCCGCCTCGTTGAAGCCAATTTGGAATTGGACATCGTAATCCGGCCCGGCTGGTATTTTTAGTCATGATCACCTACCAACAAGGCAATTTGCTCGAAGCTGACGTGGAGGCCGTCGTTAATACGGTCAACACCGTCGGTGTCATGGGCAAGGGAATCGCGCTCATGTTCAAGGAGCGCTACCCGGAGGTTTTCAAGGCCTACGCCGCTGCCTGCAAATCCGGAGAGGTGCAGACCGGGCGCATGTTTGTGACTTCGACCAACGAACTGAGCGGGCCGAAGTGGGTCATCCATTTCCCGACGAAGCAGCACTGGCGTCGTCCGTCACAGATGGAGTGGATTGAGCAGGGGCTCGTCGATTTGGCGAGGGTCATCCGTGACAAGAAGATTCGCTCCGTCGCGCTCCCACCACTGGGATGCGGCAACGGTGGCTTGGAATGGTCCGAGGTGCGGGAGCGCATCGATTCCGTTCTCGGGCCTCTTGAAGGAGTCGACATACTCGCTTTCGAACCTACGCCCAAATATCAAAATGTGGCCAAGCGCCAAGGGGTTAAGGAACTGACGATTCCCAGGGCTCTGATCACGGATATGATCCGCAGGTATTGGATTCTCGGCATCGAATGTACCCTGCTTGAGATCCAGAAGCTGGCGTGGTTTTTGAGCCGAGGCATTGAAGATGCCGGACTGGAGGATGTTCTAGATCTACGTTTTCAAGCAGATCGCTACGGTCCGTTTTCTCCCCGGTTGAACCATCTGCTGAATGCCTTGGATGGAAGCTACCTGAAAAGTGACAAACGCATCAGTGATTGCGGCCCTTACGATACCATCGCCTATGCCGAATCGGAAACGGATAAGGTTGCGTTATTCTTACGCGGGGCTGCCGCCCAACCCTATACCAGCGTTTTGGAAAAAACGGACGCGCTCATCGATGGGTTCCAGTCGCCGCTCGGTCTCGAACTGCTCGCCACCGTGGACTGGCTCATCGAACGTGAAGGTTGTTCCCCGCATGTCTCCTCGGTGCGTCAGGGATTAAAGCGTTGGCCAGGGGGATCTCAAGCCGCAGAACGCAAAGAACGTTTGTTTGACGACCGGCTCTTGGGGTTGGCCGTCGAGCGGTTGGCGTTGATCGAAGAGGGATGAGGCTCTGTTTTGGGCACTGTCAACAGCACGCTTTCCAGCTCCGTGCGCCGCTCAATCGCGGCATTGATGAGAAGAACCGCTTCAGGTGGCGTGGTGAACGCCAAGGCCGGCGGGCGGGAGTCTATTGAGGGAACGGCGGCGCATGCCAAGGTCCTTCTCGCCAAAAGGATTTTGGGCCGGATCGCCACCGGAAGGCTTGGCTCGCAGGAGTCTTCATCGCCCGAGGACACGCTAAGGTTGGAAGAGGCGCTGCACCTGGTCGAACTGCGCTGCTTGGATCTGTCCCGCGCATGGCGGCGCGATGTGAAGTCCAAAGAGGGCGTGGAGTTTCGCGACTTTTGCTCGTTAGCCTTTGATATCCGCCGTGTGCTTCCGTTCAGTGAGGACGCCGACCAACGCGTCAAGGACGCGATTCGGCTGGCCGCTGTGGGGGTACTGGGAGAAAGGAGCGCTGACATCCGGCGCTTTCTCGGTGAGAATCCCTGGCCGGTGCCGTCGTGCGACGATGCGAACATGACCTGGCCGAGGCGCGTCCTTTTCACCGTTGCCGATGCCTTTCTCCGGGTGGTGCGAAAGAAGGATTGGAGCGACCTTCATGCTGCGGCGGACGCAATTCGATCCCTTCGTGAATGCCAACAAAGCTTTGAGAAGGAGTACCCGGCGGCGGAAAACGGCCAACGACAGGCGGCTGCGCCGGAACTGGTCGCCTTCTACCATTTGGCCAAGGCGGTGGAATTGCTGGGGGTGTTTGTCGGGAAAGGCACGCCGAGAACCGTTTTGGACGATGTCGATTTCCATCTGTCGAAGGCTGTCGATGCCGCGGATTCGGCGGGGATCATTGAGCTGGCTTTGCTCCTGCGGTGGATCCGGATGGCTTCCCGGTCATTGATCCGGGCGACCATCTGGCACACGATGGCGGCCTATAACAGTCAGATGACCGATTTCAAGAAGGCTCTGACAGACGAGCTTCAGACTCGCCCCCTGTTTGAGCTGCTGCCGCCGCAACGGGACGCGATTCAGGAGGTGATGAACACCGGCAACCGGGCGGTGGTCGTGGAAATGCCGACTTCCAGCGGCAAAACCCTGCTCGCGGAATTCCGCATCATCCAGACAAAGGTCAACCTTGCCAAGAGCTGGATCGCCTACCTCGTCCCCACCCGCGCCTTGGTGAATCAAATCACGGTACGCCTTCGCCGCGACCTCGGCCCGCTCAACATCAAGGTGGAACAGGCAACCCCGGCCTATGAATTGGACCCGCTCGAAGAGGAGCTTTTACAAGCCCGCGACAGTTTCGACGTCCTCGTCACCACACCGGAAAAGCTCGACCTGATCGTCCGGAACGGCGCTCTCGGCGACGAGGAGCATCCGCTCGGTCTGGTGGTTCTCGACGAAGCCCACAATCTCGGCGACGGCGAACGCGGCCTCCGCAGCGAGTTGGTTTTGGCGACCATCAACCGTGAGTCTCCCGATACGCATTTCCTGTTGCTGACTCCCTTTATTCCCAATGCCAAAGAGTTGGCCACTTGGCTGGATGATGAACGCTCCAGCGACGTGACACCTTCCCTGGCCCTGAATTGGCAACCCAACGACCAGATGCTCGCGCTGGCCTACCCGAGCGGCCGCGGGCGCTCATGGGGACTGGAACTCAAGCCGTTGCATGTTTCGCAACCCCATAAACACCCGATCTCGTTTGACGAGAGAGTGCCCATCGAACGGGAGCAGCAACGTCCGGTGACGCTTACGAAAGCCAAATCTTCCAAGCTGAATGTCGCGGCCCTGACCGCCAAGGCTCTTGCCGCCCGGGGCAGCTCCATTGTCCTGGCCTATTCCCCAACGGATTGCTGGAACCTGGCGGAAAAGCTTAAAGCAATGCTCCCGGACAAATCGAGCGACAATCTCAGCCTCGTCCGGGAGTTTGTCGCGGCGGAATGCGGTGAGGACTTCGCCCTTTATTCCCTTTTGGCCAAGGGCATTGGCGTGCATCATTCGGGGATTTCGCCGGAGATTCGTTCTTTGCTGGAATGGCTGACAGAGGAAGGCGACCTCGCGGCGCTCATTTCAACAACCACCTTGGCGCAAGGAGTTAACTTTCCGATATCCAATGTCATTCTTTCGACTTGGCAGAAGCCCGTTCCGATTGGAGGGGGGTATATCCGACAAGCGCTACGGCCCGATGAATTCTGGAATATCGCCGGGCGTGCCGGACGGCTTTTTCAGGATACGCTGGGCTTGGTCCTCTTCGCTTCACAGACCCCGGATGATACCGCCATCGAAGGCTACGTAAACGAGCAGGTGGTGGAGTTGGCATCCGCCCTGGAAGCGATGATTAGCGAAACCATCGAGCTGGGGTGGGAACTGGATCTGCGCCGACTGGTCCGCAACGACGCCAAGTGGTCGAGCTTCGTCCAGTTCCTCGCCCACAGCTACAAGGTGACCGGGAACCATGCCCAATTTATTTCGGAAACGGAAAAGCTTCTCAAACGCACCTACGCCTACTACCGCATGAGCGAGAAGCGCCCGGACTTGGCGGAGCAATTGGTCGAAGCCACACGGAAATACGCGGAGCAACTCGAAAAGGCGAAACCGGGGGTGATGACTTTGGTAGACCTGACCGGCTTTTCACCGGAGACGGTAACGGACCTCCTGCAAAATAAAGACACGTTTACCCTCTCCCCCGAGGATTGGAGCCCGAGCCGTTTGTTTCAGGCCAACGCGAAATCGATGCGCGGGCTTGTCGGAGCGTTATTGAAGGTCCCCGAGTTGAATATTCCCACTTTCGGTGCCGGGCATGGCCAGGAGATCGCTTCCATGCTTCAAAAATGGGTCTCCGGAAAGTCCTTGCGGGAAATCGCCGACGCCCATTTTGCCGACATTGCAGACCTTGAGAAGCGGATGACCGAATGCTGCCGCATGGTCTATCGAACCATCACCCACCAAGGCTCCTGGGGATTCGGCGCCCTGCAAGCCATGAGTGGGCTATCCGAAGCGGAGCTTTCGGACGAAGCGAGGACGGAAATCCGTTCGATCCCTTCGATGATTTATTTCGGTGTTCCCACCGTCGAGGCGGTCATCATGCGGAACCTCGGTGTTCCGCGTTCTCTCAGTCAAGCCTTTGGCTCGCAATTCAAAGCGACGAGTGCGTCTGACAAAAAGATCCCCCGGATTCAAGAGGCCCGGCAATGGCTCAACACCGCCTCCGTTGAAACATGGCAGAACATCGCAAGCCAATCCGGCGTTCGCATGAGTGGAGATAAGCTTAAAAAAGCATGGAAAATCATCACCGGCAACAACGCCTGAAGACTCATGATCACCTACAGACAAGGCAATTTGCTCGAATCCGACGTGGAAGCAGTGGTGAACACGGTCAACACCGTCGGGGTCATGGGCAAAGGCATCGCGCTCATGTTCAAGGAGCGGTACCCGGAGGTTTTCAAAGCCTACGCCGCTGCCTGTAAATCCGGAGAGGTGCGGACCGGGCGCATGTTTCTGACTCCGACCAACGAACTCAGTGGCCCGAAGTGGGTCATCCATTTCCCGACGAAGCGGCACTGGCGCCGTCCGTCGCAAATGGAGTGGATTGAGAAGGTCCTCGTCGATTTGGCGAGGGTGATCCGTGAAAAAGAGATTCAATCCGTCGCCCTCCCGCCGCTGGGATGCGGCAACGGTGGCTTGGTGTGGTCCGAGGTACGGGAGCGTATCGATTCCGTTCTCGGGCCTCTTGAAGGAGTCGACATACTCGCTTTCGAACCTACGCCCAAATATCAAAATGTGGCCAAGCGGCTGACCTCGACAGAAGGGGAATGAACGCCTACTATGAGCATCGACAAAACTCAACTCATCAACACTCTGCGCGCCTCGTTCACGGCCTTCTGGGAGGAACAGCTTCAGGTGGAAGCCGTTGCGGACGGCGTGGTTGTGTCGCCGCCGGTGCTCTACGCGGATGGCTGGCAGGTGACGGTTCACCTTGAGCAACTGACGCCCAGACAATGGCGGATGACCGACCGGGGAGCGACCTTGGGCAAACTGCTCGACGCCGGACTCCACCCGGACCAGGGAAAGCTGGCGACTGTGCTTCAACAACAAACCTCATTCTACGGGTTTGATCGTGATGGTCTGCAGATCGAAAAGCTGATGCGGTTTCCATTTGAAGTGGCGGAGATTCAGATTTTCGCTGAAGGGTTGGTCGCGATCTCCCACCTCCTGCCGAAGGTCCCCAAGGAGATTTTTCCCGGCACGGAGCGCATGATCGAGGATCGCATCACCTCGTTTTTTTACAACCGCCGCCTGACCCCGCTGCGGCGGCACAAACTTGCGGGACAGGTGGAACGGGAAATCACCGTCGATTTTTACCTTGAAGGTCCGAAGCCCCTCGCCCTGCAGCCTGTCACGCGGACACGGAATCTCCTTCCCTACATGGAACAATGGGGTTGGCGTTGGACCGACCTCAAGAACAGGCATCCCGATATGATCTGCGCCATGGTCTACGATCCCGACAACCAGCAATGGGACGAGGCATCGCTGAACATCGGCAGGCAAGTCTGCACCATCTTCGCACCCCATAGTGAAACCGATGCGGCCCTAAGTGCCGCCTTGACTGCCTGAAGCGATGCGCCTGCTCACCAAGCTCCACCAACTCGCCGAAGAATGCGCCGAGGACGACTGGGACGGCTAGGGCGCCGAAGCCGTGAACCCAGCAGCTCTGGCGCGCGCGAGGGCCTTTGTTCGCGCCCTGCCCGACGGCATCCCGTTGCCGGAAGTTTCGGCGGAGCCGGATGGCGCGGTTGCATTTGACTGGATGCCGCATCCGGCCAGAACGTTCACCCTCAGCGTCAGCGGGAGCAACCGTGTGTCCTATGCATGGATCGACGGGGCGGACCGCGGGCATGCCGCCGTAGAATTTTCGGATGCAAAAGTTCCTTCCCGCGTGCTCACCGAACTCGAGCGCCTGATCTCTCATCGACCCTGACTTCCGGCTGGCCTGAACATAGTCGACGACGTCGAGTCGATCTCCCGGTTTCTCACTTCCAGCGGGCATGGCACGCAGCGGAGTGGGTCCGGTGATCGTAGCCGACTGCCATCCCGGCGGTCGGTCCGGGGCGCGTGCGAATGCATGCAGCCTTGCGATGCCCCGCCCATACCGAGCGCCGCCGGGGTCACGGGAAGGGAATCGCCTTGATATCCAAGGACGGCTATCCGGAGTTCTACACAATCCATCTCTCCCCACCGCCGGAACCGCCTCCCGGCGACGAAAAGAAAAAGCCCCCGCAGTATGTGGCGGGGGCTTTCTCATTTTACGTCGCTCTCGCGACGCTCTCCTATTCCTATGCGATTGCTCTATTGATTGGTCTCTTGTTTGTCGCTGTCTGTCTCTAACTTCCGGGTGTCTCACGCCCGGAAAAGGGGTTTAGCCGACGGCCATGGCTTGGGGCGCGCGGCGGCGTTTGCCTACGGGCATCTGCACGGCGTCATCGTTAGTGCGCACGACAAAGCGTTTCACCCGGCGCTCCATGTAGGGGCGCAGGTCCTCGATCGTGCGGCGTGGAAAGGCGGGGCGTCCGTTCAAGCCGGTCTGGAGGGGCGAACGGGACACAAATTCCTGGATGGCGTAGCAGTCCGCGCCGTTGATCATCTCGACGATCAGCTTTAGTTCGCGGACGGTGTGCATGCCGGGGACGGCCGTGGTGCGGAACTCGTGCTCCACACCGCTGTTGCGCAGCAGCCAGACACTTCGGCGGATGTCCTCGGCGTTTACGGGACGACCGACCATCTGCGCATAGCCCGACAAGGGGGCTTTGAGGTCCATTGCGACGAAATCGACAAGTTCGTCGCGCAGGACTGAATGCAGTATTTCAGGGTGCGTGCCGTTGGTGTCGAGCTTGACGGCGAGCCCCAACTCGCGCAACTCGCGCAAAAAGCGTGGAAGGTCCGCCTGCGCAGTCGGCTCTCCGCCGGAAACCACAACACCTTCGAGACGGTCCTTACGGCGGGCAATCGCCCCGAGCACGTCCGCTTCCGGCAGGGGCGGTCCGAAGCACTGCGGTACCACGTATTCCTGGTCGTTGCAGTAGGGGCAGCGCAGATTGCATCCTTGGCAGTAGATAACCGCCGCGACTTTTCCGGGAAAGTCGTTGAGAGAGCATTTCTGTAATCCGCCGATTCGCATGGTTCGCAACAGTTGCCCGAAACCCTCCTATAAAACTTATAGACCCGCAAGTCTTATATTAGTTTTTGTTATGGTATTAGCCGGATCAATCGATGCTAGAATTTCCCGTCATACCCGTCGCAGCGCATTGTATCGGCCGCGGCCGCCGTCAGCTTCGGGCAAAGAACGCGCGGGCTTCCGTGACGTCCTCGCCGATACGGTCGCGCAAGGCGTCGACGGATGCGAAGCGTTGCTCCGGGCGGAGGAAGGCGAGCCACTCGGCAAGGAGGTGGTCGCCGGTCGAGAACGGACAGTTCCCGGTGAGGACATGGCACTCGAGGCGCGGCTCGACGCCTTCCTCGACGGTTGGGCGGATGCCGAAATTAGCTACGGCGGGCAGCCCGTCCGCGGGCGGGTCGGCGGGTCGGCGAACCCGCGCGGCGTAGACGCCGAACCGAGGCAGTAACTCCGGTGCCCACGGCAGGTTGAGCGTGGGAAAGCCCAACTGGCGTCCCAGCCGCTTGCCCCGTGTGACGGTGGAGAGTGTGGCGTAGGGACGGCCGAGCAGTTCATTGGCCTCGGCGACGGCGCCGCGCAGCAGGCACTCCCGGATCCGTGAACTGCTGATGGGCGTTTCGCCGCGCGTGAGGCGCGGCTCTCCGCGTACTTGGACGCCGAGTTTCGCCCCGCTCGCCGCAAGGGCCGCGACATCGCCTTTGCGGCCCCGCCCGAAGCGGAAGTTCTCCCCCACGTAAACACCCGTGAGCGTCGGCAGCGCGGAGCGCAGTTCCGGCAGAAAGGCGTCGGCAGAGAGTGCCGCAAAATCAGGGCCGAATGTCTTCCACACCACGTAGTCCACGCCTGCGTTGAAGAGCCGCCGGTTCTTCATTGCGGCGGGCATGAGAAGGAGCGTGGGATCGTCCGGGCGGAAGATACGGCTCGGGTGAGGATGAAAGGTAAGCACGCCGCAGCGCCCTCCATCCCTCCGCGCGGCGTCCACGGCGGCACCAATGACGCGCAGGTGGCCGAGGTGAACACCGTCGAAAATACCCACGGCAAGGTGCAGCGGCGCAGGTGCAGCGTTCCCGAAATCCCGCAGTTCCGGACGCGGAAAGATATCGGCTTCCGGCAACTCGATAAATCCGGGGATGCGGTCCAGGGCCTCCATGGATTACGGAATCGTAACAGATTAAAGCACCTTGCTCGGGACAACTTGATACGACGGGATCAGTTCGGAAAAAATCTCGGCGGGCTCCATCTCCTCGAACTCGGCCAGTTCCAGCGAGTCCTCAATCTGGAAGCGGTCAATCTCGACGCGGCGCAGCTCCTTGAGAAATGCGCCGCAACCGGTCTTTTGCCCAAGGTCGTGCGCGACGGTACGCACATAGGTGCCTTTGCTGCAAGCGAGCGTGAAATCGAATTCGGGGGGTTCCCACCGGTCGACAGTAAACCGGCTGATGCGGACGACGCGCGCCTCGCGCTCAATTTCCTTGCCCTTGCGGGCGAGTTTGTAGAGCGGCACGCCGTCGATCTTTTTGGCCGAGAACATGGGAGGCGTCTGGTACTGGTCGCCGGTAAAAGTATCCACAATGGCGCGGAGTTCGTCTACCGTCATTTCGGGCACGGGGTGCTCCTCCGTCGTTTCGCCCTCGGCGTCGTGGGTGTTGGTGGAGCGCCCGAACTCGATGCAACCCTCGTACACTTTGTCAAGGCCGATTAGGTATTGCGAGAGCTTTGTCGCCTTGCCCACGAGAATGATGACAAGCCCGGTGGCCATAGGGTCCAGCGTGCCGGCATGGCCGATACGCTTCATGCGCAGCTTGCGGCGCACACGGTCGACCACATCATGCGAGGTGATGCCCGACGGCTTGTCGATGAGAAGAACGCCTTCGTAGTCTCCCTGGCTCATGATAAATTCTCCGCCGCGGCGACACTTCCGCCGCCGTTCACTTGCCGCAGGTGCTCGCCGAGACCCTCGACAAGGACAGGGTAGAAGGCGTCCAGCTGCATTCCGGGATTGAAACCGGCGGCGCAGGCATGCCCTCCGCCGTTGTAGCGCTTGGCCACGACATCGACACGCATGCGCGGATCCTTGGCCCGGAAGCTGCCTTTGAGGGCGCCTTCACGCTGTTCGAGGAGCACGCCGATTTCGACACCTTCGATGGCCCGCGCGTAGTCGACGAGGCCTTCGGTGTCTTCCTTGCGCGCGCCCGTGGCTTTCCAGTCGCCCTCGTCGAGGATGCCGATGCAGACGCGCCCGCCGCACTCGTAGCGGAATGAGGCGAGAAAGCGCTGGAGGAGAGCGAGCTTCGCGCGGCTCTCGCGCTCATAGAGGGTCAGCGCGGCGGCGGCGGGATCGGCCCCGCGGTCCATGAGGTCGCAGCAGATGCCGAACGTCCGTCGGGTTGTGGAGGAGAAGCGGAACTGCCCGGTGTCGGTTGCGATGCCGATGTAGAGCGCCTGCGCGGTGACGGGGTCGATGGTCAAGGCGGCGTCGATGAAGCATCCGGCGAGGATTTCGCCCGTCGCCGCGCTCGCCCCGTCGATGAGGTTGTGCTCCGCGTAGTTTGTATTGGAAATATGGTGATCGATATTGAGGAACGGCGCAATACCGAGGGTTTTGAAGTGATCTCCCAGCCGCTTCGTGTCCGCGCAGTCGACGGTCACGATGACGTGACCGGTGAAGTCGTAGTCTTCGTCGCGGAAAAAAGGCGTGTCTCCGACAAACGGTTCGCAGGCGGGCGGAACTTCGTGGTTGTTTACCGCGGCCGCTTCCGCGCCGAGCGAGCGCAACACACGGACCACCGCCACCTGAGAGCCGATGCAGTCGCCGTCCGGGCGCACATGACCATAGACGGCGACCTTCTTGCCGGCGAGGCTGCGCAGGAGGTCGGCAAGCGCGCCGCTGAATTCCGCGTAATAGAGTTTTTCTTTCATAAAAGTGGGCAGCGTCAGGATTGGTGGTTTTCGTCGGGCGGCGGAGCGTCCTCGCCGACAAGGCCGAGGTCGTCGAGAATCTCGTTCACGCGCGTGCCGCGCTCCACTGCGTCGTCCCGCACGAACTCGAGCTGCGGGAAGTATTTCAATATAACCGCGCGGCTGACTTCACGCTGGATGGCGGCACGGTGCCCGGCAAAAAAGCGCTCCGCCTCCCAGTCCGCTCCCGGAGTATCGGTGGTGGAGTAGTAGACGCGCGCTTTGCGCAGGTTGGGCGCGGTATCGACGTCGACGACCGTCACATGCACGGCCTCCTGCTGGTAGCGCGTGTGCAGCACGTGGCTGATCTCCCGCTTGAGGAGTTCGTTGACCCGGACGACGCGTTGCGACATGGCAAAAGCTCCCTTGGTTGACTGACCGCGAAGGCGGAGGATGAAACGGGCCGCGCCTTAGAGCGCGGGCTTGATCTTCTTGATCTCGAACACCTCGATGGCGTCGCCCTCCTGATAGCCGTTGAATCCGTCCATCTGGATACCGCACTCGTAGCCGGCGCGCACTTCGGTGGCGTCTTCCTTGAAGCGCTTGAGGGTACCGACTTTGCTCTGGTGCAACATCTCGCCCTTGCGCATGAGCCGGGCGAGGCGGTCGCGCACGATGCGCCCTTCGGTGACCATGCAGCCCGCCACGAAGCCCTTGCCGAGGGGGAAGATCTGGCGCACTTCGGCGGCCCCGATCTTTTCTTCCACCCGCTCCGGCTCGAGGAGGTCGGCCATGCCGTCTTTCACGGCGTCGATCAACTCGTAGATGATACTGCCCGTGATGATGCGGATACCGTGGTGCTTGGCAAAAGCCGGCACACCGTTCTCCTGCGAGACATTGAAGGCGATGAGCGAGGCCGAGGAGGCGCTCGCCATAAGCACGTCGTTGCGCGTGATGTCGCCCACGCCGGCATCCACGACTTCGATATTGATCTTGTCGCTCTTGATGCCGAGCAGGCTCGTCGCGATGGCTTCAGAGGTGCCGTAGACGTCCGCTTTGACGACAACGCGGAAGACCTTCTTATGCGTCTTCTCAATGGCAGCAAAGAGATCCTCGATGGAGGCGGCGGAGCCGTCGTCGGTCGTGCGCTGGGCTTCGAGGACGCGGCGCGCGCGTTCGTTCTCTTCCGCATCGCGTTTCGCGGTGCGCTCGTTCTTGACGGTACGGAAATCATCGCCGGAACTCGGTGTCCCCGACCAGCCGACGATCTTCACGGGGGTGCCCGGTGTAACGGATTTTACGGGTTTGCCGTTGTCGTCGATGAGCTGGCGCACGCGGCACCAGTGCTCGTTGCAGACCAAAGCCATGCCCGTCTTGAGCGTGCCCCGCGTGACGATGACGCTGGCCGTCGAACCGCGTCCGATTTCCTTCTGCGCCTCAAGGACGACGCCCTCGGGATCAGCCTTGGGATTGGCGGCGATGCCTTCGGTCACTTCAGCCTGAAGGAGGATGGCTTCGAGGAGACCTTCGATCCCCTCACCCTTGAGGGCGGAAACCTCGGCAAACAGGGTCTCGCCGCCCCATTCCTCCGGAGCAAGCTCGCGCTCCTGCATTTGACGCTTCACGCGGTCGAGGTTGGCGCCGGGAGCGTCGATCTTGTTGATCGCCACGACCACCGGCACCTTTGCCACGCGGGCATGGCCGAGGGCTTCGTCGGTCTGCGGCATAAAGCCGTCGTCCGCCGCCACGACAAGCACGGCGATGTCGGTGACCTCGGCACCGCGCGCGCGCATGTTGGAAAACGCGGCGTGGCCCGGCGTGTCGATGAAAGTAATCTTCTTGCCGTTGTGTTCGACCTGGTAGGCACCGATGTGCTGCGTAATGCCGCCGTGCTCGCCCGCGACCACGTTGGTCTTGCGGATGGTGTCGAGAAGCGTCGTCTTGCCGTGGTCGACGTGGCCGAGGATACAGATGACAGGCGGACGCGGCTCGAGGAAGGCGCTTTCGTCGACGACCTTGGCTTCCTCTTCCTTCTTCTGCGGGCCGCCTTCGCCGCGGTGCCGGACAACCAGTTGGAGACCCTTGGAACGCGCGATGTTGGTCGCCACGTCTTCCTCGATGATAGAATTCATCGAAGCGAAGATGCCCAGCTCCATCAGCTCGGAGATAATCTGGAACGGCTTGCGCCCGATCACTCCCGCAAAGTCACGCACAACGATGGGCGACTTTACCTGCACCGGCGTGAGCTTCGGCTCTGCAGGGGCCGCCGCGACCTCTTCCGTACCTTCCGCTTCCGGAGCGGTTTCGGCAGGTTCATCAGCCTCGGGGACCGACGGCTTGGCGGAGGGCGGCGCGACGGGCCGCGGCGCGGAGATGCGCGGCGGTGCCACAGGAGCGGGGCCGCGCGGAGGCAGTTTGGGCGGCGCGCCGACACGGGACGCGTCTTTCGCAGCGGGTGTCTCCGGCTTCGCTTGGGCTTCCGGTTCCGGCTTCGCCTCTTCGGGCTTGGCCTCTTCCTTCGCCGCCTCCGGGCGCAGGATGGCCTTGGGAAACGAGGGTTTCACGCTGCCGCCTCCACCGGGGCGCGGCGGCGGCTTGAACCCGGGGGCCGCGCCCGGACGAATTGTCACGGCGGGCCCCTTGGGCAGCGGCGGCGGCGCTTTGCCGGGCGGAGTCACCCGCGGCGGCGCCGACGGCGGGGGTGCCGCCTGCGCCTTGCGCTCGGCCTCTTCCTTTTCACGCTGAAGGCGTTCGCGCTCGATATCCTCCTTCGTGCGGATGATCGCACCGGCGAGCGGCTTGGGAGGGGCGGCTTTTTCCGGCTCAGCGACGACCGGCGGCTCTTCGCCGTCCGGTTCTCCCCCTTCTTCCCGCGCAGGGGCGAACTCTTCGCGCAGGCTCTCGGCGGAGATGTTGTCGATTGTGCTGGAGGCGCTTTTCACCTCGTAACCCCGGTCGCGCAAAAGGGCGATCAATTCGGGGTTTTCCATTCCGATTTCTTTGGAAAGCTGGTAGATTCTAACGGCCATAACGTATTATTCTCTCGGTTTGCGGACGGATGGGACGGCGGCAAAAGCGAGCTTCAGGACTGGGCGCTCCGGTGCTCCGCGACGATTTCCACAAGGCGCGCGGCGTCTTCTTCCCCGAAGCCCATGGCGACGAGATCCTTTGCCTCCACGCCCTCGAAAGTCTCCGGGCTGACAAGTCCCTGCTGGACAAGGAAGGCCGCCACTTCGTCGGTGATCCCTTCGACGCCCTCCCAGCCGCGGATCGCCTCGCGCATCTTCGCGTCGAAGCCGACCTCGGCGACCTGCTCTTTCGCGATATCGAGCTTCCAGCCGATAAGGCGGGAAGTAAGCCGGGCGTTTTGTCCGCGGCGGCCGATGGCAATGGAGAGATCGTCTTCGCGGACTTCAAAATAAATGCGTCGGTTCTTCTCGTCGACGCGGATGTTGCGCGGCTCCGCCGGGCGGATCGCTTCCGCAAGCATTTCGACCGGGTCCTCGTAGTATTTCACGATGTCAATCTTCTCGCCGCCGAGTTCGCGCACGATGCTCTTCACGCGTGCCCCGCGGGCACCCACACAGGCGCCGACCGGATCGACCTTGGGATCGTTGCTGCTCACCGCGATCTTCGACCGGTAGCCCGGCTCTCGGCTGATCGCTTCAAGGACGACGGTGCCGTCGGCGATTTCCGCCACTTCCAGTTCGAAGAGGCGGCGAACAAATTTCACGCTCGCGCGGGAGAGGATCAACTCCGGCCCGCGGTTGGTCGGTTCGATATTGAGGAGGAGGCAGCGGATGCGCTCGCCGGGAGCGTAGTCTTCGCCGGGGACGCGCTCGCGCGGCGGCAGGATGGCCTCGGCCTTGCCGAGGTCGACGACGAGGTCGCCGCGTTCGCGGCGGCGCACGATACCGGAGACGATATCGCCCACCTGATCCTTGTAATCGTCGTAGATACGCTCCTTTTCAAACTGGCGCAGGCGCTGCATAATCGCCTGGCGCGCCGTCTGCGCGGCAATGCGCCCGAGCGCCTCGGGATCGACCTCTTTTTCTATAAACACCCCGACCTCCGCCTGCGGGTTGAGCTGGCGGGCCTTTTCAAGGTGGATCTCGCGCCGCGGATCACTCACAGAATCAACAACTTCCAGGATCGACCATGCCTTGAGCGCGCCGCTCTTCGGATTGATCTCGATCTTCAACTCCTGCCCGGCGTTCACTCCCCGCAACGCGGCACTGCGAATGGCATTGGAGATCGCCGCGATCATGTCGTCGCGCGGGATCCCCTTCTCCTTCTCCATATATTCGAGAACGGAAAGTATCTCTTGGCTCATCGGTCTGGGTTGAATGGTTGTGTGTCTTTTCGCCGATAAAAAAAAGCGGGCCGCGACCCACTTTTCCCCTCCGGCACAAATGGAAAAACGACAAATACACCGCGCCGGATTCCCAGTGTCAAGCCTCCCGCCGGGCCCGCGGGACACCGTTTGACCGCGCTGACCGCGCTTTTCTCAACGGTCGCCGCTTCCGGCGGCACCGCGGGCTACGGCACGCGGCGGGGAACGGGGCGTTCGCAGTTGCCGCGATGGCTCAGGAAGTCCGCCGCCCACAGGCCCTGGGCGAGACAAACTCCCGAAGAAAAGATCGGATCGGCGGAGCAACTCCTTCCATCCCGCACGCCAAGTCCGCCAGTTGTGCCCGCCGTCCACCACCGCCGTGGTCTCCCTATCGAGATGTGGAAGAAGACGGTCTTGAAACGCCGCGAAGCGGTCGCGCTCGCCCCACGAAGCCCACACCTCAGGGCGACCGTCGGGATAGGGAGCGTCGTCCAGAAACCAGTCCCAGAACCTCCGGATGTGCTCCGGCTCGAGGTCCGGCGGCAACGGCCCCGACCCCGCCGTATCCAGCCGCGCCTCCGCAAAGAACGCGGCGTCGTCCCCCACATACGGGCCGAGCAGAATCATCCGGTCCCAGCGTCCGGGGCTGTCCGCCTCGAGGAGCACCGCCCCGAGCGCCCCGAGCGACGCCGCCACCACCCAGACCTCCCGGTAGCCGTCGGCAACCCGCGGCAGCACATCTTCCCGCATCCGCTCGCCGAGCGTCTCCGACACATAGTAGCCGAGGTGGGCGTCCACGAGATAGAAATCCGCCGCAAGCCCCGCTTCCCGGAAATCCGCAGCCAATCCGCGCCGCACGAACACATCCATGCGGTCGCCGCGCCCCGGAAGGCAGACGACCGCAATGTCGGCCTCGCCTCCGGGATGCCAGTCGACCTCCACGGCCAGCGGCACGACCGGTGCCCGCGGCGCCATACAACCCGCGACCAGGCCGCACGCACAGGCCGCCGAAAGAACGAGGAACCGCAACCTTTGCATGCCGCCAATTTCGCGCCCGGAACACTCGTGGCAACGCCAATCGCCGCACAGTCCGGCTCCGCGGCAAAGCCACTGGATGCCACCCCGCTCTCCCCCACTGTCCCCACCATTCGCGTCAATAATTATAACCATGAGATTATTATAACTCATCGATGAGTTATAATTGTTGACAGCAAAGACGGTCGGCGGGCTCGTTCCGGCGCGAAGAAGTGGTCCGGGGGCTGGTCTTCCGTGTATCCGCGCGACAGGGAAAGCTTGAAGTCGCGGGCACGGCCCGATAGAACCGTAGGACGGTTTTTACGATGGATTCTGGCGGAAGGCATGCGGACGGCGCGAAAGAGAAGGAGGCAACGGCATACGATGTCATCATCCTCGGCGGTGCGCTGTCCGGTGCGTCGGCGGCCTACCTTCTGGCGCGGGGCTCCCCGGAGAAACGCATTCTCGTGGTCGAGCGGAGTCCGTCGTTTGGGCGGCGGGTGGGCGAGGCAACGGTGGAAATCAGCACCTACTTTCTCACGCGGGTCCTCGGCCTCACGGAGTATCTGAACCACGGGCACCTCAACAAGCAGGGGCTGCGCTTCTGGTTCCACCGCTCGCGGGACGACGCGGCGGACCGCTGCAGCGAAGTCGGCCCCGGCTACAACGTGCGCTTCCCGAGCTACCAAGTGGACCGTGCCAAGCTCGACGAAGAAGTCCTTCGCCGCGCCCGTGAAGCCGGCGTGACGGTTCTGCGGCCGGCGGAAGTCAAAGCCGTGGATTGGAAGCCGGGGGACGAATCAACGGTTACCTACGCCCTCGGCGGCGAAAAGCACACCGCGACCGCCCGATGGATCATTGACGCATCGGGCGCGGCCCGCGTCATGGCACGTGCCAACAAGTGGGTGCGGCCCAACGCCGAACACCCGATCGGCTCCATCTGGAGCCGCTGGCGCGGCGTCGACTGCCTCGACGGGCTTCCCTTCCGTGACAAGCACCCGCGCATCGCCTCGCGCGGCGTCGGCACCCGCTTCACCGCGACCAATCACCTCATCGGCAACGGCTGGTGGTCATGGTGGATCCCGTTGCACGGCGGGGATATGAGCGTGGGCATCGTATGGGACAGCCGCCTCGCCGCACCGCCGCCGGGAGACTCCCCCGCCGACCGCCTGCACGCCCACCTGCGCCAGCACCCCCTCGGGCGGGCGCTCCTCGAACATGCGGAACCGCTGCCCGACGACACCCACTACCGCAAGAACCTCGCATGGCATTCCGAACGCATGGCGGGCGACGGACTCTTCCTCGTCGGCGACGCCGCCGGCTTCATCGATCCCTTTTACAGCCCGGGAATGGACTGGATCTCCTTCAGTGTCACCTCCGCCGTCCACCTGATCCGCAGCCACTGGGAAGACGGGAGGGACACCGCGGCGCGCGCGGAGCGATTGAATACCGACTTCACCAAATCCTACCGGCGATGGTTCGAGGCCATCTACAAGGACAAATACGTGTACATGGGCGACTACGAACTGATGCGCCTCGCCTTCCGGCTCGACCTCGGCCTCTACTACCTCGGCGTCGTCTCGCAGCCCTACAAACGCGGAGAGCCCGCCCTCACCCAACCGCCCTTCACAGGACCGCGCGCGACCCTGCCGTTTCGGCTCATCCGCTTCTACAACCGGCGCCTCGCCCGCATCGCCCGCTCGCGCGCGGAACGCGGAACATGGGGCCGAAAGAATCTCGACGGGGTGTTTTCCTTCAACAGCTACCGCCTCGACTGGACACTCCCCGTCCGCCTCCTCTTCGCCGCCGGCAGCTACCTGAAATTGGAATTGACGGAAGGCTGGCGCACTTGGCTTTCTCCCGCTCAAAAGATCCCGCAACCCGTCCCGCAACCGTCCTCCGATGCCTGAACCGGCCTTAAACCACGGAGAACGCCCGTCCCGACCACTCTCACCGGACATGCTCAAAAAAGAACTCAAACAGCTCCTTGTTGAATCACTGAAACTCGAGGACGTCGACCCCGCCTCCATAGGCGACGATGAGCCGCTCTTCGGCGCGGGGCTCGACCTCGATTCCATCGACGCCCTTGAACTGGTGCTCCAGCTGGAAAAGACCTACGGGATCAAAATCGGGTCCAGCGAGGAGTCCAAACGCGCGCTCGCTTCCATCCGCGTCCTCGCCGAGTACATTGAGAGCCACCGCGCGGCCCCGGCGGGCGACCGCTGAACCCTCGCTTCGCTCCGCCCCGGAATGCACAGCTACCTTGAGGCGTTTGACTGCCGCACAGCTCTCGGGGACGCCGACGCAACGGTCGCAGCTCTGCTTGAAGGCCGTGTCGCTCTCCGCCTCCTGCCCGTCAACACCGACTCCGAAAGCGAACGGGTGCCCCTCGCCGCGCGCGGCGACATCGCGGTCACGACCCCGCCGCGCTGGTGGGACGATCTGACGGAATTTCTGGCGACCGCTCCCGATGACGACTGGGGATCGCCGCGCAAGCCCGTCCTTCTTTCGAGCAGCAACTTCGGCATCGACCGACTCTACGCCATCGGCACGGGTGCAACGCCCGATGCGGAGGCGAACACCTGGGCGACGGCCCACGGGATCGCCCGGCGCCTGCGCAGGCAGTTCGGATGGGGCCCCAACCTGCACATCTTCTCCCACGCCTGCGTATCGGCCCACCTCGCCACCGCCGCTGCCGACACGTGGCTACGCGAAGGCGTGGCGGACAAAGCGCTTGTCGTAAGTTTTGACTACGTGGGCCCCTTCGTCAGCAGCGGATTTCATTCCCTCAAGATTCTCAACAGCGGAATGCCCGCGCCATACGCCGACCGCCCCACAGGTTCCGTCGGCCTCGGCGACGGCACCGCTTGGGCCGTCCTCTCAAACGACCCGTCGCAATGGCGTATTGAAGGCTCGTCGCATTGGAACGAACTCCACCACTTCACCGCCAACGATCCTTCGGGCAGCGGATTCGAACAGGTCATCGCACCCCTCGCTCCGCTCCTCGAGGGGCACGGTTTCTGGATCAAAGGGCACGGCACGGGCACGCTCGACGCCGGTCGTCTGGAAGCGGAGTGCCTGCACCGTGCCTTCCCCGGCGTGCCGCTCGTGTCGTGGAAGGGCAGCATCGGGCACACCCTCGGCAGTTGCGCGCTCGTCGAGCTGGTCCTCGCCCTGCGAGCGCACGAGAGCGGAAGCATCCCGGGCACCACCGGATCCGCCGCTCCGGTGTTCGCGCCCAACGTGGCAACCGGCAACTTCGACGCCGCTCCCGCCCGCTCCATCCTTCTCCTCTGCAACGCCTTCGGAGGTGCCCACGGCGCCCTCCTCGTGAGCCATGTTTGAGCGCCCCGTCCAGTCCGCCGACGCTTGTTTTCCGGATACCGCCGGGATGCCGGCGACAGACGAGATCAAGGCGGCGGTTCCGCGCAGGCACGCCCGCCGTATGAGCGATCTCGGCCGCCTTGTGTATTGGCTTTTCCGCAACGATCCGCCGGAGCCGGAGGACGCCATCGTCTACGCCACAACCTTCACCGAGGCCCGTGCACTCGAAGCCTACCTTGAGAGCCTTCCGCACGCGAGCCCGCTGGCCTTCCAGACATCGATCCATCCGGGCGCGGTGCAGCAAGCCATGATCGCCCTCGGCAGGCCCGTGCGCACGCTCCTGCCCCTCGCCGGCGAAGAAGACCTCTTCACCCGCATGTGCCTCACCGGCCTGACACAACAAAGCGGGCGTGTCTTCCTCCTGACCGGAGAAGAGCGAGGAGACCGACTACTACACCACGGACTCGCCTCCGCCACGACGTGGGCGCTTTGCCTACGTCTCGGTCCCGGCAGCGGCGAAGGCAACAAACGTGCCGGAACGCTCCGCTGGGAGCGCACTTCCACCGCGCGGGAGAACGACACTGCAACCCCGCCGCCGAGCGCAACGGAGATTGCCCGTGCCGTCCACCGCCGCACGCCATTGAACCTCCCGACACCGATGGGCGGGACCGTGTACCTAACGTGGACGCCGTGAACCGCAAACGACGCAACCCCGGTCCCTCATGGGGCTACGCTTTCCTGCAGACTGCCGCGCGGTGGATGCCCGCAGCGCTCTTCCGCATATGCCTCCGCGCCGGCGCCGTCGTCGGCTGGGCCTGCATGCCCCGCGCGCGGCAATATGAGCGCCGCTACTGGCAGGCGCTGCTCGACCGACCGCCCACTGTGCGCGAACAGTGGGCGCACTTCGGCGATTTCGCCGAAACCCTCGCGGCAAAACTCGCGCTCGCACAGGGAGTGCGCCCCCAATTCCACTTCCACAACGCGGAGACCAGCCGCGACTTTCTCGAAATTTGCCGCGCACCGGGGGCCGTCCTTTTCGGCTCGTTCCACGTGGGTGAAGCCGACCTCATGGGTGCGATGCTTTCCGACTTCGGGCGAATCGTTCACATGGTCCGGCTTCGCGTCGAGAACTCCCGTGATACACAGGCCCTCGAGCAATCGCTCGCCGGTTCGCTTCGTTTCATCTGGGTCAACCAGCCGGAGGAGATGCTCTTCGCCCTGAAGGGCGCGCTGGAGGCCGGACAAGGAGTCGCTATGCACTGCGACCGCGAGGAGTTCGGCGCCCGCAAAGAAGCCTTTGCTTTCCTCGGACGCCGCCGCTGCTTCCCCTTCACAATCTACCACCTTTCCGCCCTTTTTCAGGTGCCGGTAGGTTTTGCCTTCGCCCTGCGCCGCGACGGCACCGGATCGATCCCTGTCGTGACGGCCCCCGTTTTCCGCCCGGCCCCCGACCGGGAGGAGACAATCACAAAAGCAAAGACACACTTCCAGGACGTCCTGCACCTCCTGGAGACACACCTGCGCCGGGATCCGGCAATTTGGTTCAACTTCGAACCGCTCAATGAGCCCGTGTCATGAGTCATCCACGACACACCGACTTCCCCCCCGCACACCCCCGTTTTCGACCGGGTTACTACTTTCTTCTCCTTTTTTTCGGCGCGGGGGCGCTCGCCTTCAATGTATGCGCCGCCGCCCGTATTTGTTTTCCCCACAATGAGCGGACGCAGGAGCGCACCCGCACCGTCGTCCGAACAATTTTCCGGATATACATGCGGATGCTTACCGCCTCCAAAAGCTTCCGCTACACCGTGGATGCCGAAACGCATTCGCTGGAAGAGTTGCGCGGCACACTCGTCGTCGCCAACCACCCTGGCATGCTCGACGCTCCGATGCTCTTCGCCCGCATTCCCCGTGCCATCTGCTTCTTCAAGGCCAGCATGCATTGGGCGGTCGTCAGCGGCGCGGGCGCACGGCTTTCCGGGTACATTCCCAACAACTCCGGGATAGACGGCATCCGCGAAGCGGTCAACCACCTCGCATCCGGTGGCAACGTGATTGTCTTTCCCGAGGGCACGCGCAGCCCCGCGCGGGCTTTGGGACCGTTCCGCGCGGGATACGGACTGATCGCAAAACAGGCGCAGTGCCCCGTCCTCTGCCTGCTGATCGAAACGAACTCCAACGTACTCGGAAAAGGACAACCGCTTTGGCAGCGGCCGCTCCTGCCCGCGCACTTCCGTATCCGCACCATACTCGAAACCCTGCCGCGACCCGGCGAGCCCGTCTCCGCCTTTTCCGACCGTATCGAGGCAAGCTACCACCGGGAATGGCGTCCACCCGCCTATACGGAGGGCACGGCATGACCCGCAACTGCCCTGCCTTCACTGACTGGCGCACCGCGGAGGACGGATCGGCGTCGTGCCGCGCTCAGGTCCCGGACCGTCCGAAGTGCGTGGAGGGTCATTTTCCGGATGCGCCGATCATACCCGGTGCCGTCCTCCTTGGCTGGGTGTGGACAGCGGCCCGCAGGCACGGTTGGAACGTCCGCCCCGCCGCGGTCGCAACGCGCTTTCTTCAACCTGTCCTGCCCGGCGACACTTTGACCCTCCGTTTCTTTAGCCGTGGCGACTACCTTACCGTCATTCTTTCGCGGGAAGACAAGCGCGCCGCCGTGTTTCAAATACCAATGGTATAGCCCTGCCCATGGAGTTTCGCCCTGTCATTCTCATTCCTTCCTACAACTCCGGTGCGCGCCTGCAGGCCACCGTGGAAGGCGCGATGCAACACGGTGTACCCGTGCGGGTGGTAGTCGACGGCAGCACCGACGGCAGCGACCGCACCCTTGATCCACTGGCGGAAAGCGGCGAAGGGCGACTCAGCATCCAGCGCCTCCAAAAGAACGGAGGCAAAGGGCGGGCCGTCTATGCGGGCACCCTTGCCGCACGAGACGAAGGTTGTACCCACCTTCTCACGATGGATTCCGACGGTCAGCATCCGGTGGACGCCATTCCGCGCTTCCTCGCCGACGCGGAGTGCCACCCCGGTTGCCTCATCATGGGCGACCCTCTCTTCGGCCCGGACGTACCGCCCGCCCGTCTCAAAGGGCGCCGCCTCACAATCTGGTGGACAGATCTCGAAACCCACCGCTGCGGACTCGGCGACACACTCTTCGGCATGCGCGTCTATCCGCTCGAAGGACTCCTTGAGGCATTTTCCCGCACATCATTCGCACGCGGATTTGACTTCGACCCCGAAATCGCCGTGCGGATGACATGGGCCGGGCACCGCCCGAGACAGGTGCGGGTGCCCGTACGCTATTTCTCGAAGGACGAGGGCGGCGTATCCCATTTCAATTACATCCGCGACAACATCAAGCTCACCTTTCTTCATTTCCGTCTTTTCCCCGAATGGTTCCTCTTGCGGCGTTTCGCGATGCATGCAAACCTCCGTCAATGGAAGGGAGAAAAATGAAACGCCTCCGTGCAATTTTCATTCTCCTGTGCCTGCCCACGGCCGGCACGACTGCGGAAGAAGAGCCGCGCGGACTGGAGGCACTCCTTTGCGCGCTCGGAAATGAGCGGCGTGTCGAAGCCGCCTTCACGGAGCAGCGCCACAATCCCGTCCGCCGTGTTCCAACGCGCTTTTCCGGTATCCTCCGCCATGACCGCTCGCACGGCCTCAGCCTTGCCTATGAGAGCCCGCGCGAGTCCGTAATCCTCATCCGCGGCGACGGTGTCTGGCGCAAGCGACCGGGGCGCACGCCGGAGGCCTTGCCCGCATCCGGCGAGAGCGATTTTCTCAGCACCGCACTGCCCGCGATCTTTGCCTTCGATTTACCGCGTTGGGAAGAATCCTTTAACGTCTCCTTCGAGACACAAGACGAAGGCTCATGGACAATCGATCTGGCCCCCCGCCCGGACGTACCTTCGGATAATCTCCTCCGGTCCATTGAACTCTACGGCGAAGGACTCGACCTGCGGCGGATCCACATCCGGAGGCCCAACCGCAGCCGAATCGAGATCCACATTGAAGCGACCCGCTACCCGGAATCATGGGAGGCCGCAACAATGCGCGAAGCGTTCTTCACTGAGGAACCGGAATGAGACCCTGGCTTCCGGCAGCACTGTGGTTTCCACTTCTCGTTCTCGCGGCGCTCGCACTTTTCCGCGTCCCATGGCAAGAGCGCGTTTCCACGAGCGTCGCCGACCTTCTGCCGCAAACCGACGCACACGAGGGCCGCATCGCACGCGACTGGGTCCGCTCCCGTCGCGCCCGCCTCGTCTGGGCGATTCTCGAGAGTCCGCCGGAGTCCCGCGCCGACGCCGCCGCGTTCGTGCACGAGACACTTACGGATTCCCCTTCCGTCGAGGCCGTCTACCAACTCGACGAGACCGACTGGCTCGAACCGCAGGCGGCTTTTTGGTGGGCGCACCGTCTCGGCCTGCGCCTGCCTGCATGGTGGGAGGCGATGACCGCGGCGGGCGATGCCGACCCCGCCCGCATGGCGCGCGAAACCGTCGCGCGGCTCATTGATTTCCTTGGTGAACCCGACTCCTTCGCGTGGGAAGAGACGCTTGAAGGCGACCCGCTCATTCTCATTCCAACCGGTATGGATGCCCTTGCCCTGGACACCTACCGTGCGCGGCGCGCTACCGAGGAGTCCGCGGCGACGCCCTTAATGATCGAGCTTGGCGCCGACCCACTCGACGCAGACACACAGGATGCCTTTCTCACCGCAATCCATTCCCTTGAGGAGGGACTGAGCAGCCGCTTCGCCGACACCTCCCTCGCCTACAGCGGCGTTGTGCGCTTTGCGCATGCCAACCGCACAACGCTCGTGCGCGAGATCACTTTCATCAACATTGCCGTCGCTGCATCACTGTTTCTCCTGCTGGTAATCATTGTACGGACCTTCCGGCCGGTCTTAACGGTAGCGGCGGTTGTCGGCGGCGGAATTCTCTGCGGCCTGTCTGCCGCCCTTCTCATTTTTCCGACAGTCCATGTGCTCGCCTTTGTCATGGGATCGATCCTCATCGGCATCGCCGCGGACTATGCGATCCACACCTCGACGAGCGAAAAACCGCTCCGGCGCATACTCTTTCCACTTCTCGTCGGGTTTGTTTCCACTGTCGCGGGCTTTGCCCTTTTTCTCGCCGCGCCGCTGCCCCTGCTCCGCCAGACGGGTGTGTTTGTCGCCTGCGGACTCACCGGCGCGGTTCTCACCGCACTCACCGTCCGCCTTTGGCGGGGACCGACCGCGCCTGCACCGCTATTCCACAGTAAAGGCCTCTGGACGGGCATACGTCTCCGGGCGCCCGTCATCGCCGCGGCATCCGTTGCAGCCCTCGCCTTCGCGGCTTGGAGGATTGAATGGGTGGACGACCTTCGGACACTGGAAGTGCCGACACCGGAGCTGTACCAACTCGATGAGGACATCCGCACAACGATATCCGGCACCGCCGACGGTGAAGTGTTTCTAGTTTCTGGCGACGATTGGCGGGACGCACGGGAAAACATTGCCCAATTGGTGGACGCCCTTCCGGAGGACGCCCTGACCGGTCCCCGTGTCTGGGAATGGATCCCGCGCCCGAGGACAGCGGAACGACTGACGGCGTGGCTGCAGACAGACGGGGAACACTTCCCCGCCGCCCTGCGGGACGCGCTGGAGGCGGACGACTTCGATGCAGGAGCATTTGAACCGTTTTTCACGGATTGGGAGCAATGGCGCACCGAGGCGCTGCACGAAGCCTACTGGGATGACCTCATCGCCGCCGCAGGCGCACAGCTTCCGGGGCCGCTCGCGCTTCTATTCTCCAATGGCGGGGAGGGAAACCCCGCGTGGTTCAGCCTTACTGTCCATCAGGAGGCAACCGACATCACGAGGAAGCCCGGTGTCTTTGCGCTCTCCCAGCTCACGCAACTCAACCGTCTCTTCGCCGACTACCGCAAGCACGTCACACACCTCGCCCTCGCCGGAACAGCAGCGATTATCGTTGTCCTCTTCATTCTCCTTCCCGTCCGGCTGGCTCCGCGCGTTATCCTCGTGCCGTTCGCCGCCGTCTGTCTCACCTTCGGCATCCTTGCATTCTTTCGACCGGCCCTTGGTCTCTTCGACCTCGTCGCTCTCTTTCTCGGTGCCTGCCTCGCGTTGGATTACGCGCTCTTTGCCGTGCAGGCGCAACGCTTCGGCGAGCCCGTTCCGGTATCCATTCACCTTTCGGCGGCCACAACCGCAGCCGCCTTTCTCTGGCTCACCGCGAGTTCCGTACCCGCAGTCCAGCACCTCGGCCAAACCGTCGCCCTCTGCGCCGCCGCCGCATGGACCGTCACAATGCTGCTCAAGCCGGTCTCGGCCGAACCGGGTACCCGCCCATGATCGATACCGCCGAAACAATCGACCGCCTGCTGCCACACCGTCCGCCCATCCGGGTCGTGCGCAGGATAACGATTCATGCAGAGAACCGCTGGACCTGCCCGCTCCAACTCCGCACCGAAGATTGGACGGACGGCTCACCCGGGAACGGAATTCCCGCGTTCTGGGCACTCGAATGGATGGCGCAGGCCGCCGGACTCGGCCTCTCCCTCGCGGAGAACGGCGACACAACGCCCTCGGGTCGGCTCGCGCTTATCCGGAACTTCGAGGCGCAAGCTTTCTCTTTTCCATGCCGGGAGTTGTGGTCGGTTTATGTCGAAAGGCGCCGCGAGGGAACCGACGGACTCTGGCTCTTCCACGCGGAACTGACCGATGCTGAGGCTGCAAGAACATGGGCTTGCGCTGAATTCTGCCTGTGGGTGCAATCCTGATCGTTGCGGTATGGCTACGACGGTTTGGAAGCACTGGAAATCAACGGTCGCCCGCCGCGCGGACGCAACGGCGGTGACCGACGCAAGAGCGCGGGAGCTTTGGTCGTATACGCAGCTTCACGCCGAGGCAGCGGCCCGCGCCGAAACCATGCACGGACTCGGCATACGGTCAGGCCATGTCGTCGTGCTTGCGAGGGAGAATGGCGCGCGGTGGCTCGCGGATTTCCTCGCCGCGCAGGCGCTCGGCGCTGTCGCCGTGCCGGTCGACCCGCAAGCGGGCCGGGCTGCTGCCGTGGCCGCCGGGACGAGCGCCGAAGCCGCTCTCCTCATCGGCGGCGACGGAGCGACAACCATGGAGGGAACGCGCCGTCACCGGGGCGAACTCTGTCTCATAAAGACAACCTCCGGCAGCACAGGCGTACCCCGATTATACTACTTCACGGACGCCCAGATGCTTGCCGATGCCCGCCAGATCGTGCGCGGAATGGATCTGCACCCCGACGACGTCAATTACGCTGTCATTCCCCTCGGCCATTCCTACGGTTTGGGCAATCTCGTCTTTCCACTCATCGCGCACGGCATTTCCCTCGTCATTGGACGCGGCTTCTTTCCCGCGGATATCCTCAATGACCTACGCGAGCACCGTCCCACGGTCTTTCCCGCCGTGCCTCCGCTGCTGCGCGTGCTGTCCGAAACCGAATGTCCCGGACCCCCGGCCCTGCGCAAGGTGATCTCGGCGGGCGGCAAGCTCGATTCCGCCGTTCGCGACCGCTTCAGGGCGAAGCTCAACGTGCCGGTACACAATTTCTATGGATCCACCGAAACCGGGGGTATCTGCTACACCCGGCGGATCCCGCAGCCCGGTGAACCCGCCACTGTCGGCGAACCGCTGCCCGGCGTGAGGGTCACGATCAACCGGCGCGGGGCGGTAACGGTGACTGGCGCAGCTGTCTATACACGCGGCAACCGCCGCCGCGACGGCGGGCACGGGGTCGTGACCATGTCCGACCTCGGTTCGTTCAACCCGCGGGGCGAGCTTGTTCTTGGCGGGCGGACAGACCGCGAAGTAAAGGTCGCCGGGCGCCGCCTGCGTCTTGCCGAAATCGAGAGCGCTGCTCTCCGGGAAAGCGGCGTGGACGAGTGCTTCGCCCACGCCTTGAGCGCGGACGGTGCGGACAGCCGGATCGGAATCGTCGCCGCAGGCCGGACCGGTCCGGAAATCTTGCGCAAGGCACTCGCCGCCGCCCTGCCGCCATGGGCGCGGCCAAGGAGGATTGTCGTCGTGCCCGAAATGCCCCTGACCGCCCGCGGCAAATGGTGCCGGGCCTCACTCCTGCGCCTCCTCGACGGCGAATCCCGCGGCGTGAGCAAGGATTAAGGATCGATCCCGAAATCGAAACAGCTCAGCCCGCCGTGGGCAAAGTAGCCGGACACCCGGATCTCCTGATTATTGAGGACAAGGGCGTATTCACCCGGCTCAAGAGGTGCTTTAGGGGAGATGCGGTAAAGCACGAACTCATCCGGGGCCATGCTCTGGTCTTCGATACGGTTTATATCGATTTCGACAATGCGGTCCGGGTGAATCCCGGTGGAATAACTCATGTAGCCACCGCCGATAAGGACCTCCCTCGAATTGTTGCGCCGCACCGCGAAGCTGGCCAGATTCATGTAACTCTCCGGCTGAGCCCGCCGGGGAATCGCCAGCGTGAACTCGGGGCTCCGGTCGGATAAACGCAAACGCGCCGCCGCGCCATTCAACACAGAATAGGACGCGACCCCACCAAAGCCGAGAGCACGGGCTGCCGTACGGGATTGGGGAATCAGGTAGTTCATCTCACTTGTCTCACCATCGTGATGGATGAGAATGACTTCGGGATTGTATTTCTCAACTGCCGACTCAGCCGGGCGGGCGGCTGGCGACTCGGCCGCCGGAGGATCCTTGCGGCCGCGGATCATGGCCTGGATCACCGACTCGGGCACATCTGCCTGCATTAGTTCGGAAAGCGCGCCCGCCGAGGTGTCAAACTCCGACTCACTGTTCTGAATGAGCATCACGACCGTCTCTTCTCCCAGCCCGGAAGAGAGCAAACGAAGGATATCTTCGTTCGTCAGAGGATTCGACTGGAGGGCCACAGGGGCCGCAATAACCAGCAACGAAAGGATAGAGAGTAGCTTTTTCATCGAAACGAAGAAATCAAATTCGCCCTCGACGGTCAACCGAAAAGTAAACGAGTCCGCCCGTGGAACACTGTTGCGCCCGGCCGCAGAAATCCGGGTTCTCCACCGCTTCCTCAGAGAGCCCCGGCGGGCGTGAAGAGCGTGGCTTCAACTTCCACGAGGAGTTCCTTCCGGCAGATGTCGGCGTGGACATACACCACACGGTCCTTCCCGCGCAGCAGCGAGTCCTCCAACACGGAACGCACTGCCGCACAGTCCTCCCAACGCCGGATATACACCCGGAAGTGGCGGCGCGCGGCCTCTGCCGCGGAGGACGTCCCCTCCACCCCCATGAGGCGCAGGTTTTCGACGGTGACACGGAGCTGCCCGGCGAGGTCTTCCGGAAACCGGCTCTCGCTCGCGATGATCGATGCCGTGCCGGAGACAAGGAGGCAGTCACAGTCTTCGGCAGCCGAGGCACGGACCATCGTGGCACGCGCAAAACTTGGCGGACGCGGGCCGTAGCGGGCGGGATAGCGGTAGGCCGGCACCTGGCGCGGATTTTCGCGGTGCTCCACCGGTGCCCGCACCGCCGTGAAGAGGACGGCAAGCGTATCCCCGCGCAGGCCCACAGCCGTGCCCGCCGGCATCCAGCGTTCAGGCTCATCGCCGAAAGCCGCGGCGAAGGCCGCCGAACGACCGAGACAGAACTCCCGGTAGTTTTCGCGCGGCGGATCGCCCGGACCACATTCATTTATATCCGGAACCCAGTTCCATATACGGCAAAGGTTGTAGCCGCGCGCGACCGTGAAGAGATGCGCGTAGACGTCGTGCGCCGCCCGCGCAAGGCTCTCCGCCGAAGCGGGCACCAGACCCACGCCAGCCAGCGTATCGTCGTTCGCCCAAACACGGAAAGGGCCGCACTGCCGGAAGGCGGCGCCCGGCACGGCGAGGAAGAGGGGATCCGCCGCAGGCAAACTACTTTCCGCGGGCAGCCACAGTGTTCCGCTGCCGTCGGCGCTCTCCTCGAAACTCAGTGGACCGTCCGTGCGGTAACCGAGGCGCAGGAAGGGACCATGCTCGGCGTTGCCGTCCAAACCAACCGCTCCCGTCTTCACGGGAAGACCCGCCGCCGGTTCCTTCGCAGCGGAGATCACAGGCCCAGCGCCGCTTCGTTGATGCTTCTTTTGAGGTCGCCCTCCAGATTTCCCAGCCAGCCCGTAGGCTCGTCGCGCCGGACGCGGTCACCACGGCGGTTGAGGCGCCAAGAATCCGAGTAATACCGCGCCCGTTCGGCATCATAGACGATGTAGAGGGTAGAGTCGTTGCGACGGTGCACCAGATTGATCACGACAAGGTTCTTCTCCCGGTCGTCATCGACGACATTCCATTCGCGGTTGATCGCCGTGCGGAGAATGTGCTCCCGCATCTCACCGGCGGAACCCAGCGGCTTTGCCGGAGTCACAGTGAGGACAAGATTCTCCTTGGCATACGATGAAATCTTGTCGGGGAGCGATCCTGCCGAGAGCACCGGGAGAGCCAGAGCAGCGGACAGAAGGAGAGCGACGAGGATGTGGTTTTTGATTTCCATAGAGGCGTTTAACAAGAATGTCCTGTGTCTTAGAAACACCGCCTTTTGTCAAGATCCGAAGAGCCCAATTCTTCTTGAGCCAAATCGTAAACTCCCGCAGTTTCTCGCCCCGGATGCGCATTCTCCTCGTCAACCTCAACACGGTGGCCGATCCGTTTCCGGTCTTTCCGCTCGGGCTGGCCTACGTGAGAGAAGCGCTGGAAGCCGAAGGCCACGCCGTGGACGTGTTCGACGACCTCCTTGAAGACGTCGACGCATTTCCCGGCCGCGTCCGCGACTTCGTGCCCGATGTCATCGGCTTCTCTTTGCGAAACATCGACAACGTGCGGGCGGACGACGCCGTATCCTACATTGAAGGACTGCGCGCACGGGTGCTCACCGCACGCGCGGCCGTCCCCGCGAAGATTGTTTTCGGCGGGGCAGGTTTTTCGATTTTTCCGGAGGAGATCCTCCGCCTCACCGGCGCGGACTACGGGATCAGCGGTGAGGGCGAGGCGGCCTTTCCCGCGCTCGCGCGCATCCTCGCGGGAGACGGGGGCGACCCCGCGGACGTGCCCGGGTTGCTCCACCGCCGGGACGGCCGGATCCACCGCGTCCCGCCGCAACCCGCCGTCCGGCACGCATGTCCGCCATTCAACCCTGGCCCGGCGTGGGTCGAGGCCTACCGCGAACGGGGCGCGATCTTCAACGTGCAAACGCAACGGGGATGCCCGCTGCATTGCAGCTACTGCACCTACCCGCTCATCGAGGGTTCGCGCCGGCGTCTCCGCGACTACGGTCGCGTCGTGGAGGAGATGCGGCGATGGCGGGAACTCGGCGTGCGGTATGTCTTCGTCGTCGATTCGGTCCTCAACACCACCGCTGAGCACATGCGGGGTCTGGGCGAAGCCATCCTTGCCGCGGGCGTGGAAATTCAGTGGGGGTGCTTTCTGCGCCCGCACCGCATCAACGCCGACGATCTCCGCCGCCTACGCGAAGCGGGCCTGCGTCACATTGAATTCGGGTCGGACAGTTTTTCCGACACGATGCTCAAGGCTTACGGCAAGTCATTCACGTTTTCCATGATCGCCGATGCGAGCGCGGCGGCCGAGGCTGCGGGCGTCCACTACTGCCACTTCCTCATTCCCGGCGGCCCCGGTGAAACCCGCAAAACGCTCGACGAAACCTTCGAGCGCGCGGAGAGCCTGCCCGGCGGCGTGTTTTTCGCCTTTCCCGGTGTGCGGGTCTATCCGGGCACTCCGCTCTGGCACCAACTGCGCGCACACGGCACCGGGCTGCCCGACAACCTCCTCGCTCCGTGGTTCTACATCGAAGAAGGACTCACCGTGGAGGAAATCAACGGTCTTCTGCGCCAGCAGTCACGACGCGACCCGCGCTGGGTCCCGTCCGAACTGCCCGCCCAGTTCGGAGCCCTCGCAGCCCGCTTCCGCAAGCGCGGGATCGAGGGGCCGCTCTGGGAATACTTCCCCCTCATGAACCGATTCGCCGGAAGTTGACTTGACTCTCCTCCAAAATCAATGCCTTGCCTATGCCCATGATCCCGCCTTCCGAAGCCGCTGAAAAGCTTCCCGGATACCCCGAAGAGGTTCTCCAAGCATACGCCGACTACTACCGCGAACGGCGCTCGCACGACCTCGACCGCGTTGTCTTCGGTCTCATCGCTTTTCTCCTCCCCGAGCCTCCCGAAAGGCCACTCCATGAGCTGCCGGACTCAACCGACCTGCGCGCCGACCTCCAGATCGACTCCATCACGATCGCCGAAGTCGTCTTTATCATCGAAGACCTCTTCGACCTCAAGATCAGCAACGATACGCTCATGAGCCTTCAGACCACGGGCGACCTCAAAAACCACCTGCGCAAAGAGCTGGCGGGTTGAGTGCCATGCAGAGAGAGGTTGCTGTTACCGGCCTCGGATGGGTCACAAGCATCGGCTGTGACGGCGCCAGCGTCCTCCACAGCCTCCGGCACTCCCGCTCCGGCATACGCCCGGTCGACTGGTTTCCCGGCGCGGAAGACAATCCCGTGAAGGTCGCCGGCACGGTCCCGGAGTTCGACGTTTCCAGCCATGCATGGCCCCTCTGGAAGTATCCCGGGCAATACACCCTCCGCCGCGACGCCCTCCGCTCCCTCCCGCCGCACGGCATCTACGCGCTCTGTGCCACCCTCCAGGCCCTCGAAGACGCCGGTCTCGCCGAGTCGGAGATCTCCTCGCCGCGCACCGGCCTCTTCTGCGCCTCCGCCGGCTCTCCCATGCTCATGCGCCGACACCTTTCGCAGATCGACGCCTCCAGCGGCGCGCGCGGCCACCCGCTCGGCGTCGTCAGTTCCATCTCCGGGACGCTCAACTTCAATCTCGGTGCCTACTTCAAAATCAAAGGCGCCAACATGGGTGTCGTCTCCGCCTGCGCCTCCTCCAGCCATGCCGTCGCCTACGCCATGGAGGAGATCCGCTCCGGGCGTCAGGAACGCATGATCGTCGTCGGTGCCGAAGAGGTCAACGCCGAGACCCTCGTGCCCTTCGCCGCCATGCGAGCGCTCAGCCCTTCCGCCGGCCCCGATGCCTCCTGCCCGTTCGACCGCCGCCGCGACGGATTTGTCGGCACCGGCGGCGCCGTCACCCTCATCCTCGAGAGCACCGCCCTCGCCCACTCGCGCAGTGCCCGCCTTCGCGCCCTCGCACGCGGCTGGGGGCAAGCCTCCGACGGCCACAACATCGCCATTTCCCGTGAAGACGGCGACGGCCTCGCCCGCGCCATGGAAAACGCCCTTGCCGATGCCGCTCTCGCCCCGCGCGACATCGCCTACATCAACGCCCACGCCACCTCCACCCCCGTCGGCGATCTCTCCGAAACCCGCGCCCTCGCCCGCGTCTTCGCCGACCATCCGGACGTCCCCGTGAGCAGCACCAAAGCCCTCACCGGACACGCCCTTTCCATGGCCGGCGCCCTCGAAGCCGCCGTCACATGCCTTTGCCTCGAAGACAGCTTCATCCCGCCCCAGGCGCACCTCCGCGAACCCGACCCCGGCTGCGCAAAGCTTCACCTTCCCACCGCTCCCCTCGCCCTCGGGGGCGAATATGCCCTCTCCAACAGCAGCGGCTTCGGCGGCAGCAACGTCACCCTCGTCTTCCGCCGGGCGGACGCCTGACCGCCCGGCAGGATGCGGGTTCCGCCAAAAGCGCACCCCATCGAAAGCCCGGAGCGCAAAAAGCTGCATGGGCCATGTTTCAGGCCTCCGTGGACACCCGCTTGGTACCCGCGACAGCGGCCTCGAAGGCGTGCCACGGCAAAGTCGCGCACTTGATGCGGGCGGGAAAACGACGGACCCCCTGGAGGGCGGCCAGCTCGCCGATCTCGTCCATGCCCGCCTCCGGGGCATTGCCGGTGAGGGCGTCTTTCACGCCGGCGAATACCTTGCGGGCCTCGTCGATGCGCTTGCCCGTGAGCGCCTCTGTCATGAGCGAGGCGGAGGCGCGCGAAATCGCGCAGCCCTGCCCTTGGAAAGTCACTTCGGCGATCCGCCCGTCCCGCACCGTGAGGTAGACCTCGACCTCGTCCCCGCAAAGAGGGTTATGCCCGGCGGCGCGGTGGGTCGACTGCGGGAGCGCCCGGAAATTGCGCGGACGCTTGTGATGCTCAAGGATCACCTCCTGATACAACTCGTGCAGGTCGTCCATTAAGCCGCTCAGGAGAAAAACCGGGCCACGCGGGCGACCGCCTTCACAAAACGGTCGGCTTCCTCCATGGTATTGTAGATGGAGAAGCTGGCGCGCGCCGTGCCGGGGATGCCGTAGCGCGTCATCAGGGGCTGGCAGCAATGGTGTCCGGCCCGGATGGCAATGCCCTCGGCGTCGAGAAACGTGCCGATGTCGTGCGGATGGGCCTCCGCGAGAAGAAAGGAAACGACACTTGCCTTGTCCTTCGCCGTGCCGACGATGCGCACGCCGTCGATTTCGGAGAGCCCCTCGGTCGCGCGCCGGACCAATGCGTCCTCGTGCGCCCACAGCCGCTCGCGCGGCTGCTCCGCAAACCATTCCACCGCCGCGCCGAGGCCGACAACGCCGGCGATATTGGGCGTTCCCGCCTCAAAGCGCTCGGGCGGTCCCTTGAAGGTCGTGCCCGCAAAGCTCACATTCGCGATCATGTCGCCCCCGCCTTGGTAGGGCGGCATTGCCTCCAAGTGTTTTCGCTTGCCGTAGAGGACACCGATACCCGTGGGGCCGAACAACTTGTGCCCGCTGAAGGCGAGGAAATCACAGTCCAGCGCAACCACGTCGATAGGCCGCTGCGACACCGCCTGCGCCGCGTCGACGAGGGTCGGAACGCCCGCCGCACGGGCCGCCGCGAGCATCGTCTCCACCGGATTCACCGTCCCGAGGCTGTTGGAGATATAGACAAACGCTGCCAGCGCCACCGGCTCGTGCTCCAGCAGGGAGCGGAAGGCCTCCAGATCCACCTCGCCGGAGTCCGTCACCGGGGCGGGCACCACCCGTGCGCCGGTCGCTTCCGCGACGAGCTGCCACGGCACAATGTTGGCATGGTGTTCCATCTCCGTGAGGAGGATCACATCGCCCTTCTTCAGGCGCGGGCGGGCGAACGACCACGCCACGAGATTGATCGCCTCCGTCGTGCCGCGGGTGAAGACGATTTGCTCTGGACCGGGCGCACCGATAAAGCGCGCCACCACCGCCCGCGCGTCCTCGTAGGCCGAGGTCGCCCGCTGGCTCAGGGCATGCACGCCGCGGTGGATGTTGGCGTTGTCCTCACGGTAGTAGCGCGTCACCGCGTCGATCACGGCATCCGGCTTCTGCGTCGTCGCCGAGTTGTCGAGATAGACCAACGGGTGGTCGCCGATCTTCTGCCCTAGGATCGGAAACGCCCCGCGCACCTCGGCGAGCACTTCCGGTGCGATCTCTTGCGCCCTGTCCAATAACATCTCGCCCCAAACAAACCACCTTCTGCCCCTCCCGACAAGCCGCCATGTACGATCATCCCGACGATTTCGTGCCGACACAGCCAGCAGCGTATCCTGACACTTGCCTCCGCGTCCCGGTAAAGCCCCCGACTGTACAGAAAAGAAGCCCCGTGGACGCGCGTCCACGGGGCTCGAAAGAAAAACAACTTACCTTGAACACTCAGCGGTTGCGGCGGCGCCACACAACAAAGCCGAGGGCAAAGAGGCCGAACAGTGCCGCGTAAACGCGGGGCTCGGGGATGGCGACGAGGCCAACACTGCCGGACTGTCCGATGATAATACGATCAACTTCAACATTGCCGGTGATCACCCGTACTGGCTTTACGATCGCAGCCGGATTTGTGACAAGGTTCATACCCGACTGGCCCCAAAGTGCTGCGTGGTCATTTGTCGTTAACTGGTCCAGAGGTGAGGTTGTAACCAAACCCCAAACCAAGCGTCCTGCGTCCTCATCCGAATGAGAGACACTCGCTTCGGCAAAAAACCGGCTGGAGTCGGCTCCGTCGCCGAAAGTAAACTCTTGCGAAAGCAAGACCCGAAAACTGTCGGAAGCGGCTACGGAGGTCAGCAGTTCGAAAGCACCTGCGCCCGAGAGCGGTGCATCACCTCGAAGAGCTAACGCGTCGTCAAACGACGGTCCGAGAACAGCGTGAAAGTAAAAGCTGTCTGTCTCGGCTTGCCCGGGTCGGATCCACGATTGTGTATCGTCAAGCCGGATTCCCTGAGTGAAGGATTGGGCTCCGGCTACAGCACAAAGGACTGAAGCGGCGAGGCAGGATGTAATCAATTTCGTTTTCATGTCTGTATTTTAATATGTATTTAAGGCAGGGTTTCTTTGTGATGTTAACTCTCAGTAAGCTGCGGGAACGTCCCAGTAAATTGAGTCACCGGAGAAAACAAAAACTCCAGAACCAGGCCCGATTTCTGATGAGTCCAGGTTCTCACTTGTAATCGCATCAATGAAATTTCCGCTCGCGGAAGAATAGACCACCTGAGTCTCTGAACCGTCGACACCGAGAAACACAACTACATCCTGATCTGCGGTAATCGCTTCCGAAAGATTGGATGAAGCAAGAGTGAGACCCGAGGCAGGATTCAATGTACCGACAATATTCGGAGCGAAGTCACCATTCAGCTCGACTAGAGAACGACCTACTTTCACCGAACCAACACTAGTCATTGAAGAGGCTTCACCCAAGAAAAGCGCAAAACCCATTCCCGGACGAACTACTGGATTGGCAGGGACACCAGAAAAAGCATCGGCCCAATCACCGGACGGAGAATTATTCACAAGCTGTGTCTCATTACCCTCGACGTCGTAGAATATTGCAACCGCTGAAGCAGCGGAACCGAAATCAGCTGAAGCAAAGAGATCTTCAAGCGTCTGGTGCTGCCGAATCGCAATTGAATCTCCCGAGTCGATATCGCCGAGCAGGCTCGAAAAACGTGATTCAACGGTAATCGAGTCGGCAGTGGAAGAAACAATGTCCATCATAAGCCCTTCCAGATCACCCGAGACAACCTCGACGAAGTAGTCACCCCCGCCATAAGCGGAAAGATCCCCGTTGGAAACGGAAAGCGTCACTCCGTTGATTCCGGAGAGAGCACCTTGAAACTGCTTCTCCTTAACGAAAAGTCCGGAAACAACATGGAGACCGGGTTCGAGTTCGGATACCACCGCCCCGACGGGGTCGGTGTAGACGGAGGTTGCGTGGAGGGGGAGGGCCACGGAGGCGAGAAGGCTTCCGAGGAGGGCGGGTTTTAGGGATCTCATATTCATTGGTTGTTAAGGTAAGTGTTTTAAGCGATGATTGTTTGTGGAGACTACGACGACCGTGGGATCAACCGTAGAGTTTGCGTCGGCGGGTGCAAGGCTTTTTTTCGCCCTATCCGCCGCCGGTGCGGACCGCTTTCCGTAAATTCAACAAAACCTGACGGAATCCGGCGAAAAACGGGGAATCAGGACCGGAATGCATCAGCGGGGGGTTCTGGTGTCTGGGGAAATGAGCCAACACATGGAGGAGAATAGTTGAAGACGGGGCGTGCATCTATACTGATTCGCGCCGATTTCGGGCAAAAATGCGACAATCGTCAAAAAGGCGGTTCGCCGTCGGGCTCGGAGTAGTCCGTCGTGTCCTCGACAGCGTCGACGGGGGCGGCCGCACCGTCGGCCCCGGCAGCGTCGATTCGCCATGCGGCGAGGTTGACGAAGTAGCGCCCGTTGTATTCGCGCCCGTTGATGTCGAAATGGACGGTGACGCGCTGGCCCTCGGCGACGCTGTCGAGGAGGGCAGCTTTCTCCTTGAGGCACTCGAAAGCGACGTCCTGCGGGAACTTGTCCTCGCTGGTGACGACGAATTCGCGCTTGGAGAAGCCGCTGGCGAAGGTGCGGGTGTCGAAGACGGCTTTGACGGTTCCGGTTAGCTGGTAGGCCATGACGCAAACGCTCGCAGGGAAGAGACCGCCGTGTCCATCCCGGATTTCACGAATTCACGCAAATGGGATTGAGAGGCCTCGGGAAAGGCGCTTTGTATGGCCGGTTTGGGAAGTCGCGGGCCGACGGGGCAGTGAGTGCGCGCGGTTCGTGCTTCAGGAGAGGCCATACTATGGAAAAAACATTTACTCTGGGAATCGACTTGGGCACGAGCAACAGCGCGGTGGCGCTGGAGGATCTCGCGGCGGGGGAATCCCGCGTGAGCGGCGTGACGCAAATCCTCGCCCCCGGGCAGGTCGGCGAACGCGACACTCTGCCCTCCGCACTGTATATTCCGCGGACGGGCGAATTCGCGTCGGAGAGCCTGCGCCTGCCGTGGGAGCGGGACGGCGGGGGCGGGACGGGGACGGTCGTGGGAGCGTTCGCGCGCAGCCACGGCGCGGTGGTGCCGGACCGGCTCGTGACCTCGGCGAAGTCGTGGCTTTCCAACCCGCATGTGGATCCCCGCTCGCCCGTCCTTCCGTGGGGATCGGACATCACGGAAGGCAAGCTCTCCGCGGCGGAGTGCGCGCGGCGCTGCCTTGAGCACCTGCGCGAGGGCGCGCTCCACGCCGAAGCGCTCGAGGGCCGGGAACGGGATCCGGCCGCCGCGCAGGTCGTCGTGACGGTGCCGGCCTCGTTCGATGAAGTGGCGCGGCGGCTCACGGCAGAGGCGGCGGAGGCCGCCGGATTCCGAGACGTCGTTCTCCTCGAGGAACCGCAGGCGGCCTTCTACGCATGGGCGGAGCAGGCGGGGCCGGGGTGGCGCTCGCAAGTCGGGGCGGGCGACATCGTCCTCGTCTGCGACGTGGGCGGGGGCACGGCGGATTTCAGTCTTATCGCTGTCGCGGAGGAGGACGGCAACCTCGCCCTCGAGCGCATCAGCGTGGGCGAACACATCCTCCTCGGCGGCGACAACATGGACCTCGCCCTCGCCTACACGCTCCAGGCCAAATTGGAGGAGGAAGGCCATGCCCTCGACGATTGGCAGTTTCTCGCCCTCACACATGCCGCCGGGCTGGCCAAAGTGGCCCTCTTCACCGACGAGAGCCTCGCGGAAGCGCCGGTGGCCGTGCCCTCGCGCGGTTCGGGCCTCCTCGCGGGCACGCTCTCCACCCGGCTGAGCCGCGCCGAGCTGGAGGCGGTCGTCCTCGAAGGCTTTTTCGCGCGCACCGCCGCGGACGACATGCCCACCGAAGACGGCGGCGCGGCCCTGCGCGAATTCGGACTCCCTTACGCGGCGGACGCAGTCGTGAGCAAACACCTCGCGCGCTTCCTCACCCGCAGCCTCGCCAACGTGCGCGGCAGCGAGGCGCTCTCCGGCCTCGTGGGCAGGCGACCGGAAGCACTGGAGGGACCGTTCCTGCGGCCCACCGCCGTGCTCTTCAACGGCGGGGTATTCAAGGCCGCGCCCCTGCGCCGCCGCGTCCTTGAACTGCTCGCCGGATGGAGCGGGGGTACGGCACCGCGCGAGCTGGAGGGTTTTCAACCGGACCTCGCCGTCGCCAAGGGGGCCGCCGTCTATGCACGCAACCGGGTCACGGGCGCAGGCCTGCGCATCAAAGCGGGCACAGCGCGCTCCTACTATATCGGGCTGGAGTCGTCGCGCCCCGCCGTGCCCGGCTTCAAGCCGCCCGTGCGCGCCCTGTGCGTCGTCCCGCAGGGGATGGAGGAAGGCACCGAACACCTCATCGACGGCAAAACCTTCGGTCTCGTCACGGGCCGTCCCGCCGTCTTCCGCTTCTTTTCCTCCGAAATCCGCGGCGGCGACGAACCCGGCGCCCTCGTCCCAAACGCCGAAAAGACCCTCGACGAGAGCGACCGCCTCGAAATCACCCTCCCGCCCATGGAAGAATTTCCCGACGGGCAGCCGATCCCCGTGCATTTGAATCCGGTCGTCACCGAACTGGGCAACCTCGAGCTGTGGATGAAGCACACCGCCTCCGACCGTCGTTGGAAGGTGGAGTTTCAGGTGCGCATGGAGTGAGGCATGTCCGCGCGCCCCGCATTCAGCGTCGGCATTGACCTCGGCACGACGCATTGCGCCCTCGCCTGCGTGCCGCTCGACGGGAGCGGGACGCCGTCCGCGGTGGTCGCCGTGCCGCAGCTCGACTCCCTCGACACGGTCATCCGCGACACCGTGCTGCCCTCCGTTCTCTACCTGCCGACGGAGGCGGAGCGCGCCCGCCTGCCCGGACGGGCCGCCGCCCCGGATGCCGGAAGGTGGATTGCCGGCCGGATCGCGCACCGCCGGGCGGCGGAGGCGCCGGGGCGCGTCGTCCACTCCTCCAAGTCATGGCTCGCCAATCCCGCCGTCGCTCCCGGCGACCGGATCCTGCCCGCGGATTCGCCCGATCTTCCGGCGGAAGTTCGGATTTCGCCGGTCGACGCCGCCGCCGCTCTCCTTGCCCACCTGCGCGCGGCATGGGAGGCGGCGTATGCGGACCACCCCGCCTCGCCCCGCTTTGCCGACCAGTCCGTCACCGTCACCGTCCCCGCCTCCTTCACCGCCGCTGCCCAGCGCGCCACCCTCGACGCCGCCGTCCGCGCCGGATTCCCCACCGCCACCCGCCTGCTCGAAGAGCCGCAGGCCGCCTTCTACCGCTACCTTGAAGCGCGCGCGGGGGGCGCTGGGAACGCCCCCGCCCTGCCCAACGGGGTCCGGCACGTGCTCGTCGTCGATGTCGGCGGCGGCACTTCGGACTTCAGCCTCTTCCGCGCGCAGGACGAGCGTAGCCAAACCGGCAATCCGGCCCTCGAACGCGTCGCCGTCAGCGAGCACATCCTTCTCGGCGGCGACAACATCGACCTCGCCGCCGCGCATGTCCTCGAGAGCGTCCTCGCCCCGGACGGCGGCAGCCTCGGCGGCACTTCATGGGACCACCTCGTCGCCCGCGCCCGCGACCTCAAAGAAAAGTCCCTCGGAGGAAACCACGCCGACGCGGCAGACGGCGCACTCCGCGTCTCTGTGCCGGGAACGGGCTCGGGTCTGCTCGCAGGCACCCTCTCCGCCGAAATCCCCGGCGCGCAGCTCCGCGAGATCCTGCTCGAAGGTTTCTTTCCGCTCGTCGCGGGCGACGCCGTGGCCGAACGCGACCGCAGCGCCCTGCGCGAATGGGGCCTGCCGTATGCCTCCGACTTCGCCGTCACCCGCTACCTTGCCGAGTTCCTCCGCGGGCAGCCGCCGGTCGACGCCGTCCTCTTCAACGGGGGCAGCCTCGCCTCCCCGCTCATCCGGCAACGGCTGCTCGAACAGATCGCCCGGTGGCAAGAGGGACGCCGCCCTACCGTCCTCGACAACCCCGAGCCAGGCCTCGCCGTCGCGCGCGGTGCGGCGCACTACGGCCGCGTCCTCTTTGGACCGGTCGCCGCTCGCATCGCCGCGGGGGCGGGGCACGCCGTCTTTCTCGAAATCGAAGGAAAAGGCAAGGCAGACGGAACACGGCGCGTGTGCCTTCTCCCGCGCGGAACGCCCCCGGACGAAACCGTCACATTACGGCTTCCGGGCCTCCGCGTACGCGTCAACCGCCCCGTGCGCTTCCAAGCCCTGCAGAGCCACCGCCACACCGCCCGGCCCGGCGAAGCCGTGGAAAGCAGGGTTGAGGATGACGCCGGATGGGTCCGCCTGCCTGCCCTGGAGAGTGAAATCCGCCTCGCCGACGCAGGGTCCGGCGAAACCGTCTGTGTCCACCTCGAATCCCGCATCAACGAACTGGGGCTGCTCCGGGTCGAGGTTGTCGCCGACGACGCATCCGTCCACGAGCGCTGGCCGCTCGAATTCAACCTGCGTGCGACCGAAGAGGCTCCCGCGCCGACGCGCAATGCGGTCGACGATGCACAGATCCCGTCTCCGCGTGAATCCGCCGAAGACGCCGCGTGGGCGCAAGCGCGTGACACCATGCTGCGCGCATTCGAGCGGGCCCGCGCTCCACGCGATCAGATCACGCCCGCACGCGTTCTCAAGCGCATCTCCGCCGCCATGGGCACCCCGCCCCGCGACTGGCCGCTGCCCGCCATCCGCCTCCTCGCCGACACCCTTCTCGCCTCCCCGCCGGTTCCAGATGTCGACCCCGCGCATCTCGAAACATGGCTCCACCTCACCGGATTTTTTCTGCGCCCCGGATTCGGAGACCCCCGCGACCCGGAACGCCTCGATGCCCTCTGGGAGGGTTTCGGCAATCCCTCCGCCCTCACCTCCAAGCGCGTCCGCTTGCAGGTGCTCATCCTTTGGCGGCGCCTTGCCGCCGGATTGCCCCCGGACCGGCAATCCGCCCTCCTCCGTGCCATCGAACCCGCCGCCATGGAACCAGCTGCGGCCTCCGAAGAACACATCCGTCTCGCCGGCGCGCTGGAACGCATCCCGCCCGACCGGAAGACCGCCCTCGCGGAGCGCTGCACCGCCTTCATCGCCCGCGCCGCCCGCGACGGAACCACAAAAAACGTCGCCGCCGCCGTCGATACCGTCGGACGCCTCCTCAACCGCGCGCCCTTCCATGCCCCGGACGCCTACGTCACTCCCCCGGACACCGTCCGCGCCGCCTTTGCAGCGCTTCCCCCCTTCGACAACGCCCGCCCGGAGCTGCGGGACCTGCCCACGGTTTTTCTCCGGGCCGCCCGCAAAGTGCGCGATCCCGCCCTCAACCTTCCGCCGAAGGTATCCCGCGCAGTCATCGCCCGCCTCGCCAAAGCGGGCATCCCCGAAACCCGCCTCGCCCCGCTGCGCGATTACATCCTCCTCCCGCAGGAGGAACGTGCCGAACTCTACAGCGAATCCCTCCCCCCCGGACTCGTCCTCGTCCCGGCGGTAACATAATCCCCCCGACCGCATGCAGAAAGAGCCGCGCCGGGAGATGCCACACAAATTCTCAAACCAACGATACCGGTAAATCTAATTTCTTGAAGAAAATAATGCTTGTGTTGCGCCTCCGAGAATTCCATGGTGCCCCAATCATGGGCGAAATTCGTATCAAGAATGAAGACGGTCCGGCGGTGTATCATGTGACCTCGCGGGTTATTCAGAAGCGGCGGTTGCTGGCAGATACGCAGCGGGAGGTGTGGGTCGCGGCGCTACGGCGAGCGGCGGAGTTCAGCGGAGTAGAGGTGATCACTTACTGTGTGCTGGAGACACATTTCCACATCCTCGTGCGCATCGATCCGGCGGCGCGGATGTGCGCCGACGCCACCCTCGTGCGGCGCTACCGCGCCCTCTACGGAGAGGCCCGCGCGCAGTGGAGCGGGATCAATGCCGATGAGTTGGCGCACGCCCTCGAAAAAGGTCCGCCGGAGACGGGGGAGCGGCTGCGCGCGCGGTTGCGTCGACGCATGGGCGACATCTCGGAGTTCATGCGAACGCTGCGCCAGCGCTACACGCGCTGGTTCAACCGTGCGCACGAGACGGCGGGCACGCTGTGGGCGGAGCGTTTCGGCAGCGTGCTGGTACAGGACACGCCGTGGCTTGTCGGCCTGATCGCGGCCTACATCGACCTGAACGCGGTGCGCGCCGGTTTGGCGGACCTGCCGGAGAACTACCGCTGGTGCGGCTACACGGAGGCGCTCGCGGGAAACGAAGAGCTTTGCCGCGCGCTCTGTGCCTGTTTTCCGGCGGCGAAGGACACAAAAGAAGCGCTCGCGTGCTACCGACTGCTGATGCTCGGGAAGGGAGCGGCGGCGAAAGGTGACGGCATGGGAACGCGCATTGACCCAGCGGCGCTGATAGAAGCGGTGAAGAACGGCGGCGAGCTGCAGCCGCACGAGCTGCTGCGTCTGCGTGTGCGGTATTTCACGGAAGGGCGGGCGCTGGGATCGCAGGACTGGCTAGAGCGCGGCGGAGGCGCACGCGTTCTTGCAAAGCTGAACCGTCCTCCACCGAGCCGGCCCGTCGAACTGCTGGACAACGCTGACCTCGCGGTGGCGCGCTCGCGTGCGCGATACCGTGCCGTCGAGGATCCGCGCGGGTGACATCCGAGGCGGGCGGGCTTGGGCGCACGTTATGGCGGCAGGAGTTTTCCCGGTCCGCCGGACTTTTCCGCCGCAGGCCCGACAAAGCGCGGACGCCACGGTTTTCCGATTACGGTGCGCGGGTTTGCTCCATCGAAGAATCTTCCAACAGGGCTCCGGCAGCGGGCGCAGGCGGCGTTCAGGGTAGAAGCGCAGCCATGGGGGTGCCCATGCGGGCGTAGAGTTCGTTGCCTTCGGCGGAGTGCCGGAGGAGGTCGGCGGCGAGGGCAACGCGCTCAGCGGGGAGGACGGTGACAACACAGGAACCGCCGAAGGCGAAGTATCCTTTTTCCGCGCCTTTCGAGGCATCGCCGCCGGGTTTGTAGGTCTGCACGATGCTCCCGACGTTGGTCGCGCCGATTTCGACCTGCCAGTGCCGTCCGAGTACGGGGTGCTCGATTTCGGTGACAACCCGCTTGTTGTCGAGGAGGTAGTCGAGGCTGCGGCGCAGCGCGATGGGGCTGACACTGAAGAGGTCACCGGAGATGAAACGCGCCTCTCCGGTGAACCCGCCCGCGGCAAAGTGAAAGCGGTGGTAGTCAACGGGGCACAGCCGCGAGATAACCACAGCGGCCCGGCCCGGCGCTTCGCCAGAGACCGCGCCCAAGAGGGCGGCGATGTCGAGGCGCTGCCCCTTCGCGTAGACCCCGTCGGCGGCAGCAATATCCTGAAACCCGAGGTGGCGGGCGTCGGCGGGAAAGACGAACGCGCGGGGATTCGGATCGACGGGTCGGCACTCCGGCTTGAGGGAACGGGTGAAAAAGTCATTGAAGCTGCTATATTCACCGGGCGACTTGGCGAATTCGGCGGCGTCGACGCCGTAGCGCTCGATAAACGGCGCGATCCGCTCGCGCGACCGCAGGGTGGACATACGCAGTCCGTACCAACGGGAAAACCACGCCCGCTTGGCAATGGCCCACACGGAGAGCCGCCCCGGCGCGGCACCGTAGGCCCATCGCAGCCATCCCTCGCCGTAGACGACTTCCGTCTCGTATTGGCCGGTTTCGCGGTTGAAGACGATGATTGGCTCGCGGCTTGACCTTGGCGGAGCGCTTTCGCACGGTTTGTTTTTCCCCGTATCCATCCCCTCACAGAACGCATGAAACGCTCGGAAATCAACGCGGCTATCCACCTCGCCCAAGAAACTTTCGCCCGGCACGGCTGGGCGCTTCCGCCGAATCCCCGCTGGGACGTTACCGATCTCGGTCTCGGCCGCTTCGAGAAGAGCGGTCTCGTCCTCGTCAATCTCGCGGAAGAACCGGAGTATTGCGAAAAGCTAATGCTCTCGTGCCGGGATCAGGTCACCCCGATGCACTGCCACAAAAAGAAGAAGGAGGACATCATCTGCCGCGCGGGCAAACTGGCCTGCGAAGTCTGGGCGGGCCACCCGGAGAAGACGGAGAAGGGCGCGCGCTTTACCATGAAACGCAACGGCGAGGCCGCGGAGGTCGCGTCGGGAGAGATCCTGCGCCTTGAAGCGGGCGAGCGTGTCACCCTCGAGCCGGGCGTCTACCACGCCTTCTGGGCGGAAACGGACACTTGCGTGATTGGCGAGGTGTCTACGGCCAACGACGACTTGCACGACAACTTCTTCGTCGACCCCGACATCGGGCGCTTTCCGGGCATCGAGGAAGACGAACCCGCGACCGTTCGCCTCGTGAGCGAAAACTGATCCGGACGGCGCATCTGCCGATTGGGCGCAAAGTCTCACGGCATTCCAGTCCCCCCGCCCTCACCCTGCCGCGCAAAACGCGGATAAACGAACCGAACCAACATGGAAAAGTCACTTGACCGCAAACTGGCGGCCATCCACGCCGACCCGCACGGCTGCAGCGAGTTCATTATCGCCGACGCCAAGGACGCCGACATGGGCTTCGGCATCGCCGCGCCGGGCCCCCAACGCGACGCCTGCCCACACGGCTATGACAAATCGGAGGGGTGCTACAAGACCCTCGAAGACTACCGCCGCCAGATTCGCGACGTCGTTGCCCAAGGCATCGTGGACATCGTTCTCCTCTCGGCTTCAAACCTCGAAAAAATGGCCATCGAGGAACGCATCTTCGAGGATTCGCCCATAACCCCGGCGGCCCGCGCCAACGACACCTCGGACATCTGGATCGTGCGCGGCGGGCGCTACACCCGCCTGCCCTCGCGTCCCTTCCGCAGCGCAACCCTCGACCACATCAAATACGGACGCATCACCGACGACCACTCGCAACCGGTGATCGGCGCGGACCTCGGGCTCTACTCTGTGACCTTTTCCAACGACCTCGACGCCGACTGGAAGATCCTGCAGGAATACCATGACTTCCGCATCGAGGCCGAGTGCAAGGGCTTCCGCCACTTCCTCGAGTGCTTCAACCCGAACGTGGATCCCGGTTTCGACCGGCGCAAAGTCGGCGGATTTCTCAATGACCACATTATCCGCACCCTCGCCGGCATCACCTCGCGGGGCCGTCCGGTCTTCCTCAAAATCCCTTACAACGGCCCGGGGCCGCTCGAAGAGCTGGCGGCCTACGACCCGCAGTTGATCATCGGCATCCTCGGTGGCGGCGCGGGCACAACCCTCGATGCCTTCCAGCTCATTCACGACGCGAAAAAATACGGCGCGCGCGTGGCCCTCTACGGGCGCAAAATCAACCTGTCGGAGCATCCCCTCGCCTTTATTGAAATGCTGCGCCGCATCGTCGACGGCCAGCTCAGCCCCAAGGAAGCCGTCAAGGCCTATCACGACATCCTGCAGCGCGAAGGCATTAAACCCATCCGTCCGCTGCGCTCCGATCTGAACCTCACGGACAACCTCCTCAGCTACGGTTGAGAAGCGGGTCGCGCGGCAGTGGCGAGCTTATCCGAGCGCCACGGGAAGCAGGCCTACACCTCGGCGGACTGCGCTTTGCGCTCCTCGCGCCGCGCGTGGAGACCGCTGGAGAGGTGTTTCTTGCGGCGCTTCGCGAGTTCCCGCTGGCGGCGGGCATTCGGCTTGGCGCCGGGCTGCTTGGTCTTGGCACGGCGCTTGCCGTAGAAGGGTTGGGATCGTCCGGACATGGTGCTGGATTGAATGGATGAAAACCGGGGAGACTGCCTGCCGCGTCCCGCCCGTGGCGAGAAAAAAAGCGGGGCGGCGGCGCAAGTTTTGGCGTTGCGCGCCCGCAGGCGATGCGCACGCTCCCGCCAATGCGATTTTCGCCGTCCAAAGAAGCGTTCCGCGCTCTCGCCCGCGAAGGGAACCTCATCCCCGTGACGACCGACCTCATGGCCGATTTCGAGACGCCTGTCTCCGTCTACTCCAAGCTCAAGGCGTCGGGTCCGGCCTTCCTCCTTGAATCCATCGAGGGCGGCGCCAAAGTAAACCGCTACTCCTTCATCGGCTGCAACCCGCGCGTTACCATCGAAGCGCGCACCGGAGGCGAGACAACGATCACACGGCGCGACGGCAGCCGCGAAACCCTCCCCACCCCACCCGATCCGCTCACCCTCGTGGAACGCGAGATGGCGCCCTTCCGCCCCGTGCACCTGCCCGACATGCCCCGTTTTATCGGCGGTGCCGTCGGCTTTCTGGGCTACGACTACATCCACTGCGTCGAGCCCACCGTCCCCCTCGCGGAACGTGATGTCCTCGGCATGCCCACCCTCCACTTTGTCATCTCCGACACGCTCGTCATTTTTGACCGCGCCCGCCAGACCCTCCGCCTCCTCGTCAACGCCCGCGTCGACGACCCGGCGAAAGCGGACGAAGCCTACGAAACCGCCCTCGACGCCCTCCGCGGTCTCTCCGCCACCCTCGCGAAGGGGCGCGAGGTTCCCACCATCCCCGTCGATAACGCGCCGCCCATCGATCCGCCGGGCGGGAATTTCACTCAACCCGACTTCGAAGGCATGGTGGACCGCTGCAAAGAGTACATCCGCGCCGGCGATGTCATCCAGGTCGTGGGCAGCCAACGCTTCGAAAAGGACTTCGCGCGCTCCCCGCTCGACCTCTACCGTGCGCTGCGCGTCGTCAATCCCTCGCCCTACATGTTTCTCTACGATCCGGGGTCTTTTGCCCTCGTCGGTGCCTCGCCCGAGGTCCATGTGCGGCTCACCGACGGACTCGCGGAGATGCGGCCCATCGCCGGCACCCGCCCCCGTGGCGCCACCGCGGCAGAGGATCTCGCCCACGAAAAGGATCTTCTCGCCGACGAAAAAGAACGCGCCGAACACCTCATGCTCGTCGATCTCGCGCGCAACGACCTCGGCCGCGTCTGCCGCTACGGCAGCGTCACGGTGCCCGAATACATGATCGTCGAGCGCTACTCCCATGTCATGCACATCGTCTCCCAGGTGGAGGGACGCATCGACCCGGACCGCAGCGCCTACGACCTCATGCGCGCCACCTTTCCCGCCGGCACCGTGAGCGGCGCGCCCAAAATCCGCGCCATGCAGATTATCGCCGAACAGGAGCGCGAACTGCGCGGCCCCTACGCCGGAGCGCTCTGCTATTTCAGCTACGACGGCAACGTCGACAGTTGCATCGCCATCCGCACCGCTCTCCTCAAGGACGGGCGCATCTACATACAGAGCGGGGCGGGTCTCGTGGCCGACTCCGTGCCCGCCAGCGAATATCTGGAGACCGTCAACAAAGCGCGCGCCATGTTCAAGGCCGTCGCCCTCGCGGAGGCGATGCCCGCCCACGGCCTTCCCGGCTGAGGACCGGCCTGCCCGAACACTAAGGGAATCCGCCTGCGCGGCGCGCAGGGTGCTGGCATCAGCCGATAGACGAAAGCGGTTTTTCCCCAATAATTGGAATAATTCTAATTCCGGGCCGCTCTTAGACGGCGTGCAAAGCGCAAGCCGTCAAAACCCGAACATCCCGCGGAATGTCCCGACCGGTGGCACGTTCACCGAAGCGGCGGGCAAGAAGATATTGCCCGCGAATACCGCCCACCGCTCCGGAGAACCGTCCAACCTGTCCGCAAAGAGCCCGGCCCATCTTCTGTCGCCCGCTGCCGTCCCACTTTCGTAGTCTCCAACCGAAACTGAACGAACGGTTCCGCATCACCATCAAACGCAAGAGATACCTTATGAGTACTGTCACCGCCACACGAAACCGCCATACCGAAATCCGCGTGAACCGCGGAACCGCGCCGTCATTCGACGAAACCGTAGAGGATGTGCGGAACCTTCCGGCCTCGGAAAAGAGCGCCATCAAGATCTATCTCCAGGAAATCGGCAAAACGCCTCTTCTCAAGCCGTCCGAGGAGGTCGAACTCGCCGCCCTCATCCAGAGCGGCGACCGCCGGGCGCGGGAGAAAATGATCAAGGCAAACCTTCGCCTCGTGGTGAAGATCGCTCACGACTACGCCAATTTCGGCCTGCCTCTCCTCGACCTCATCAGCGAGGGTAACATCGGTCTGATCAAGGCAGTCGAGCGCTTTGACCCGCAGAAGGGCGGCAAGCTTTCCACCTACGCCGCATGGTGGATCAAGCAATCCATCAAGCGCGCGCTCGCCAACCAGAGCAAAACGATCCGCCTCCCCGTGCACATGGTCGACAAAATCGCCCGCATCCGGCGCACGGCCAACGAACTGGAGGAAGAACTCGGACGCGCCCCCACGGACGACGAGCTGGCGCACGTTCTTGGAATGTCGGTCAACAAAATCGCCCACCTCAAGTCGGTATCGGTTCGCCCGACCAGCCTCGATGCGCCCGTCGGCGAAGACGAATCGACCCATTTCGGCGACCTCATCGGCGATGAAAACAGCATTTCGCCCTTTGACTCCCTGCAGGACAAGAATCTCCTCAATGAACTCAACCGCATGCTCGACCAGCTAGACCCGCGCGAAGCGGAGATCATCCGCCTGCGCTTCGGGCTCAACGGCCACACGCCCAAAACGCTCGAGGAAGTAGGCGACATGTTCAACGTCACCCGTGAGCGCGTCCGCCAATTGCAGAACATCGCGCTCACCCGCATGCGCCGCGCCCTTACCGAAAAGGAACGCCAGCGCTCCAAAGAAGAAATCCGCGAAGAGCGCATCCAGCAGGAACGCATGGCCGTCATGCGCGAGTTCTACGAAACCAACGTAGCCGCGTCCAAAGACGCCAACTGAACTTTCCCTGGCAGCAAGCACAGCATAGCATAGCAAGCAGTAGCGGAGCCCGTCGGCGCAAGTCGGCGGGCTCTTGCGTGCCAGACCGGCAAAAGGGAAACAGAGAAGGACAAGACGCGGTCTTCGCAGACGGAGAGACCCAAAAAAGAATTCGCGGGCTACCTACCGTGCGCCGCGGGCGAGCCAGAGGTCGCGGATGACGGCTTCATCGATTCCGGACCGGGTGACGGCGCGGCCGGGTGCTTCGAGCACGATGAAGGTGAGGCGGCCGCCGCGGTTCTTTTTGTCGCTGCGCATGGCTTCGAGGAGCGCGTCGGCGGAGAGCGCCCTGGCCAGCCGGGCAGGCAGGCCGATGGCGCCGAGCAAGGCTTCCACCCGCTCCGCATACGTGTTCTCTATGAGCCCCAAATGAACCGAAAGCTCCGCCGCGAGCATGAGCCCGACGGCCACGGCTTCGCCGTGGAGGTAGCTGCCGTACCCAGCCACCGCCTCAATGGCGTGCCCGAAGGTGTGGCCGAGGTTGAGGAGGGCGCGCCCGCCCGAAGCAGCCTGCTCCGTCTCGTCGGCGCGGACAATCTCCGCCTTGAGGGCGCAGTTGCGCCGGATAATGGAAGGGAGGGCGGGATGCTCCGGACCGAGGCTGCCGCCGAGCGCCTCCAGTTCGTCGAAGAGCGCGGCGTCGCCGAGCATACCGTATTTCACGACCTCTGCCATGCCTGCGCGGAACTCGCGCTCCGGCAAAGAGCGGAGAAAAGCGGTGTCGATAGAGACCGCCGAAGGCTGGTGAAAGGCACCGACAAGGTTCTTGCCCGCGCGCAGGTTGATACCCGTCTTGCCGCCGACGGAACTGTCGACCATGGCAAGCAGCGTCGTGGGCACCTGATACAACCGGACCCCGCGAAGGTAGGCGGCGGCGGCGAACCCGGCGAGATCTCCGATCACGCCCCCGCCGACGGCGTAGAGCGCGCCCGAACGGTCCACCCGCTCGGTGGCGAGAAAATCGCACACCGCTTCAAAGGTGGCAAAGTCCTTTGAAGGCTCGCCGCCGAGAACTTCCAGCACGGGAAGTCCTCGGAAAACGCGCTCAAGGACCTCTCCGTGCGCGCCCGCCACGGCGGCGTCGAGGACGACCGCGTCGCGTTGTCCCGCCTCCGCGCGCCGCGCCGCATCGGCGGCGAGCGCACCACCTTCGATTGGGCCAAAGTGAATTGGATAGGCGCGCGCGCCCAGCTCCACCCGCAGCAACTCGGCATCCGCGCCGCCGCTCATTGGGCCTGCGCCTCCGCTTCGCTGGTTTCGAGGCCGAAGACGGCGTTCGCGTAGTACTCCACGCTGAACGGCTGGAGGTCTTCCACCTTTTCGCCAAGACCAACGAAGTAAACGGGCAGTCCCAGCTCGCGGAAAATGCCCACGAGCGCCCCGCCCCGGCTGGATCCGTCGAGCTTGGTCACGATCACGCCGGTCAACCCAAACTCGCGGTGGAATACGCGCGCCTGTTCGATGGAGTTGCTGCCGATGCTCCCGTCGACGACGAGCCATGCATGGTGCGGGCTCTCCGCCTCGTGCTTTTGCAGCACACGGCGAATCTTCTGCAACTCGCGCATGAGCCCCTCCTTGTTGTGCAGGCGGCCCGCCGTGTCGAGGAGGAGCACATCCGCGCCGCGGCGCGCCGCGGCGGCGCCGGCCGCGTGGGCGCCGGCGGCGGATTCGGCGCCGTGCTGGCGGGGGGCAAGCGGCCCGCCCCGTCGGGCGCCCCCAACCTTAATCTGCTCGTTGGCCGCCGCGCGGAAGGTATCGCAGGCACCGACAATGGCGCTGTGGCCGGCGTCGGTGTAGAGTTTGGCGAGCTTGGCCGCTGTCGTGGTTTTCCCGCTACCATTGACGCCGACGAGAACGATGACTTCCGGCTTGTGCGCAAAGGATGCAATTTGGCCTTCCGCCCCGTCGAGGACGTTTTTGAGCACCCGCGCCCCGATCTGCGCCGCCTCGAGCCCGCGCAGCTCCTTGCGTTCCTTGAAGGCCGCGCGGATTTCGCCGATGATCTCCTCCGCCGTCTCCACCCCGAAGTCCGCCCCGTAGAGCGCTTCCTCCAGTTCGTCGATGGAGCCGGCGTCGAGCGTGCGGCTGCCGAAGAGTCCGCCGACCTTTCCGAAGATCTTCTGAAAGGTCGGCGTCGTGCGCTTCAGACCCTCCTTGAATTTCGCGAAAAACGACCGCATGGCCTCGTCAGAGCGTTCCCGCCGACCGCAGCGGACGGTCAAGCGTCAGTTTGAACTGGTCGAGAATTCCGTTGATGAAGCGCTTGGCGTCGGGATTGGAATACTCTTTCGAAAGATCAATCGCCTCGTTGATGGACACAACGGGCGGGATGTCCCGCCGGAACAGCATCTCGTATATGGCAAGCCGCAGAATAGCGAGGTCGATACGCGCCACACGCTGAAAATCCCAGTTCTGCGTGTACTGACGGATTACGGCATCGACTTCATCGACTTTTTCCAACGCACCGAAAATCAGTTCCTCGGCAAACGGGTAGTAATCCCGCGGGCGCTCCTTGTTGGCGAAGAAATCGCGCAGATCGGCGCGAAGGTCTTCGGGGCGGTTGATCGACCACTGATACAAATACTGCATCGCGGCGATCCGGTTGTCGCGTCGCTGGCTCATTTCAAAGCTTCCAAGGGTTCTTTCCCGGATCATCGCCGGAAAGCCCCGTCCAATCGTCATCATCGCTTTTCGACTCCGCGTTCATCGCCTCGATCTCGTCGAGACGCTGGATGAGTCTGCGTTTGATTTCCGCCATCTCAAGGGCACCGAGGGCGAACTCCCGCCCCCGGTTGTGCTTGCCCGAACAACGCGCCTCCGCCTGCTCGCGCGTCTGCGTCGTGATGATGCCGTTGATGACCGGAATCTCGGTGTCGATGGCCACGCGCTGCAGGGCCGTGCTCGTGCTCTCGGCGATCACTTCGTGGTGGCTCGTGTCGCCGCCGACGACAACGCCCAGCGCAATGACCGCGTCAAACTCCCAGCCCTTCGCCAGCATAGCCGCGACATAGGGGATCTCGTGCGCCCCGGGCACGCGTACCGTCTCGATGTCCTCCTCGTGTACACCCGCCTCGTCGAGCGTGCGCAGGCAGCGCTCCAGCAGGTCGTCGACCAGCCGTTGGTTGAAGCGCGAGGCGACAATCCCGAAACGGTAGCCGGTGCCCTCGAAATCGGTGGGATGCGGAAGGTCTTCACTCATGTGGAAAAACCGCCACCATGCGTCCCCGCTCCAGTCAAGTCAAGGCCCCCGCCGCCCCCCCCCCCCGCCCCCGCCCCCCCCCGCAGACAAAGGTGCAACCACCCGCCCCGCGGCGGCACGCGCCCCCGCCC
>JAFIGH010000133.1 GCA_020831525.1 Opitutales bacterium
CCACCGATCAGACCGCTTACACCCGCCGCAAGGAACTTTTTTGTCTCACACCCCCACAATCCCACAATCCGTTTGCGCCGTTTGCGGGGGGCGCGCTTGCGCGGGCCGGGTCGAAGGAAGATGGTTCGCTCATTCTATGGCAACTGTGAACAATGCCCGCCGTCTCGCCGTTGTCTTTGGCGACCAGCTCGACCTTGAGAGTCCGGCGCTCGCGGCCTTGGACAAGCGCCGCGACGCGGTTTTCATGGCGGAAGCCGACGGTGAGGCGACGTATGTGTGGTCCTCGAAGATGCGCATCGCGGTGTTTTTCGCCGCCATGCGCCGTTTCGCGAAGACGCTGCGCGGTGCGGGCTACCGGGTTGTTTATGAGGCTCTGGAGACGGACTCTCCCAAGCGTTCCTTTTCCGACGCCCTGCGTGCATGCGTCGAATCGCTCGGCCCGGAGGAGATCATTGTCGCCCGACCTGGTGAGTGGAGGGTGCTGCGCGGACTGGAGAAGCTGGCACGGGAGCTGGATGTACCCCTGCGCCTTGAGGAGGACACGCACTTTCTGTGTTCGCCGGAGTCCTTCCGGGAGTGGGCGGAAGGGCGGAAAGAAATCCGCATGGAGTATTTCTACCGTGAGATGCGCCGCCGCCACGGGGTGCTGCTTAGGGAAGACGGCTCGCCTGTCGGCGGCGACTGGAACTACGACAAGGAGAACCGCGCCAGCTTCGGCAAGGAGGGCCCCGGAGGGGACCTGCCCGCGCCTCCGCGCTTCCGGCCCGACGGTGTCACCCGCTCCGTCCTCTCGCTTGTGAACAGCCGCTACGCGGACCACCCCGGATCGTGCGACGACTTTGCCTGGCCGGTGACGCGCGGTGACGCGCTGGCGGCCCTTGACGCTTTTGTCCGCGACCGCCTGCCGCTTTTCGGCGACTTCCAGGACGCCATGTGGGAGAACGAGCCTTTTCTCTACCACTCGCTCCTTTCGGCGGCGCTCAATCTCAAGCTCCTGCGGCCCATGGAAGTCATCCGTGCCGCGGACAAAGCCTACGCCGACGGCGCGGCGCCGCTCAACGCCGTCGAGGGGTTCATTCGCCAAATCCTCGGCTGGCGGGAGTATGTGCGGGGCATCTACTGGTGGAAGATGCCGGGATACATTGAGAAAAACGCCCTCGGGGCGGAGACGGATCTGCCGGACTTCTACTGGACGGGCGAGACCGACCTCGCCTGCCTGCGCGCGGCCGTCGGCCAGACGCTCCGCCACGGCTACGCGCACCACATCCAGCGGCTCATGGTCACGGGCCTCTACGCGCTGCTCCTCGGGGTCCGTCCCCGCGCCGTTCATGAGTGGTATCTCGCCGTGTATGTCGATGCCGTGGAGTGGGTCGAGCTACCCAACACCCTCGGCATGTCACAATACGCCGACGGCGGTTTGATGGCCTCCAAACCCTACGCCGCGACGGGCAAATACATCCAGCGCATGAGCAACCACTGCGCCGGATGTCCGAAAAACCCGGCCGAGGCGACAGGTGACGACGCCTGCCCCTTCACGACCTTGTATTGGGATTTCCTCCTCCGCAACGAAGAGCAACTGCGCGGCAACCGACGCATGGCGATGCAACTGCGCAACCTCGGGCGGCTCTCGAATGACCGCCGCGAGGCCATCCGGACGTCGGCGGCGCGCCTGCGCGGGAAGTAGCGGTGTGGCGGGGGGGCGGGCGTATTCTTCTCTTCGGCGGACGATTTCCGGCTTTGCGGGTTGACAGGTGTGCGTCGCGACTGAATGAAGTAGGGTATTATACCTAAAAATAGTTATGAAGCGCCTCATCCCTAAACTCCGTCTGCACGCCCTCAACGCTGATCCATCTGCAGCGGCGGAGGCCATGGGGCGTGCTGTGGGGGCGGAGGCAGGCGCGCCGTCGACGTGGAGCTGCCTTGTGTGGGCGCAACTGCTGGCGAGGGACAACCGGGGAGCGCTGGAGACGCTCGACCGGGCGGAAGCGAACCGCGCGGCGGGCCGCGGGGATGCGGAATGGGCGGAGCACGGGGTGCTTTGGCGCGCCTTGCGGGCTTCGGCGATGTTTGCGCTTAACGAGCGGAAAGAAGCGGCGGTCCTCGCGGAAGCGGCGCTCGGCGAGGCGAAGCAACACGGGCTCGCCGAGGCGGTGGGCCGATGCGAACTGGTCCTTGGCGATCACAAAATGTTCCACGGCGATTCGGCTGAGGCGGAGCAACACTTTACGGCGGCGAAGGAGATCTTCGCGGATCTCGATGACGGCAGGCAGTGGGTGCTCGCGGAGCTGAACGCGCTCATTTGTGTCTTCAACCGCGGGGCCTACATGGAGATCGTCAAGCGTGCGATGGAACTGACGCGGCATGCCGAAGTCCGGCGCAATGCGCACCTGCGGGCTGTAGCGGCGGGTCATCTCGCCAATGCACACGCTCGCCTCGGTGAACACGAAGAGAGCCTGAAGCACCGCCGGGAGAGCCTGCGTCTGAGTGAGTCAGTGCCGGGCTCGCCGGGTGTGGCCATCAATTGCCTCAACATGGCCCATACCCACAATGTGCTGGGTAACCGTGCGCAGGCACGCTCCTTTCTCGCGAAGCTCTTTCGTTTGCCGCTGGAACGTCTCGAGCCCGGAATCCTCACGGCGGGGCGCGTTCTTGAGGCGATGGTTGCCCTCGACGCGGGAAAAGCCGCCGAGGCCCGCGCCTTGATTGATGCGGTGGACCTTGACGCGGATCCCCACTGCCGGGTGCAGACACGCGCGGACCATGCTGTGTTGCTCACCCGTCTCTTCGCCGCGGAAGGCCGCCCGGCGGAGGCCGTTGAGACCGGCTTGGCCGGGTGTCGCCTCGCCGTCGATTCCGGGAACGAGCAGAAACTCATCGAACTGCTGGAATGTATTGGGGATGTCTTACACGGATTTCCCGAGGCAGTGCCGCAATTGACAGAATGCGTCCGGACCGCATTGGACGAGTGGATCAAGGGGACGGCAGGCGGGACGGAGGCGGGTTTGACGACGCGCGTCTACACGGCCTCAGCGGAACGTGCTGCACAGGCGAACGACCGCACCGCCACCCGGTTGCGGCGCAAACGTGCACGGGCTCTCGCCGCGGAGGGGCGGCACGCGGAAGCCTGTGCGGAGTTCGAGTGCTGTCTCGAAGAGTCTGAAGCGGAAATACGCCGGAGCGATGCGCGGACGCGCGCGCTGCTTGAACTGCGGTTCGAGGCGGACCTCAGCCGGATCGAACACGAACACATGGCACGGGAAAACAAAGCGCTCCAGCGTGAAGTAGAGCGTCGCACCGAAACGGAAGCCGCATTGAGGCGCCTCGACGAGGAGAAAAACGCCCTCCTGCGCGTCGTGGCGCACGATCTCCGATCACCCGCCGCCGCCATCCGGTCTATCGTCGACATCCTCGAAGATCCTGATACCGAACCGGGTTCCGCCGCGGAGTGGCTCGGGGAAATCCGCCGCACCTCGGAAGGGATGATGGATCTGGTGGGCAATCTCTTGGATCTGGAGCGGCTGCGCTCCGGCGAGTCCGGGCCTGTGTTAGACACTGTCGATCTCGCCGAAGTCCTTGGCGATGTCGCACGGGCGGGCACCCCGCACGCGCTGCGCAAGGAAATCGTCCTCGAGGCTATTCCGCCTTACGGGGCTGTGAGTGTGCGCGCCGATGCCAAAGGCCTTCGGCAATGCGCACGCAATCTCGTTTCCAATGCGCTCAAATTTTCGCCTCCGGGCAAGCGTGTGCGGTTACGGGTGGAGCCCGGCGAGAATGGCTCGGGATCGGCTCTTCTCGTCGAGGATGAGGGTCCGGGTGTCGTCCCCGAAGATGTATCCAAACTGTTCACGCCCTTTACCCGGCTTTCCGCGCAGCCGACCGGGGGTGAATCGACTTCCGGGATCGGACTGAGCATCGTCAAGCGCCTCATGGAGCGCATGGGAGGGGAGGTCTTCTACCGCGCCCGCGAGGGAGGGGGATCGGTCTTCGGCCTGCGCCTGCCGCAGGTTTGACCATGGGCAGCGGGCAGCGCCCCCGGAGGTGGGAGCAGGTAGCGCCGTCACCCTCAGGGCTCGAAGAAAGCGTCGGTGCGGGCCGTCGGGGCGGGGTCGATGCCGAGGAGGGCGCAGACGGTGGCGTGGATCTGGAGGAGGGAGATTTCCCCGAGGTCGGTGCCGCCGAGGGGCTCTGGCCAGCGTTGCATGAAGAGGACGGTGTTCATCTCCGGATGGGTGCGCGGGTCGTAGCCGTGGGCACCGAAGAAGCGGCCCGTGACGGAAGCGGGTTGTATCATCTCTTCACCGTTGTGCCGGAAGAAGGCGTAGGGCACTGGAACCGTCGCGACGATGTCGCCGGTACGGTAGGGATGGTTGTAGCGCCACTCTGCGGGCATGCTGTCGCGGGTGTGGACGGTGATCGGCTCCAGTTCGGCGAGGTCGCGTTGGACGGTGGCCTTGATTTCGCCGCGTTCGTCCGGGTCCTCAATGGCATCGAAGAAGAAATGCACGAGCGCCGATGTGGCGACCGCGCGCACGCGTTCGTCAATTTCGGACCCCTTGCGCAGGTCGACATGATATTCCACCGGGGCCATGCCGTGGTCGGAGGTGATGATGACGTAGAGGGTGTCGTCCGGTCCGGCGATGCGTTCCCAGAGGGTGCGGACGCGGTCGGTCGTCTGCCGCATGAGCGTATCCATTTCTTCCATACGCCTGTCGACGAGGTCGCTCACGGGGCCGGCGCGGTGCCCTTCCTTGTCCGGGGACTCGGCGTAGGCGAGGACGAAGCGCAGGGGCTCGTCGTGGTCGTCGCGTTCCCATGTGTCGACGACGCGTGCGATGCGTTCTTCGTCGGAGATGCCGCGTGTGTAGCTTTCGCCGAAGTAGGCGGAGGTATGCGGGCCGGTCTGGTTGTGGGCGTTGACCCAGTCGAGGACGATCGTGCGCACGCCTTGGCGGGTGGCGGTCGTCCAGAAGGGTTCGGCTTCGAGGAGGGCTTGGTCGCCGGCGTAGCGGTGGAGGCGCCGCGTGCGGGCATCGTAGAAGGAGTTGGCGGTGATGCCGTGGACCTCGGCTTTGGTGCCGGTCGCGATGGATACATGGCTGCTGAAGGTCACGCTGGGGAATACACCTGTTGTCTCCATGGAATACGCGCCTGCGGCGGCCAGTTCATCGAAGAAAGGGGTGTCGGCCCGTTCGAAATAATCGGCGCGCATGCCGTCGAGGCTGATGAGAAAGACGGTGGCACGCCCCTCGGCGGCGGCGGACGTCGCAGGCACCCAGACGGCGATGCAGGCAAGAACGGTCAATACCGGGCGGAGCGTAGGTAGGCGGGATGCGGAATTCATTCGACGGAAGGGTAGGGCAAAGCCGCGCCGCTGCAATCCCGGCGTGGCGTTCCCGGAGGGGCGGGCGCGCGCGGCGTCGGTGCAGACGGACGGTTGGGCCGGAATCTTTGCGGCCGTCCCGGGGTCGGGCGATGAATCAGCCCGACGTTGGGGTCGGCGGTTGCTTGGCGTAGCCGGAGTGCTTTAGCCCCCGGTTGGTGGCGGGTGCGGCGTCGATGGTGGGTGGCGGGGTGTCTTGGGAACTCGGCCGTACCGGGTCGGGCGATCCCGCCGTCGCCATACGGGCTGTGGCGGACAGGAAATCAGCCCGACTGCTACGGCGGGCATCTGACGTAGCCTGGGTGCCCCCTTCAGCCGGCGTATGCGGCCGGAGCGTAGCCGCGTACGCCGGGCGCGAAGACGAAGATCGAACCGGCGTCTTCCGCGGCGTTGCCTTCGCCGCCTTTCTTGAAATTCGCCGTTGTGATGAAGAGCCGGTCGAGACCCGGACCGCCGAAAGTGCAGGAGGTCACATGCGGGGCGGGGACTTCGATCCACTCGACGAGTTCGCCTGTCGAGTGGCCCCAGCATCCCACGCCGGAGCCGCCGAAGTGGGCGATCCACAGGTTGCCCTCTTGGTCAATGGTCATGCCGTCGGGCATCCCGAGGCGTTCCGGAATAGTCACGAGCGTGCGTTCGTTTGAGATCGCGCCGGTGTCGATGTCGTAGTCGAAGGCGCGCACGCAGCGGGTGGGGGTGTCGATGTAGTAGAGGATGTGTCCGTCGCGGCACCATGCGAGGCCGTTGGAGCAGGAGACTTTGTCCAGCAGGGTGCGGACCGAGCGGTCATGGCCGAGGGAATACAGTTTGCCGACTTCCGGTTCTCCCTTGAGCCCCATCGTGCCGGCGAGGAAGCGCCCGCGCGGATCGCACTTGCCGTCGTTGAAGCGGACGTTTCCGCCGATGCCGTCTGGCCGCGCGAGATCGGTCGTTCCGCCGCTTTGCGGATCGAAGGCGGCGAAACGGTCTTTGAGGGCGAGGACAAGGCCTCCTCCCCGCCGCGGGGCGAGCGCGCCGACCATGTCGCCGACGGGCCAGCGGTCGATCCCGAGGGCCTCGCCGTCGGCCCCGGCGCGCACGCGCGCGATGTATTCGCCGAGGATGTCGACGTACCAGAGGGCGCCGTCGATCCACAGCGGCCCTTCGCCGAGTTTGGCGTCGGCGCGGGCGAACAATTCAGCCTTTCCGGATTGCATACCGCAGGCTCAGCCGCCCGTGCGCGGATAGCAACCGGATTCGGCCTGTGTTCAGGCGAAGCGCGGCGCGAGGGTTCCGTGCGCTTCGCGCAGGAGCGCTTCGGTAGTCTCCCAATTGATGCAGGCGTCGGTGATGGACTGGCCGTAGACGAGTTCGCCGCGCGGGCGTGGAAAGGGCTGGTTGCCCTCCTGCAAGTTGCTTTCGAGCATGAGGCCGATGACGGGGCTCTGCGGATTGTCGGCGGCCTGGGTGATGACCTCGCGGAAGACATCGCCCTGGCGGTTGTGGTCTTTGGCGCTGTTGGCGTGGCTGCAATCGACCATGATGGCGGGGATACACCCGCGGTCGCGCAGACGCGCCGCCGTCTTGGTGATGCTCCCGGCGTCGTAGTTGGTGCCGCTCTCACCGCCGCGGAGGATGATGTGTGCGTTGGGATTGCCGCGGGTGGTGATGGCGCTGGCAAGGCCCTGGTGGCTGATGCCGAGAAACGTCTGCGGCTGCGCCGCCGCTTTGATGGCGTTGATGGCGACCTCGATGTTGCCGCTGGTCGAGTTCTTGAAGCCGAGGGGCATGGAGAGACCGCTCGCCATCTGCCGGTGCGTCTGCGACTCCGTCGTGCGCGCGCCGATCGCCGACCAGCAGACGAGGTCGGCGATGTATTGCGGCGTAATCGGGTCGAGCAGTTCCGTGCCCGTCGGCAGACCGAGCCGAAGGACATCGAGGAGGAATCGGCGCGCTGCCTTCAGGCCCTCGGGAATATTGCAGGTGCCGTCGAGGCCGGGGTCCATGATGAGTCCCTTCCAGCCCACAGTTGTGCGCGGCTTCTCGAAATACACCCGCATGACAAGGTAGATGCGGTCGCCGATCTCCGCCGCGAGGGACGCGAGACGCTCGGCGTATTCGCGGCCGGCTTTGGCGTCGTGGATGGAACACGGCCCGACCACGACCATGACCCTGCGGTCGTCGCCGAAGATGATGCGGTGCAGCGCCTCGCGGGCGCCTACCACGGTCTGCGCGGCGGCATCGTCGCGCACGATTTCGCGGCCGAGGTACTCCGGCGCGGGCAAAACGGCGGAATCGACGACATTGACGTCGGAAACAAGCGGTGAGGAAAGACTCATGATACAAAAAAAGGTCGGACACCCGTGCATACCCTCCGGTGGGCGCGCACGCGCGGTCCAAATGAAAAGGCCGGAAGGATGGATGGATCGGCTCGGAGGGCAAGCCTTCGTCTCCGCGCGAGACGAAAACCGCGAATCCCGTCCCGGGCTTGAGGCGACTCTGGCATTCGGAAGAAGAGTCGGCTTTCGCTCCGTGCCATTCCCTCCGCAGAGGTCCGCGCGGGTCTACCGTGCGGCGACGGCGTCCTCGGCGTCTTCACGCGCGAGCGACGCAGCCATGAGGCGGCGGAAGCGTTGCTCCGCTTCGCCGAACGTCTGTGGTCCGGAGAGGACGACCTGGACGGAGTGGCGGTTCTCGACGCGGAGCCGGTTCCATGTGTTGCGCAGGCGGTCTTTCCAGTCGCGGGCGACGGGGACGAGGCGGCCCGGCACTTCGTCCCAAACGGCAAAGAACACGTAGATGGGTTCGTAATCGCTGTCGAAGAGATAGCCGTCGAAGTGGACCTCCCGTCCGTGGAAATCGGCGGGCGGAGCGCCCCGACGCTCGCGCAGGACAAAGCCGGTGGCGGGCAGGCAGGTCTCGGGCCGGTGTACGCCGGCGAAGGAGGAGATACGTCCGGCGTCCCAGCGGAAAGCGTAGACGAGGGCGAAGTCTTCGCGGTCCCATGCCCACTGCGCATGGTAGCCTTCGGTGTAGCGCAGTTGGTCGCGGATGGCGGGCGCGATTTCGGGAAACTCCGGATCGACGCCGAGGGCCTGCCAGTCAAAGGTCATGAGGGGGCGCGGGGGTTCGGCGTCTGCCCGGTAGAACCATGCGACGGTGACGAGGTGGCCGAGGAGGAAGAGCCCGGCCAGATGCGCGACTGTCTTCGGAAGGGGCCAGCGGACGGGGTATTCATCGGGGTCGCCTTTGACGACACGCGGCGGGCGGTGAAACGCGCGGCGCAGGGGCCTGTATAGCACGTTCACCGCCGCGCCGAGCAACAACAGCACGACAAAAGCGAGGATGCTGAAGCCCGCGCCGAGCCAATCGTGCATCCGGTCCGCCGCCTCCGGTCCGCCCGAGATCATGGCCCCTGTGAGGATGAAGGTCCGCACAAGGTTCAGGCCGAAGGCGAAGACCGCCCCCGCCACGATGAACAGCGCCCGCAGCGGCGGGCCCCAGCGGAAGACCTCGCCGATAAAGTAGGCTCCCATGACGGAGCTTTGCAGCGAGCGTATGCCGCTGCACGCCTCCTCCACGCCGACCGTGCCGTTGATCAACTCGATGATCGAACCCTGGCGCACGGCGTAATGCCCGGCAAAACCGATCGCCGAGGTAACCGTCTCGGCGACGGCAAGCGACATTATGTCGGTGAGCGGCTGTTCCACCATCGTCGGCCACGGCACGGCGAACAGCATGAGAAGAAGGACGGGAAAGGCCTGGCGCACCCAAGGGCGGCCGCCCCACGCGCCGATAAGCGCGCAGCTCATCACCACGACGATGACCGCGTAGGCCCACAGCGCCAGCCGCCACTCCGGGTTTGCCCCGAGGATCAGGCGGACGGGAATGAGCGCGGCCATCCCGATCGTGAAGGCGCGCATCCAGGAAGGATAGCCCGCCGAGTGATCCTTTTCGACCGGCTCGGCGAAACGCAGGTAGAGAGCGTATGCGGCGAGCAGCGGCACGACAAAGCCGAACTGGTATTGCTCGCTGCGGCCCCACTCGCGCGAGAAAATCCACAGGAAATCCGCCCAGAGCAAGGCCAGCAGGCCGAAGTTCAAGACTTCGGGAAGGCGATTATGTAAAGTGCCCTTCATATGGCGGATAAGCGGTTTTACGCGGCGATTCGGGTCATTTCAATACCGCGGAACATGGAAACACCCTAGGACTCCGCCTGCGTTTGGCAACGCTCTTTTTCGCGGGTATCGCCGGAGACTCGCCATGAACCGGTCGGGCCTTGCCGCGGTCCCCCGCGCTACCGCGTGGTGACACCGCCTATGAAAAGAGAGATTCAAGAGTGCAGGGGTGAGAGAGTTAGCACA
>JAFIGH010000028.1 GCA_020831525.1 Opitutales bacterium
GGGTTCGATAGAGAGGCGGAAGAAGGCGGGCTGGGTCGCGGGGGGGGGGCGGGCTTGGCGGAGTTCGAGGCCGTTGACGGTTTCGAGGGTGGTTTCGGTGAGGCCGGGGCGGTGCCAGGTTTCGAGGTCGGTGGACCATTCGACGTGGTAGGCGATGTCGGGCAGGCGGGTATCGTGGTGATAACGGAAACTGGCTTGTCCTCCATCCCACACGACGAAGGGCAGGCTGCCTTGGGAGGCACCGGGCTCGCGCGGGTCCATGCCGAGGGCGTATTTGAGAAGATTCGGGAGGCCGTCGCGGGCCGGGCTGGCGGCGGGTTGCCGCGCGGCAGTGGTCAAGCCCTCAAAACCAAGAATCCAGGTTGTGTAGGTGGTCGGGGCGCCTGCGGGCACGGGTAGACTGGCGAAGGGTATTAGAACAGCGGATACGGGCCGACCGGCCGGGCTGTTCTGGCGGAAGGGCATGGCGGTGAGCCAAATCTCGTTGCGCGTATCCCATGCCCAGCGCTCGAATTCGGGATCGGCGGCGAGAAGGTCGGTGTCATCGATGACTACGGGCGCGGTCCACTCGGTGAAAGGAGGGCGCGAGGCGGCGGCGACGGTGCGGTTGCCGAGGGCCTCTTCCTGCCATGCGACGTAGACGCGGTCGGCGATGTAGAAGCTGCGGGGCTGGGAGAGGTTGGCGCGGGAGGAGGCGGCGTCCTGCCAGAACTGCGTGTAACGCGTGTCGGTGACGGAAGTGGGCCCGTGCACGGTGTCGTTTTCGTCGATCCAGAAGTGAAAGATCTGGATGTAGCCGCGCTCGTCGAGGCGACGGTAAAAGCCGTGGATACGGCCTGCGCCGTCGGCCATCATATCCCATCGGTGGTCGAGCATGGAATCGCTTTCAGCGGGATCGACGAGTGTACCGAAGAACGGGGTGACCGGGGGGCTGAGGGGCGTGCCGTCGAGGCGTTGCCACTGGTTGGCGGCGGCATCGAATTTGATCACACTGAGGTCTTCATTGGTCGTCGAATTGCCGGTGATTCGGTGGGTGTAGCCGACGTAGAGGTCATCCCCGCGAAAGACGACGTCGTGCGCGACATACTGGGCAAAGATGCCGGAGTCTTGGAATAGGCGACCATCGGAGGCACGGGTGCCGGGAAAGGCGGACCAGATTTGGGCATCCGCATCGAGGACGAAGAGGGAATGCCCACTGCCGGAGCGGCGCAGGGCGAGGGTGAGACGACCGGTTGCGGGATGCTTGGAAAAGCGCCAGTAGGTGGAGTTGGTGTTGCTGCTCCAGCCGGGCAGCCCGTTGGCGGAGCGGTTGATCAGACCGCCGCTCCAGCCCTCGTGCACCGGCAGGTCGGACCGATGGTAGCGGAAGCCATCGGAACCGCCGCGCCCGTCGTAGATGAAGTGGGCATAGCCGGCTGTGTCGATGCCGACGGACATATAGCCGTGCCAGTTGGATCCGGGGGCGGGGAGGATGGTGGCATCCGGTCCGATCCGCGCCCAGAGGGACCATGCACCGGCCTCCGTCTCTTGCTTTCGCCATTGGATGACGGGCAAGCGGTCGAGTGAAATATACGCCGCTACTTGCCAGAGCGTGCCTTCCGGATCTTCGAAGGAGGCGAGGGGCTGCCGATCCTGATAAGCGTATCCGGCGTTTGTCAGGCTGCCGTCCCCGAAGCTCGGGAGGAGATCAGCATGGGTGAAAAGCCCGGCGGCGAGCGAAGACAGGAGGAGGCAACCGGAGATGAGTCCGATCAGCCATCGCCGGAATAAGGCACCCCTTCGTTGAGCTTTCTTTTCGATCATGTGCTCATGGGATGGGGATCGCATCCTCCGGCTTCACGGGGAGCGAAAAATGTTTCAGCTGGGACATTTTTGCCGGTACGGGAGACGTTTGGACGGGGGAGCATGCGGACTAGGGAAGAACTTGGATGGTGAGGCGATAGAAGGCACGCGCGGGTGCGCTGGTGGTGAGCGGGACGCGAACAGTTTCTCCTTGGCGGACGGGATCGAGGGCGGGGGCATTGGGGGCACGGGTGAAAGCGGTGGTGTGCCCTACCGCTTCGGCCAAAGGCGACCACGTTTTGAGGTCCCCGGACATCTCCAGGATGTAGTGCAGTTCGGGGCGGTCGAGCCCGGCGGGAACGTGCAACTCGATAAAGCGGTCGGGGCCTTCATTCACCAGATCAACCGTGGCGCGGGCGGCTTCGGCAGCAGGTACCTTTGGGTCCATGCCAAGGGCGAACTTGAGGAGGTTTGGGAGACCGTCGTCGGCGGGGTCGGCGAGGTCGGCGGCGTCGCCTTCGTTGGCTGTGTCACCGAAGTGGTTGAGGCGCCATGCGGCGCGGGTGCCGGGTGCCGGCGCGTCGTCGTCTGCGGCCTCCTCCACGAGGCGCATGGCGTTTATGGAGACACGGGACGTTGACCGGTTCGACGTTTTGAGGTCGATCACCAGGGTTCCGGTTTCATCGGGCTGCACGCTCTCCCAGATCATCCATCCCTCGACGCTGTATTCATCTTCGCCGCCGTCGTCCGGGCCGATGGTCGTCCAGCGCACGCTGGTGCCGAGATTGTCGCCGGTGTGGGCGTTGAAACCCGCCACAAAACCATCCGCACCGAGCACCTCGAGGATGCCATAGTGAGCGCCATTGCGCGGAGAATCCCATGAGGAGGCGATCTCAACGGTGTAGGTGCGCTCCGGGTTGAGGTTGCGCAGCGTCAGGGTGGCCGAGCTGCTGACAAAAAGGCGGTCATTGAGAGCGACGGCGTCGGCCCATGGAGGCGAGACTTCGCGGGTGCCCCAGGCGGTTGTGCCGCTTGAATGCTGCAGGGCGCCGGAAACTTCAAGGATGAGACCGGGAATCGAGGTGCCCGTGAGAAAGTCGACGAGGTCAGTGAACTCACTGCCCGCACCGATGGTGTTCCAATTGCCGGCAGGATTGGGGAGAGCATCGCCGAAGTCGAAAAGGGCCATGATGGTGGCATCGGCAGGCGGATCGATAACCTCAAGGAAGGCAGGCTCGCTCGCGGTCGTGCCCACGGGATTCGTCGCTTCGAGAACATAGTTGCCGGTATCGGCCAACGCGAGGCCGGTGATCGTTAGATGCGGTGTATCCGCTCCGGAAATCCGTTCATTGTCGAAGAGCATGACGCCGTCCCGCAGCCAGCGGTAGGCTTGAACGGGCGGCGATGCGGCCGCTGTGGCGGAGAACTCAGCGGTGGTGCCGATGAGCGCGATCAAGCCCGAGGGCTGTTCCGTGAAGATCGGCGCACTTTCGAGGGCATCGCCCTGGCTCTCGACAAGGCGCATGGCATTGATGGATACCCGCGAGTTGTTGTTGGCCGTGGTCGAGAGGAAAATGACGATCTCGCCTTCGGCATTGGGCTGCACGGCGGGCCAGATGAGCGAGCCCTCGGCGGCACCGCTGCCGCCCCCGTCGTTGGGGCCGCGGGAGGTCCAGTGGACCTCGGTGCCCAGTTCGTCGGCGGTGAGGGCATTGAAGCCGAGTGCGGAGCCCTCGCCGCCCACCACCTCAAAGATGCCCGGGGCGGAGCCGGAAGCCCCTCCACCCGCAAAGGAGGAGGCAATCTCGACATCGTATGTTCGCGAGGGCACGAGATTGCGGAAGCGGATGGTGGCGGAGTCGCCCTGGTTGACCCACATACGGTCGTTGAGGGCATTCACATCGGCCCATTCCGGAGCAAAATCGCGCGTGCCCCAGGCTTCTGTGCTGGCGGAGGGTTGGAGACCGGCGCCGCCCGTGTTGACGATATCGATTTCGACGTCGCTGGTCACCTCGCCGTTGATGGAGTTGATGAAGGGGCCAAAGGAAGAACCGGCGGCGAGGGTGTTCCAGAAACCCGCAACGGGGGCCGGGCCGTTGTCACCGAAGTCGAGGAGGATGGAAAGGTCGGGCACTTCCTCGACGGTGAGGACCGCGGGGTCGGTGACGGTGGTGCCGAGGGCGTTCGTGACGGCGAGGGTGTAGACGCCGCCGTCGGCGAGGGCGGTCTCGTGGATGACGAGACGGGGCGATTGCGCGCCGGAGATGCGGGGTCCGTCGGCGATCAGCTCGTCGTCAAGGTACCACTGGTAGCTCTCGATCGCGGGGTTGCCGATGACGAGCGCGTTCAGTTCGGCAGCGGTGCTTTCGAAGACCGTGAGGTCGGCTGGATGCTCCAGCACGACCGGTGCCTGCGCGGTGGGCAGCACAGTGAGTGCGACGGTGTCGGTCGTTGTGAGGTCGCTGTCGTTGGTGGCGGTGAAGGTAATTTCGTGCACACCCATGGAGAGTTCGCTGGTGACGAGTGTCGCACCGGACCCGAGGATGCCGTCGATGTCCGAGGACCACGAGAGAAAGACGTCGTCCAGCGGTTGGCCGCCTTGCAGGGCGCTGGCGCTGAGCGTCACGGATTCGCCTACGATCAAGGAGTCGCCGTCTTCGGGCGAAATGATGGCAACAACCGGCGGGGCGTCGGCAGCTCCCGTGCGGTCGACAATCTGGAAACCGTAGATGGCGGGGTTATTGCTGCCGGAGTCCAACTCAACGGTCGTCGTCGAACCACTGAGATTGCGCCAAACGAGGACGTTGTGCCCGTCCACCGCGTCCGCGGGGACGGAGGCCTCCGAGGGCATCCATGTGCCGCCGAAGTCATAGCCCAGTTTGCGTCCGTAGCGGACCTCATCGTTGACCTGGAACGCGTAGGCGTTGGCGTTTTCCGCTCCGGCGTAATAGAGAAGGACATTGTAGTTGTCGTAGGGAATGCCTTCGATGACATAGCGAAAGGCCCCGCCGGAGGCGCGCTGGGTCATGCGCTCGTTGCCGTCGAGCCAAACGCTCAGCTCGTTGGACACGGATGTCGTGCCCGTTCCTCCTTCGGCCGTCACGGTGATGTCGACGGGATTGCCGCTTGAATCAAACCATCCCGGAAAAACGGCATTACTTGCGAAGCCGCGGTCGAGGAGGTTGTTCCAGTAGGGCACGGGCATGAGACCGGCGCCCACGGTGTAGGCCATATGCCGGCGGCGGTCATTGAGATTAAAGCTGAGGATGCCGCGTCCACCGTTGGGCGGAAGGACTTCAATGGTCTGGAATATGCTCGCCACGCGCCCGCGCTCGTCGTGAACGATGAGTACGACGTCGAAGTGACCGGGCTTGTCGAAGGTGTGGCTGACCGTTTCGCCCCCGGCGCGGCGCCCGTCGCCGAACTCCCAGTGAAACTCTATGGCGTCGCCGTCGGGATCAAATGTGGACGAGGCATCGAACTCCAGGCTCGTGCCGGCAAGGACCGAGCTGACAGGTACGGAGAAGGAAGGCACGGGGGCCTCGTTGGCGGTGGGCGGATCGACAACGATGGTATGCGTGAAGCTGTCGGAGGCCCCGTTGCCGTCATGCACGGTGACCGTGGTATGGTAGGTGCCCGGCTCATAATAAGTGTGCTCGAAAGTGTCCTCGCCAAGGAGGAGGGAATGCACGTGGCCGTTGCCGAAATCCCAAGTGTAGTAGAGCCAGTCGTTTTCCGGATCGGTCGTGCCGCTGGCGTCGAACTGGACGGTGAGGGGCGCTTCACCGGTTTGGGAGGACACCTCTAGATCGGCCACGGGCGGTTGGTTGCCGAAGACGTCTGTCTGCGTGTCAAGGTAGCTGAAGAGCTGCAACTCCGTCAGCTCCACGCTGCCGTCGATGCCATCCGACTGGTTTTCGAGGCGGAAGAGGTAGTGGGCATAGGCATCTGTATTGGGGAGCGAATACACCGTCGGCATGATGCGCGAGTAGCCCGCCTGATCCGTCACGGTATCGATGAGGGTCCACGAGGGATTGGCCGCGCCGGGTTCGAGATCGAAGGGCTCGGGGTCGTTGGACCCGTAGATGCGCCAGTTTTTCGGATCGCGGTTCGCAGTCCAGGCGAGACCGCCGGAAGTGAGAGAATACTCCGTGATGATGTAGGGCTTGTCGACGCCGTCCTTCTGGAAGTGGAACCACAGGTAATCAACCGGATTGCTCGATACCCAGCGCGTCTGGTAGGCCCCGTCAGCGGTCATGGCCGCGCCAAGGTCAGCGCGAAGCTGACTGGAGTAATAGAGCTGGGTGCCTGGCTCGAGGGCATGGTTGACGGCTTCGAGGAGGTTGCGCGGTGTGGTGCGGAGATCGAAATTGTTTGCCGTAGCGCCGATGGAAGTGTGCTCCCGCATGACGAGATTGGCATAGCGCGAGACCGTGATCAAATCGCCTACAGTCTGCGAGGCGCCGGTGCTGTCAGTAATGGTGAGAACGGCGCTGTAGACACGGTGCGCAAGATTTGAGGGAAGGTCGTAGGTGTGGGCGACACTGCGACCGGTGGCGGTGTTGCCGTCGCCGAAGTCCCACGCAAAGTGCAGGGGCTCGCCGTCAGGGCTCACGGTGGTGGCCTCGAATTGTACCGTGCCGCCGTCGTAGACAATATTCGGCGTGGCGCGAAAGGCGGGCTCCGTCAAATTGACGTTGGAGAAGAGAAGGCTATCCGGAATGGGACGGAACTGGTCCGTGCCCGGCGGTGCCCATGTGAGGTCGTTGAAGTTCCAGCGATCCCAGAGATTGTCGGCATTGTAGGTGGTCTTGAAGCGGAAGGGGTGGTAGCCGGCTTCGAGGGCGACTAGTTCAAGGTATTCCTGGGTGTGCGGGAAACGGGTGCTGATGATCACCTCGCCCGAGATAGTGAGACGGCTTCCGTGCTGTGCGCGAAGGCGAAGTGCATAGGCCCCGGTTTCGGGCACGTAAAGGTAGCCGTCGTAGCGGATGACGAAACGGTTGTCGCGCTCGGCCACATGAAAATCGAGGTTGCCCACGCGCCCGCTCCGCAGCGGTCGCAGGGTATCCACGTTGGGGAGGTCGCTTTCCGCTCCGGGATCGCCTGCGAAGACCCGGTAACTCAAACCCTGAGCGATGGTGCCGGTATCCGCGGTTGAACCGATGATGGATTCCGGCCCAAGGGCCGTGACCGTCTCCGTGCGGTTGTCCGACTTGCCGGCAGGATCGTAGACCGTTAGGCGCACGTCGAAACTTCCCGGCGTCGTGAACTCGTGGGAAATGAAAGGATCGGTCGTTTGCACGACGGGCGTGCCGTCGCGGAAGTTCCATTCGTAGAGGAGCGGTTCGCCTTCGGGGTCCCAGGATTCCGAGGCGTCGAAACTGACCGTGAAGGGCACGAAACCGCCCAAGGTGTCCGCGCTGAAGCGTGCCCGCGGCGGTTGGTTCTCCACGCGGATGGAGGTCCGTGCCACGTTGACGTTGCCCGCGGGATCAGTGACGCGGAGTTCAATGCGGAAGGTGTCTTCCACGGGCCAACTGGCCGTGACGACGTCGCCGGAGAGGGTGCGGCCGTCGCCAAGGGTCCATTCGTAGGTGAGGTCGTCGCCCTCCGGATCGCTCGAACCGGAGCCGTCGAGCGTCACTTCCACACCCGGAAGGATGATCGATTCGCTGAGGGAGATATGGGCGGTGGGCTCGCGGTCGCCGACAAAGACGCGGCGTGTGGCGCGGTCGGAACCTCCCGCGCCGTCGCGCACCTCCAGCATGACGATGTAGATGCCTGCTTCGGTGTAGGTGTGCGTGGGGTTTTGTTCGGTTGAGGTATGGCCGTCGCCAAAGTCCCAGAAATATCCGAGGCCCTCGCCCGGATCAACCGTGGCGCTGCCCGTGAAAGCAACGGTGAGTGGCGGGAGACCGGCTGTGGTGTCGGCCGCGATCTGCGGGTCGGTGGAGGCATTGAGGTCCGTGAGCGTGGAGGATTGGATACGGCGGGTGGCGGCATCGAAGGTGAGCACACTGTCGCCCAAGGTGACGGCGGTCTCGTTGCCGCTGCCGGAGATGGAGGCCGCCGGGGGCGTTCCCCGTCCGGTTGCCATGACCGTCCAGATGTCGAGCGCGGCGGCGGGCGCGTATTCGTAGGTCACGTGGTTGCTGCCGTTGGCAAAGCCCGTACCCGGCGTGACAAACCAGATCTTGAGGTATGCCCCCTCATGGGTCAGGAGCGCATAGGGCACGCCGTCGTCGCTGCCGGTGGTGAAGGTCCGCTCGGGCACAAAGGCGTTCCATGCGAAGGTTTTCGCTTCCTCCGCTTTCAGCTCATCGAAGGTCGAGATGATGTCGAAGTCCGCCGGTGAAAAATCCGCGAGGACGTGCCGGATGGCGGTGTCCACTTCGAGACTCGAAAACTTCGAACCCCCGCTGACACGCGCATACCCGCCGCCGGGCGAGACCTGGTGGCCGAGGAGGGAGCCCGTCCCGGTGGTTTCCCGGGCGGTGCCGTTGACAAGGATCTGTGAAAAGGCGTTATCGAGACCGGAGGTCGCCGGCCCGGGCCCTGCCGTCCACTTCACACCGTAGGACATAAGGCTGATCTGCCCCGCGTCGGCCTGGCTCCATGAACGTCCGAAGTGGACTGTGTCGCCCCACAAGCCGACAATGGAATGGTCGGTGCCGTCCCAGCCGGAGCGGAAGATGTAGCCGCCGCGGTTGTCGTCCATCACCGTGGGGTAGCTTGGCGTCGGGTCGGCGGGTTCGAGGTCTTCGGGGTAAAAGATCAGCCCGTAGATTGTGCCGCCGGCGTGGTAGTCGTATTTATCGGCGGGATCGGCGGGATTGAAGATGCCGCGGGCGCGGTCGTAGAACCACTTGTAGGCGGGCAGTTCGCCGGGTGCGACGAGGGCGAAGAGCGCGCCGGTCAATCCCGCGTTGGGGATGGTGTCGCCGCCCACGCCCCATGTGAGCGAGTTCTGCGCGGCGTTGAACATACTCGCATACATGATGATGTGGTGCGGCCGGCGGGCGGCGAAGGTTGCCGTGGCGTTGGGATCGCCGATCTGCCGGAGCGCGGCCATGGCGGGGAAAACGTATTCCATGGAGAGGCCGAAGTAGTAATTTCCCTCCTGCGTCCAACCGCGGCTGCCGAAAGAGTTGGGGTGGATGCGCACGATATCGCGGCTGCGCTGGAAATCGCGCCGCCGTTCGCCCATGTGCTGGTCCATGGCGATGAGCGACATGACGTGTGCGCCCGCGACGACGCCATTCCAGTTGGAGTTGCTTTGTTGATACTCAATGTTCGGATGCCCAAGGGCGGTTCCGTAGCGGTCAAAACTTTCATTGACCTGAGCCAGAATCCAATCCCTCTGCTCCTGGGTGAAGCCGTCGTAGCCCCAATTGTAGGCCAAGGCAAAACTGGCGAGGGTTTGGGCACGGGCCAAACCACTGCCGGAGACGGGGGTGCCATCGTTTTCAGGATCGCTTACCGTGAAAATCTCCTGCAGGCGTGTGAAGGCCGTGTCGAGATAAGCGGTGTTGCCCGTGAGAAGGAAAAGAAAGGTGGCCTCGCGGGCCATGTAGCCACGCCGGTAGCTACTGGTGCCGGGAATGTTGTTCGCCTCCACGCGGGCCTTTACAGCCTCGAACATCTCGTAATGCGTTGTGCCGGGGACGGCCACGAGCGTCTGGATTTCGGCGAGCCGGTCCTCGTCGACGAGAAAGAGGGGCGGACGGGCTTGCGCGGTAAGAATGCTGAGCAGCAACACGCCAAGCAGCGGGAAGGCGTTGCGGCACCGAGGAGCAACAGAAGCAAGTAGGCGCAAATAGTTCATCGGCGCATTGGATGGGTGCATGTCGGCGGTGGGGAGGCGATGGGTGGGATTCATGTTTTACAAGTCGGGGGGATTGTTGGTATTTGAAAATGAAGCGGGCCGACTACGGAGGGCGGCGGTCGCGAAAAGTAGCCGGACCGCGGCGGCGGGGCGGCGGGGCGGCGGCGGATGGCAGGAGGTGTTCGGCGGCGGGGCGGGCGCGTTAACGTTCGATACGGCGCTTCCTCAGCGGGTCGGCCGCTGAAGCAGGCCGACTACGGAGCGCGCAGCGGGCAAGATGCCCGCTCTCCTTGGGTTTTGCCGTCATTCCAGGATGGTGATGGTAAGGCGATAGAATCCGCGGGCTGGTACTTCGGGGGTAAGCGACACGCGCACCGTGTCTCCTTCGCGGTCGACCGTCGCAACGGGTGCGCCGGGCGCGGGTGTGAAGGCGGTGTTTCCGGTCGCTTCCGCGAGCGGATTCCACTCGAAGAGGTTCGTCGAATACTCAAGGATGTAAACCAATTCAGGCCGATCGAGCGCGGCGGGGATGCGCGCTTCGAGCCTTCGTTGTCCGTCCTCGTCGCGCAGGAGCACGACGGCCCTGTCGCCGGGGATCGTCGGCACGGTCGGGTCCATATCGAGGGCGAACTTGAGGAGGTTGGGGAGGCCGTCGTCGGCGGGGTTGGCGAGATCGGCCGCATCGCCCGCGTCGGCAGAGTCGCCGAAGTGGGTGAGGCGCCATGCCGCGCGGGTGCCGGGGGCGGGTTCGTCCGCCGGTTGGGGCGTCTCCATGAGGCGGGCGGCGTTGAGGGAAACGCGGGCGAGCGAGTCGGAAGCGGTGGAGAGGAGCACGTCGATGTGGCCGTCCGCGCTGGGCGTGACTTCGTGCCAGATCATCCAACCCTCGACGGCATAGGGCGCGGTGCCTCCGTCGTTGGGGCCGCGCGAGGTCCAATAGACTTCTGTACCGAGGATTTCTTCGGTGTGGGCGTTGAAGCCCTCGACGGGACCGTCTGCGCCGGCCACTTGGAAAATGCCCGGCTCTGCTCCGGCGGAGCCGCTGGCGGCAAACCCCGAGGCAATCTCCAAGGTGTAGGTCTTCGCGGGATCGAGGTTGCGGAAGCGGAGCGTGGCGCTGTGCCCGCTACCGACCCACAGGCGGTCGTTGAGGACGTCGGTCGTGGCCCATTCGGGGGCCACCGCGCGGCTTCCCCATGCGGTGGTGTTCCCGGAGGTCTGGATGCCGCTGCCGCCGGTGGTGATCATGTCGATCACGACCGGGGTTGGCGTGCCATCGGCGAAATTGACAAGGCTGCCGTGGCTGGGGGCGTTGTTGAGGGAGTTCCAGTTGCCCCCCGGGGCGGTGTGGTTGGTGCCGAAGTCGATGAAGAGGGCCAAATCGGGGAGCACGAGGACTTCGATCTGCACGGGTTGGGTGGTGGAGGTGCCCTCATCATTCGTAACCTCAAGGGTGTAGGTGCCCTGATCTGCGGTTTGCAGGTCGGTGATGGTGAGCACGGCGGTTTGCGCACCGGATATGCGGGCATTATCAACGACGATCCCGCCTTCCCTGAACCATTGATACCCCGTAATCAAAGGAAATCCGGCGGCTTCCGCTTCGAGGGTGACCGTGCCGCCCACGAAGGCGCTGGCGGATGACGGGTGCCGCTCAATGATGGGCGGGAGGGGAATGAGATCGTCCGTCCGTTCCAGATGAAAGGTTCTCGGGAAATGGGTGACCACGTGCGTCGCGCCTCCGTTGTGGGTGACCTCGGCGGTAAGGGCATAGTCGCCGGGCATGATCGGCTCCCAGGTCAAGGTGTGCGGTTCCGCCGCCGTGCCCGTGCCAATGAAATCGCCGTTGGCGAAGTAGACCACTTCGGTTATGTCGTCCAGATCACGCGTGTGGGCTTGGACCTCAAAGACCGTGCCTTGCAGAAAAGGACCTTCCCCGATGTTGGTGACCTCGACAAAGGGCACGCCGGGAAATTCGATCTCCTCGCCGGTCGTGTCCATGAGCCCGTCCACCGCCCGGCGGCGTTCCCAGACGGTATCCCACGATTTACCGTCGACGGAGGCAAGGAGATCGAAATCCGACCACCGGTTATTGCTGGAAGGCATGGTCATGTTCACCCCGGTGGGAACGAAGCGTTGGTCTTCCCCCACGTCCATGTCCCATCCGCCGGGCGTGAAGTAATTGTGATGCTCCCAGCGGTTGGACGGATTCTGATCGAAGATACGCCAGACTTGGTTAGCATTCCACGTGGCGTTCAGGGTGATGCCGAGGGAGTTGTTGCTGGTCATGGGTTCCCTCGGAAAGACCGTCGAGCCGGTGCCGAAGGCAAAGAGCCCGATTGCGGGCTGGCGATAGGTCTGATGGGCGGTGAGCCCGACGAAGCGGAAATAGCGGTAGCCGGGGAAGGTGTCGGTGACGGTAACGGGCCGGGAAACCGTGTGGGTTTGTCCCGCCGACGAAGTGACGGTCAGTTCCACGGTGAAGACGCCTGCGGAGGTGAAGGCGTGGGCGACTTGCGCTCCGGTGGCGGTATGGCCGTCACCGAAATCCCATGCGTATGCGCTGATCGTCTCCTGGTGTTCGGCGACGCTTTCGTAGGCGTCGAAGTGGAGGGGCCGTCCGGTCGCTTCATGATTCCGGGAAAAGGTGAAACGCGTCGTGGGCTCAACCGAACGGGCGTGGATCTCCTGTGTGGCCGCCCGCCGGTTGCCGTCGTTGTCCTCGACAATGACCCGCAGCCAGTACGTGCCGGGTTCTTCCAGGGTGTGGGTGACGCTGGACTCCGTGCTGATCACCTCGGCATCCTGAAACCCCGTGTCGAGCGTCCAGCCATGCAGGTAGCGGTCGCTGTAGTCGGCGATAGCCTCCTGCGATTTGAAAATCTGCCAGGTATAACCGGCGATCATGCCGCCGTTGTTGGGTGTGGAGGCGGAGGCATCGGCGGTGAAGGTCAGGGGCACGGGGGCATCGGTGATATTGATATCGAGCACAGCATCGGGGCGCAGGGGCAGATCCGCTTTTGTCTGCGCAAACATCCATGCGATGACCTCGTGTACGTTCCAACCCAACCTGTGCGGAGAATGCCCGGTGTTTTCAACCCACCAGAAAATGTTGTCGAGGGCCCCGGCTTTTTCCAACTGGTCGAAGGCATGGCGGGAGCCGCGCGGGTTGCTGTTGTCATCGTTGGCCCCCTGAAGCGAAAACCACTTGATGTGGGCGATGTCTTCGATGGGGCCGAGCATATCCTGAAAGCCTCCGGCGGAGGGAACGGCCGCCGTGATGAGCTTCCGCTCCGGTCGGGCGTGGGAGAGGATTGTCATGCTGGAACCGCCGCGGGAGTGCCCGGAACCATAGACGCGGTCCTGATCGATTGGATACGTGTCGAAGAGGTAATCGAACACTTCGTGGAAGAGGAGGGCATAATCAAAAAACATCGGCGGCGAGTGCAGCGGTCCGGGCCGCTCGCTGTGGAGAAAGGCCACCACATACGCGGGGTAATGCTCACGGTAGGTGTCCAGCGCCATGGCTTCAGCCAGCGTTCTCCGGCCATAGGTCGTGAAGACCAGAGGGAACCCTCCCGGCGGCATCTCCGCGTTGGGGTGTGGATACATGATCTCGTAGTCGAGGGTTTGGGTTGATGCGTTTTCGGTTTGAAATACCCGGCTGCCGGTGAAGGTGCGGCGTTCGAACAAGGCGTCCGCGTTGGCGTTGCTGATCATCGTGCGGAAGGAACTGATGGCCGACCGAATGGGCTGGGGAAAGGCGCCCTCGTTCACCGACTCATGAAAGCCCGGTTCCATGAACTCGTCCGGCACCATTTGCGGAAAGGGGTAGGTGAGCTGGGCGGAAAGCGCGGAGCCGGCGAGGAGACTGGCGCTGAGGAGAAGGCGTGTGGCTTTCATGATTACCGATTTGAGAGGGTTAGTCGTGTTCAACGCTGCGGTGACATTTGAACCGCATTTGCGGCGGATGGCAGGACGTGTTCGGCGGCGGGGCGGGCGCGTGAACGGCCGATACGGCTCTTCCGCAGCGGGTCGGCCGCTGAAGCAGGCCGACTACGGAGGGCGGCGGTCGCGAAAAGTAGTCCGGCTGATTTATCGCAGGACAGCGGCGGCGGGGCGGTTGCTGAAGCAGGCCGACTACGGAGCGCGCAGCGGGCAAGATGCCCGCTCTTCTTGGGTTTTGCCCTCATTCCAGGATGGTGATGGTGAGGCGGTAGAATCCGCGGGCGGGCACTTCGGGGGTAAGCAACACGCGCACCGTATCTCCTTCGCGGTCGACCGTCGCAACGGGTGCGCCGGGCGCGGGTGTGAAGGCGGTGTTTCCGGTCGCTTCCGCGAGCGGATTCCACTCGAAGAGGTTCGTCGAATACTCAAGGATGTAAACCAATTCAGGCCGATCGAGCGCGGCGGGGATGCGCGCTTCGAGCATTCGTTGTCCGTCCTCATCGCGCAGGAGCACGACGGCCCGTTCGTCGGTGGCCGTCGGCACGGTCGGGTCGAGGTCGAGGGCGAACTTGAGGAGGTTGGGCAGGCCATCGCCCGTGGGGTTGGCGAGGTCGGCGGCATCGCCTTCGCCGGTGGCGTCGCCGAAGTGGGAGAGGCGCCATGCCGCGCGTGTGCCGGGGGCGGGACCGGAATCGTCCGCCGGTTGGGGCGTCTTCATAAGGCGTGCGGCGTTGAGGGAGACGCGCGAAAGGGAGGCCGATGTGGTCGAAAGCACGACGTCGATACGGCCTTCGGCGTCGGGCTCGACTTCATGCCAGATCATCCAGCCTTCGACAGCATAGGGCGCGTTTCCTCCATCGTTCGGTCCGCGCGAGGTCCAAAACACCTGCGTGCCGAGGCTTTCTTCGGTATAGGCGTTGAAGCCTTCCACCGGACCATCGGCGCCCATGACCTCAAAGATGCCCGGCTCCGCTCCGGCGGAACCGGCGGCGGCAAACCCCGAGGCAATCTCCAAGGTGTAGGTCTTCGCGGGATCGAGATTGTGGAAACGTAGAGTAGCGGAGCCGCCCGCATCAATCCACAGGCGGTCGTTGAGGACATCGGCGGTGGCCCAATCGGGGGAAGCCGTACGGCTTCCCCATGCGGTGGTGTTCCCGGAATCCTGAATCCCGCTGCCTCCGGTGTTGATCATGTCGACGGCCACGCCGGTGGTCTCGCCGTCGAGGAAGTTGACGAGGCCGCTGTGGCTGGCGGAGGCGCCGAGCGAGTTCCAGTTGCCCCCGGGCGCGGTGTGGTTCGTTCCGAAGTCGATGTGAATAGCGAAATCGGATGGGATGAGGATGTCCACGCGCGCGGGGATTGTCGCTGTCGCGCCGATGTCGTTGGTCACCTCAAGGGTGTAGAAGCCTTGGTCGGAAGCCTCGAGGTCCGTGAGGGTCAGCTCGGGGCTCTGCGCGCCGGAGATACGTGTGTTGTCGAAGAGCATCGCGCCGTCTTTGAGCCACTGGTACGCGGTGACGGGAGGGTTCGCCTCGACCTCGGCCGCAAGAGCGACCGTGCCGCCCGCGAGCGCACCGGTGGAGGCCGGTTGTGTGACGATGACGGGTGCCGCGGGCGGCGGAAGGACTTCGATTTTGATGGAGTCGAAGCTGCTCAGGCCTTCGGCGTTCGTGCCCGTGAGCGCAATCACGTGTTCGCCCACGGAGAGGCCGTTGACGACGAGTTCGGTGCCCGTGCCGAGGGCACCGTCGACGTCGGAAACCCACACGAGGGCGGCGGGGTCGATGGGATCGCCCTCTTGCAGGGAACTCCCGGAGAAAGTCACCGGATCGCCGCCTGTGAATGTATCCCCGCTCGTCGGCGAGAGGATCGTCGTGACCGGCGGCGGGACGTCGCCCGTGGCTTCCACCGATCCCTCGAAGACCAGCTCCGCGAAGGTGAACCACAAGCGGGAGGTGGCCCAGTTGTCGTTGTCGATGACGACCCCGTAGGCGGTGATGTCGGAGAAGACGCGGGTTTCGAAGACGGCGGCGTCGGCGTCGAAGTTCAGCTCGTCGGCCACTGCCGCCGGATCCCATGCGGCCCAGCGCCCGTGGTCGAAATCGCCCGGCACGGTGAAGGCGGCGTTGCTGCTCGTCAGGGTCGCCTCGGAGACGTAGAACTGGTCGCCGTCGCGCACGAGCCAGCGCAGCGGACTCATCTGCCCGAACCGGCCGATATCGAGCATGTGGAATTGATCGCCGCCGCGCAGTTGTACGGTCTGGTGGCGGGCGTCCCCCAGAAAATCCTCCTTTTTGATGAAGAAGACGCCATGCACATTGACCGGATTTGTGCTGGAAGCGCCGATGCGCAGCCCGAAACCGCTGGAGCTGACCCCTTGGTCCTGAAAACCGTTGTCGCCCCCGAGAGTCGTCATCCAGAGGCCGCCGTAGACCTTGGTGCCCCGCTCGCTGATACGGTTCCAGAGGACGATCTCCCCGTCGAAGGGCGTGCCCCGGCGGATGTCGTCGAGTTCGCCGTTGCCCGTGAGGTCGAGGGCGATGGTGTCGTTGCCCCCGAAGCGGAAATTGGAACTCCGCAACTCCCCGCCGAAGGCGGCGATCGTGCGTTCGGGGCGCGGGGTGCCGGGGCTCGTCACGGAGATGTCGGTTTCCGCCGTGACGTCGAGTTGTTGGTCGTCCCACACCTTGAGGGTGCCGGTGTAGTTGCCCGCCGCCACGTAGGTGTGCTCGAAGAAATTACCCGCCGTGCTCGTGCCGTCGCCGGAAGTCCAGCGCACAAAGGTGATCTCGCCGTCGGGATCGAAGGAGGCGGAGGCGTCGAAACTCACGTCCGCAGGGGCGGTGAGGATCCCGGCCGGGGTCACGGCGGGCACGGGCACGGGCGGCTCGTTGAACTCCGCATTGAGGGCGAAGTTGACCTCGAAGGCGTCCCAGTCCGAGGTGAAGCGGCTGCCCGTGAATTCGGGGCGGTATTGCAGGAAGCCGACCGCCGTGACATCCGTGAAAACGTGCGGCTCGTAAACGGTGGATTCGGGGATCTCAAAAGCGAGCGGATCGGCGGGATCAACGTCGAGCACGGCCCAGTTGCCGTTGTCCACCGAGCTGTCGAAGCCGAGGATGCGGTCGGCCGTGCCCGTTTCGGAGACATAAAGCGTCTCGCCGTCGCGCACGATCCAGCGGCCGCCTGTGATCGCGCCGCCCGAGCCTCCGTTGAGCATGAGGAAGCTGTCGCCGTCAAAGGTCAGCGTTTCGTCGGTTTCAATACCGTCAAAGGAATCACGGGTGAAGAGAAAAATCGCCTGGCTCCGCGTATTGCTGGCTTGGATACGGATATTGGTGCGCGAGCCCGAGTAGCTGTTGGAGGCAAAACCGCGGGGGCCGTCCTCGACGCGCATAGCGCGCACACCGCCGAAGAAGGGCGGGCCGGTGTAGCCGGGCGCGGGTGGACTCAGCGGCAGGGTCTCGCTGTAGGCGTATTCGGTGATGTCCACAAACTGGCCGTCGAAGGTGTCGGTGCGCTGGGTCGGCGCCGTGCCGCGCAGGGTGGTGCTTGACGCCACGTAGTCCACGCCGCTGCCACCATAGGCGATGACGAAGCGCCCGCCGGCGTCCAATGCCGGTTCGCCCCCGAGGACGGCGAAGAAACCGTCGTTCTCGCCGTAACCCGGCTGGGACTGGATGGCGTTGAAGACGTGCATGGGCCGCGTGAGCGCGGCGCGTCCGCCCCACGCGATCACCGGATCGGTCTCTCCCGTCGGCACGCGCGCGTGCACCGAGCGCGTGGAACCGGCCCCCGTGCGCCCGACAAAGAGGCGCGTGGCCATGTCGCTGTCCACCACCCAGACGAAGGCACCTCCCTCGTTCGTGGTGACGCCGAAAGGCTCAAGGGAGACCTGCCCTTCCATCGGCGGGCGCGCCGGATTTCCCGGCAGGGGCAGGCCGGAAGCGGCCGCGCCGCCGAAGTAGAGCCGCCCGTCCGCGTCCACGAACATGCCGCCTTGGCGGATGAAGAGGGCGTTGGCGCGGAGGCCGCTACTGACCTCGATGAGGGTGTTGAATTGGTTGCCGAGCACGCGCTTGCCCGTGGTCGGCTCGTAGCGGCCGATGAAGGTCTTGTGGCTCGCCCCGGTATTGATGAACTCGTTGAAAAAGTCGCCCCCGGCCCGCGGCGTGTTTTCACGGAAGCCGGGCTGCGAGGGGTCGTTCTGCCCCTGGCGGCGGAAGATGTGGTTGCCTCCGGCGCATTCAAAGCCGCCGTAGAAGTAGCCGTCGTTCCCGCGGATGAGGCGGTAGCCCCGTGTATCCGCCATGTTGTTGAGGAATCCGTAGAGCGGGCGCCCGAGGGCGTCCACCTCGCCCGTCGGCTGGCCGGTGGAGTTGAGAAAGCGCGGATTGGTGATGAGGACGAGGCCTGTGTCGGAATCAAACTCCATGGGGTTTCCGTCGATATCCGGGTTCGTCGACCAGTCGTAGTTCAGCCACTTTTCCGCGCCGTCGAAATCCAACCCGCGCAGATACGAGATCTGCACCGGCAGCACGCCGCCGCTGTCCTGCTGCCATGCGCTTGCCTGCCGCCAGCCGATGTGGGCCACCGTCTGCGATTCGTCGTCGATGGCGATGTCGAGCGTGTGGCGGAGACCGCGCGCCATCCATTGCACATCAAGTCCGCCGCGCGTGTAGAAGGTGATGTCGCCCGGGCCCGGTTGGATGTGGGCGTTGCTGATGTTGTCCGGCACGAGTGTGGCGACATGGAGCGGACTCGTTGTCACACGCTTCACGTAATCGCCCGCCTGTCGCTGCGCGAGGATTGTGTCCGCCGCCGCGTTGAGGACGAGGAGCCCGTCATAGCCGGCGGCGAGGTAAAGGTTGTCGTCGGCGTCGATTTCGAGGTCGCGGATGTCGTTGGCTACGCGCGTGATGGAAAGGATCTCGCGCCCGTCCTCGGTGAGGCGCAGGACGACGCCCGGCGTCTGTGCCGTCGCCCCGTTGAGGAGAATCGGCGTGACGGGTTCGGTTGCGCCGCGGTTTTTCGGCCGGGCCTCGCCGATGAGCGCCGCCACGGCGAGCGTGCCGTCCGCGAGGACGCGAACGCCCATGACTTCGTTGTCGTCGCTCAGGTCGCCGAGGTAGGAGGATGCCGAGAGGTGGTAGGGGTGGTCCGGCGTATCCGCGGAGACGGCGGGCGCGGCTGCGCAGAGGGCCGCGAAACCGGCGAGACGTATGACGGAACGTCGGAATGAGGAGGCGGGGATCTTACACATGATATTCAAGGGGGGAAGGACGGAAGGGTAGAATTTCCGGCTCACCGTATTGTTGAGCCGGGCGGGCACTGGAAGAGCGCAATACGCATCGCGGATTTCGGCGGGCGAAGGACACCGCTGCGTTTTCTCCGGCGAACGGGGAAGCGCGTTCCCCCGCCGGTATTCCGGCGGGGGAACGCTGTCTACCCCTGTTTCGGCGACTTGCGGAACGAAGTCCCTCTGCCCATCCCGACAGAGAGACGTTTTCCGGCTTAGCCGCCAATGAACAAACTTCCATAATCCAAGCGAGAATCACCGGAGTGAGGCTGAACTTTTCCAGAACGATCTAAAAGTATAGCGGACAGGTCCCGGTTCCGATACCCCCCGCCAACGGATTCTTGGGCTGATTTTGGGAAGACCGCCGCCTCTTCGGAATGCTCCGCCCGAACGCAGCGAAAAAAATTCCCCCGGTGGAGGGCCGCCGGGGGAAAAGAGACACGGAGGGAACGGGGGAATCAATGCGGATGCGTCTCACGCGCATCCGTCCGTGCCTTTTCCGTCAAAGAACCTTACGACTTGCGGCGGCGCACCCAGACGGCCAGCCCGAGGGCGAGCAGACCGAAGAGCGCGGCGTAGACGCGGGGCTCGGGAATGACCGTAATCTGCATGGCGTTGAGGGCCATGCGGCTATTACTTGAATTGGTTTGTGTGCTGATATGAATTATGACATTACCATCAAGAGTCGGCGCCACACCGGACCAGCTAATCCAACCGTCACTGGGCGCATCCGCATTGGTCTCCGTGGCATTTGGATAAAATCCAAATCCATAGCTGTCGTCGCTTGTCGAGAAGCTACTGTAGTTGATCCAAGGCAGGGGATCGCCATTCAAACCATTGGTAGGAACAAGACTCCCGACATCATTGCCTGATTGGTTGCCGCCAGTGGAGTTGGCCCCCTCTATGTTATACATCGTCGCCCGGCTGGTTCCATTGGATCTCGTTGCAGCAACCAGTTCCAAATCATAAGTCAGGTTCGCATCCAGCCCCGAAATAATTACTGTGGAAGTTCTGTTTTGTGCCTGGAAGAACCGGTATTCCAACGCATTGGAGGAATCAGGGGCAATCCAGGAAGGTTGGCCGGAACGGGCAGCTCCGGCATCGGACCATTGAGTATCCGCAGTGGAGGTTTGGAAGCCATCCCCTTCGAAGGCGATTCCAATACCCGTGCTTACCCCGGCGGTGGTGGATAGGTTATTCAACCCACTGAGACCACTGACTGTATTCCATTGGTTTCCATTTTCATCGGGCGAGGTCACTTCGTTTGACGTGCTGTTGAAGTCCACCAGCAATATCTGCCCGCTCGCCAGACCGGCGGAAAGTCCCAGCGCGAGGGCGGAGGTGAGGAGTTGTTTTGTTTTTATCATAGCTATGTATTTTTTGGTTTTTTATACTTTGTTGGGTTTGGGGAACTGCCGGTGCGTTGCCTAGGACGAGCCGGTGGTCCCGGAGAGAGTGGGTTCAAGGCTGCACTTTTGGATATGTCCTGTGTGGCACGTGAGCACCAAGGCACGGAGCCGCGGAGAGCTGGGTTTCAGAGGGGAGGTATTCAAACATATCGGGCAACCCCCTTGAAAGCACTTTTTTTCTGGATCAGTAAAGACCGCCGGTCTACGGGCTGGCGGGCAATGTAACGCCGTTTGGCGAAAGTGTGCAGGCGGGACGCCTGCGGTCCCATGGGGGGGCGAGGGTGATCATTAAAAAAATCCCCCCGGTGGAGGGCCGCCGGGGGAAAAGAGACACGGAGGGAACGGGGGAATCAATGCGGATGCGTCTCACGCGCATCCGTCCGTGCCTTTTCCGTCAAAGAACCTTACGACTTGCGGCGGCGCACCCAGACGGCCAGCCCGAGGGCGAGCAGACCGAAGAGCGCGGCGTAGACGCGGGGCTCGGGGATGACTGTAATCTGCATGGCGTTGAGGGTACCACGCGAGTTGCTCCCGCTTAAACCGCGGATCGTCAGAGTGATTTCGTCTTGCGCATCCGGGGCAACATCGGCCCAGCGGATCCAGCCTTGGCTGATGTCGTCATTAGTGGTTCCCGCCGGGTTTGGATACCATGTGACCGTGGTTCCAAGACTCACGTCGCGGTGCGGATTGTACCCTTCGACCAAACCGGCGCCGCCATTGAGTTCAAACTCATTGGGATCCCGCCCGAGGCCGGTGGATCCCGTCGAGCCGCCTTGCGCCAAAGCCGAAGCGATTTCAATCGTGTAGGTGAAGCCGCTCTGCAAGCCGGAGAGGACCATGGTTCCCTCGGTATTTCGATCCCAACTCAAGCGATCACTGAGGACGCGCGCACCGTCTGTGGTCGACGGGTCGGCCCACGGCGGATTCACGTGGTTGTCGGCATCCCAACGGTCCAAGGATCCAAAATCATCGGCATTTGTGAAGGACAGGCTGATTCCGGTCAGGTTGCCGTTGGTGTCCGTGAGGTTTGGCGCGCCCGTGTCGCCGCGGATGCCCGCGTTCCACTCGGAGCCGGCCGGGTCTGTCTCCGCGTCGCCGAAATCGACGAGGATTGTCTGCCCGCTCGCCAATCCCGCGGAGAGGCCCAGTGCGAGGGCTGAGGTGAGGAGTTGTTTTTTGCGTATCATAGCTATGTATCTTTGGTGTTTATTCTTTGTTGGGTTTGGTGGAGACCGCCGGTGCGTTGCCTAGGACGTTCCGGTGGTTCCGGAGAGAATGGATTCAAGGCTGCGTTTTTGGGTATTTCACGTTTCGGGAGCGCGGCAAAGGACCGCGGAGAACTGGGTTTCAGATGGCGCGCATTCAAACAGGTCGGGCAACCCCCTTGAAAGTACTTTTCTTCTGGATCAGTAAAGTCATTGGGTTCGAGGGCTGGCGGGCGATGTAACGCCGCGTTGTAAATGGGTGCAGGGCTTTTCCGGAGGTGGAGGCTCTTCGACCAACCGTAGTCGGACTACTTTAGCGGTCGACCCGCTGCGGAAGCGCCGTATCGAACGTTCACGCGCCCACCCCGCCGCCCCGCGCACCCGAAGTTCCGGCGACGCTCCGCCGCCGCGGTCCGGCGATGAATCAGCCGGACTCCTTTCCGCGGTGTTTCCGCGGAGACCCTGTCGCGTCAGCCGCCGACGGGATCCCTGCGGACACGGTAAAAGCGGTTGTCGTCAGGCACCGGCGGCGCCACTTCCACCGAGACCGGCCAACCGGAGCCCTCCCATGGGCCGCTGTGCGCTTGCCACCCGTCGAGATCGGAAGAGACTTCGATCCAATAAAGGTGACCGGGAAGGGTGGGGAACTCCAAGCGGGCGCTGCCGTCCGCGTGCGCGACCCAATCCGCTGCAAAGGGTTTCTCCGGCACCCACCATGCGTGCAGGTAGTCCATGCTCACATTCTCGTAGCCCCGGAAGTAAAGGCGGAGGCCTTCGAAGGACTCGAAGTAGCGGTAGAGCGGAGCGGTCCCAGGCGCCTCTTCTTCCTCGGGTAGAGGCATAAAGCCGTCGCGCACCCAATGGACACCGTCGTCGTCGGCATTGACCCATAGTTCCTGATGGTGCGGCGCAACAACGTAGCGGAAGCGCTGCCACTGGGTGGAGGCAAGACCGCGCGAGCTGCGTACCCAGCCATTGTACGGCCACGGATCGCCCACGCCGGGGCTGGGACCGCCGTTGGAGGCGCTGCCACCCGCCGTCGAGGAAAACCCGGCAAGCCACCAAAGGGGGGTGCCGCTGCCGTCGTAATAGATCTCGAATTCGCCCTCGTGCGCGTAGCCGCCGCCATACATGAGGAGGGCGGTGGCGGCGTTGAAGCCGGTGGTGTCGCTCCCGCGCAGGCGCACTTGGTAGGCCGGACGACCCCACCATTCGGCGGAAAAGTCGTGTGCTTTGTCATCGCGCGTGAGGTCGAGTCCGCCCTCGGGGTAATCATGCACGAGGGTGATCCCGATGCGGTTCCATTCTCCGCGGATTTCGTCGATGAGCGAGTGCCAGCGCACGCGGAACTCGATCACGAGCGTTCCCTCGCGGTGTTGCATGGGACCCGCGAAGCGCTGGTCGAGAGCGGTGAAGGAGCGGGACCGGGTTTCGCTCTCCCATGGGCGGAGGCCCACCGAGGCGATCCCGGCGGCGGAGAGTTGCACGCTCCCGCCGACGATCTCGAAGGCGGAGCCGGAGGCTGGTTGGCCCGCCCAGCTTAGGGCCGTGCTGAGATCATCCCAGGCGTCGAGGGCGGAAAAATCCTCCTCGATGATCCATTGGGTGCCAAAGGCCGTGCTGAGGCTGCCGAGGAAAAGTCCAAGAGCGCCAATAATGAGGGGGTTTCTTCCGGCCATAGTATGGTTTACGTGATCCTGTCACTGGGGATATTCGCACGGAAAAAGTTCAGGGAGCCGCGCGCCGGGCAATGCGGAAACCAAAGGGCGCATGGCGCGGCGAAGGTTCGTGAACGTCGCGAATGGCCACTTGGAGATAGACGGGCTCTTGCAGCCAACGGCCACCGCGGTAGACACGATATTTGCCGACTTCACTCGCGCAAGGTCCACGTGTGTCCGGTTCCGATGCGGCGGGCTGGCTATACCAGTCTGCCGACCACGCGTCCCAGAGCCACTCCCAGACGTTTCCCGCCATGTCAAACAGTCCATAACCGTTGGAAGGATAGCTGGCCACAGGTGTTGTTCCGTTGGTTTCGCTGCTGTTCCAATAGTTCGCGCGCGCCGGGTCGATGTCGGCATCACCCCATGGCCAGCGCTTGCCGACAAGGCCACCGCGCGCGGCCTTCTCCCACTCCGCCTCCGTTGGCAAGCGATAGCCATCGGCGTCCCAATTGACTTGGGCGTTCGTAAGGATAACACGCGTTCGACGGTAGACCTGCATATGGTCGTCGTCCAAATAGTAGACGGGCGTGAGCCCTTCCATCTCGCTCTTCGCGTTGCACCACTTCACCATATCATACCATGAGACCTGCGTGACCGGATGCTGGTTGTTTTCCGGCGTATCGGGCAACCCCGACCATGTTTCCCCCGAATAGCCCCGGCTGCCCTCCTTGTCGAAGCCATAGCCGTGGGCGATTCCCCAATCGCGGACCATCTCCCACTCGGCATAGGTAACCGGCGTCTTCGCCATATAAAAAGCCGATACATACACCTCATGCACGGGACGGCTGGGCTCCATCCAGGGTTCGGGCTCGTTCTTGTGATCCCCCATGGAGAAGGTTCCCGCGGGGATGAGCGAAAAGCCCTCCGGCCCGGACCCGGGGGCAAAGTCCGCCACATCCAATCGAAAGAAGGAGGGATTCGAGAGGTCCGTGAGCGCAAGGCGTCCGTCCTCGTTGATCATCTCCGCCGTGACGTGGACATCGGTCCAGGTCCGGCCGTCTTCGGAGTGCTGCAGGGTAAGTTTGCCGCTGAGCGCGCCGGAAGCGGACTCGGCCAAACCAAGCGTTGCGCAGCTCAAAAAGAAGAAGGGAAGCGTTTTTACTTTCATAGGGCGGTGATTTTTTGAAACTCATTCCTCCTTGACCAAACGGTAGAAGCGCCGTTCGCCCGTGAAGTTGTGGTGCGTGTCGACCTCTTCTCCGGTTCCCTCTATCGGGCTGCCAACGGGCACCCAACTGCCTACTTCGAGGGTCGTAGAGGTTTCCACCTGATAGGTGGCACCCGCTTCCGCGAAGAAGGAGAGAGCGATTTCCCCGGGGGTGGCACTCCGCCGGATTTTCACGCCCTGGTAGGCTTGGGGTGCGGGCATGTTCTGCAAAATCGCGGTGACCGGTCCACTGCGGGTGTGCTCGATCCCCCATTCGGCACTCCACGTTCCACTGACGGGATAGAGGCCCGCTTCGTCGGGTTCGCCGAAAGTGAGATCGAGGGTCACATATCCGGCGAGGGAGCCGCCGTTTTGCCAGTCACCTTCAATCCAGGCATCTGTGTTGATGATGACGAGGGCTGTGCCGCTGAGGCCCTCCGGGGTGACGACAAGGTCGCGGGCGTCAATCTCATGATAGGCTTGGTTGTATCGAAAGGCTCCGCCGACGGCGGTGAGGACGGACGTGTCGTCGTGATCGAAGGCGAGGATGAGGTCTTTCAAACCGTCGAAGCGGGGGAGAGCTTCGGGGAGGATGAGGTGCAAACGCTCCTGGCCTTCCGGAAGGGGCCCGAAGAAACTCACGGGTGTGCCGGTGTTGCCCGGGTTGGGCCAGCTCTTCAACGGGTAGCCGCCGGTGCTGGTCTCGTGGAGAGGGCCGCTCACGCTGACCGGTTCCTCCCATCCCGCGAAGGAGCGCGACCAGGTGCCGGTCCATTCGTTTCCGTTGGCGCGTTCCATTTGCAGAGACCCGGACCAGGAAAAGGAATAGAAATGAAAATCCGCATCGACCTCGACGTCGGTCCCGATGGGAATTTCTGCCGCGAGGCCAAACTCCGTCCACATATCCACCCGGTGGAAGGCGTTCGGGATAATGCCCAGCTCGAGCCGCGGGGGCGATTCAAGGCGTCCGCCGTAAAGGTTGCCGTTTTCTCTGCCAAAGAGAACGGCTTGCACCGGACGCAGAGCGCCCGCCCATGCGTCTTCGAGGAGCAGTTCTGCTCTGGGGCTGGTGAAGACGGTCAAATCGACCGCGGCGATCTGCCGCATGCCCCGAATGAAAACTTTGCCCCCGGCGTAGGGCATTTCCCATGGATGAAGGTAGTCCGTCATCTGCTGGATACCGAAGCCTTCATACTGTATGTTGTGAAGGTAGGTGAACTGGCCGTCCCCGTGTAGTTGATAAACCATCAAGCCTGCTTGGCTACCTGAGTGAGCCGAATCATTTTGCACAAAGAATTTATCCTCGGCGATGAAGGGCATGCCTTGGCTGCGGATTCTTGGTGAGTCGGGCTCATGGATGACGGCACCAGTGGCGAGATCAAAGGAGACGAGGTAGCCCTCCTCGGGGCGGCGACCCGTGCCAACGAGCAGATAAACCACTCCATCCCGGATAACGCCTTTGCGCTCGCCGCCGCGGTCATCTTTGACCTGGACGCGGTTGCGTGGGGTATCCTCGAACTGCCAGCGCCATGTGAGGCCGTCGAGACCAACTTCGTAGCACTCGAGGAGGGCCTCGTCATTGCGGCTGGGATCATTGTTGATAAGGACATGATCCTCGCCGACAAGGAGCTGGCCGGGATTGTAACCGTTGGTGGGGAAGGTCCAGAGGATGCTTCCGTCTGCGGGGTCAAGCAAATGAATGCCGTTGCGGTTGAGGCGACCGGCGTTGTTGCAGATGAGGTAGGTTTTGTCCTCGTGCGTCCATGGGATGGGGGTGGCCTGCGGGTGCAGGACGGCAGCCGTCTCCCAAAGGACGTTTCCATCCGTGACTCTCAGACCGATGAGCCCGCGCTGCATATCGGGGATTACGGCTACATCGTCGACTATGATGGCACCGGAGCGTCTCATGCCGAAAGGTCCGGTTGTTTGGGCCGGGATCGTTCGTGTATCCAGCATCTCCTGCTTGAAGGCCCCGGCTATGGCATTCCAGTTCGGGATGGTGAAGCTCCAACGCAGATCACCCGTTGCGATTTCGTAGGCGAAAACCTCTCCGAGCAGGGTGACGGTCACATACAGGCCGTCACGCGCGGCGGCGTGGAGGCCGTTGTGATCCCGTTTCGAAGAGAGGAAGTTGAGCGAGGCGGAGGGCTGCATGCGCCTCCAGAGCATATCGCCGGTTTCGGCGTCGAGGGCGATGGTGTGCCAGTCGGCGTCGATGCGGAGGTAGTTATCCTGCAAGATGGCATTTCGCTCCGCATCCCGGTAGTAACGCTCGGTGATCTTGGTGTAATCCGCCACCACATCGCCGGTGGGTTGACTCCATGAGATAAGGAGCATGCCGTCGATGAGAACGGGGCTCCCGGTTTCTCCATAGGCGGGATCAAACCCTTCCTCGAGAAGCTCAACGGGACGCTTGCTATCCCCTTTGCCAAAGCCGGTGTGGATCCCGTATCGCCAGGCGACACGGGGGTGTCCGGGCTCGGTGGTCAAGGCCACCCCGGATTCGCTTGGCAAGGCGAAATGGTGGTCGGGAGCGTGTGCGGTTAATCCGGGCTCGGGACCGGCCGCCGCGGAGGAAACGACCACGAGAGCCAACATGGCGGGAAGGAACGCTAGACGGAGGGATGAGGACGGGGAACGGGTTTTCATATTCGGGTATTTTGGGAGAGAGTTTTCGGTGGAATTACGGAAGGGGAACGGCCAAACGGAAGAAGCGACCGTCGGTAGCCTCCCAGCCGTTCAGCTCAACTGTGACCTCTTCGGAGGTGGCATCGCGGGGCTCTACGCCGAAGGTAATATCGTCACTTACGGGAAGACCTTCCCAACTTTGCAGATCGCCCGATGTCTCGACGCGGGATGCAGTGAAACCGACACGCCGAGCAAATTGCAGGGCCATTCCGCCACTATGCTCTTCGACGCGAAGGAGGCGGGGGGCGACGGAAGCCGCCGCCGCTTCCGCCCCGAGGGCGAAGCGCAGGAGATTCGGGATGCCGTCGTTGAATGGCGTGGCTGCGGGCGAGCGGGCGTCCGCCGGCAGATCGTTTGCCCACGCTTCGTACCCCGGAGGCAGAGCAGGCGGAACGCCGAGGGACGGCAGGCTGACGGGACCGACGCCGGCGGAAGCACCGGTGTCGTCATCGGCGCAGTTGATGGCTACCGCGCGGTAGTAGAGGTCCACCCCGCGCGGGGCAAGGGTGTCGAGCCACGCCGACGGGTTCCAGCGGTGGGCCGCGCTTTGGCGGGGACGGTAGGCAATGGCCGTCCACGCACCGTCGGGACCGATGCGGCGGTCGATGCGGTAGCCGATCTCGTGGTCGGTGGTGTCTTCGTAAGTGATCCACACGGCGTCGCCCTCAATCACCGCCGCCACTTTAGCGGGAGGCGTCAGCGATTCGGTCGGACACTCCAAGAGTCCGCCGTCGGGATCGGTGCTGCTGCCCGTGGACGGGTCTGCCCCGCTGTTGCCGACGACAGAGACATCGTGTGTTGTGTTGCCGCCCACGACACCGACCCAGCGGGTGGTCTGGTTCCATGCCCAGAGGGAACCGTAGTGCCGCACGTTGTAGCCGGCCATGTATTCCGGACCACTGTTGCGCGTGACAGCCCATGAATAGAGCTGCGTGCCGCCGTGGTCCTGGCAGAGGATGCCCTCGCCGTCATTGGCATGAAAGGAACGGGCGGCGGCAAAGGTGTTACCGTCGACCCACAGCGGTCCGGCGACGAGATCGAAGGCGCGCGAGAGGGTGTCGGAGATGCTCCCGGAGCCTCCGCGCTTCACCTCCACGTAGCCGTCCATCGTCATAAAATACTCTTGGCCCGAAGCGGGTCCGTAGTCTTGCGGAAGGACGGGCCCGAAGACGGCGCGCGGATTGGTGTTGTTGCGCACCACGGCATAGGCGCCACCGATGTTGAAGCCCTTGCGGCCGTGGTTGAATACGTAGTTGTCCTGCACGACCACGCCGTGAAGGAAGTAGACATTGTCGGAATAATCGGGCGTGCGCCGGCTCTCCGGCACAAAGGGGTTGAGCAGTTCGTTGTTTACGTCGACACCGGAGACGTAGTTGTAGTCAAAGACGATTGTGTGCTCTTCATGGACCCAGTCGTTGGCGTTGTTCGTCTGCTGCGGATTGCGCCCGACGAACTGGCGGTAGAGGAAGCTGCGGCGGCTCTTGGGCATGACATTGTTGGCGATAAAAACCTCGGAGCCGTGCACTTGGACGCGCGCGCCGAATTTCTGCGTGAAGTAGCCGTCCGGCCCGAAGTTCCGGTTCGGGCGGTTTTCCATGACGGCATTGTTCACCGGTGCGGAATCTTCGAATACGCACCCAAAGACCAACCGTCCCGGTCCGGCGCCGTCACCCACCGTCCGCCGGGCAAAACCGGACCCGGCGAAAAAGTCCCAATGATAGGTGCCGTCGGCCACACGGTCGGCCCAATCAGGATGCACCACCCCGGACTTCCATCCGCCCGAGTCGGCATAGGACGTCGTTCCGTCCCAATCGAGTTCGAAACCCCAGAAAATCCACGCCCCGACAAAGTGGATCCACGCCACGCCGATGTCGTTGACGTCCGCGACTCCCTCGTCACCGCTCGGAATGAGTCCGACGAAATTCCAGTCGCGCGGCGTGTCGCCCGTCGGGGTCACGCCAGTGCCAATACGCTCGGTGAAGCCGAAATGAAAGCGCGTGGGCAATTCGAGCACGCCGTCCGTGCCCCCGCCCCCGCCGCGCGCCCAGCGGTCCCCCGTCGGTGTGGCACCGCGAATGACCACACCCGAGCGCAGCATGAGCCCGCGGCCTTCGGGACCGTCGGCCGGCATATCGGTGAAGTCGTAGTCGCCCGCGGGGTAATAGAGCACCCCGCCGCCCTGCGCGTGGAGTTCGTCGCGGGCGTTCTCAAAGCGCTCGAACTCGGTTGCACCGTTGGTATAGGCGGACATATCGATGACGTTGTCCCATGCGAGGCGGTCCGACCATGCCGGGTAGCCGTCGTCTCCGGTGTAGTGGGCGGCCACGGGATTGTCCGAGGGCACGGCGGACACGATTGCCGATGCGAGGAAAACGGCGGGGATTAGGGAATACAGGGATTTCATGTTGAAAGAAAGGAAGGTGGAAGAAGAAGAGGGGGACTAGGGCATCTCCGCCTCAAGACGGAGAAAGACGGGCGCGGGAAGATCGCCTGGGAGTATCACCGTGACGCTTTCACTGTCGCCTTGCGGCACGATCTCGAGCTGAAGCCCGGCGTTGTCCTGAAAAGCTTCCCATGTCTCTATGTCCGCGGAATGCTGAAGGACCATGGCGTCAAATCCGGCGCGACGTGTGTAACGTATCTTCAAGGCTTCCCCGTCGTCCTCCAGGCGGGGCAGACGGTCGGCGATGTTGCCGCCCGCTGCGCTGCCGCCGAGGGCGAAGCGAAGCAGGTTTGTCACTCCGTCGCCAAAAGGGACATCCTGCGCGCCACGCTGCCCTTCCGGAAGGTCGTCCGCCCAATCTGCGAAGACGGGTGCAACCGGTGCGCGCGAGAGTTGGAAGTAGTCCACATCGGCCGTCTCCGGGTTGACCCGGATTTCCATGCCTTCACCGCCGGCCGTGAGCCGCATGACGCCGCTGCCCCATTCCTGGTGGACTATCGGTTCGCCCTCGACCACGCGGTAGCTGTCCCATGAGTGGAAATCTTCCTCCACCCCATCACGCCAAACCCGCGCGGGTACACCGGCGTTATTCCAAACGTGTGAACCGTCGGACCAGTCTCCGGGGTTGAGAAGAAGGGATCCCGGCTCAACGTATTCCATCATCAGGGTGTGCCCTTGCGTCGACGTGTAGGCAATGCGTCCGCTTTCGGGGGAGGTCAAGTGCCCCGCATCGAGTCCGGCCTCGACGGCGGCCTTGAATGCATTGAAGCTTCCGTGGTCGCGCTCCACGCCCAGCTCAAGGACAACCGCGCCAAGTTCGTGCGAAGGCACCGTCCACCGATAGCGCACGTGGGTTCCCGCGCCATATTCGGCCTCGGTCAAGCCGGAGGCGTTGAAAGGAATGACGGCGAAGTAGACTCCGTGTCCAAGGTTGACGAGCAGCCGGTCGCCGTCCGTCTCGCGCTCGGCCTCCGCCGGAATCACCTTAAAGAGCGTTTCGGCTGTTCCGAGCGAACGGAAGATCCGCATCATGACATTGCGCTGCTGCCCGATCTGCTCGCGCGGATGGCGCCCCGCTGTATTTGTGTAACCCGAACTTCCCGCGTTGCCCGTTACCTGAATCCCGCCGTTGTTGCTGCCCTTGGCGACGATGCGCCACAGATTTTGCTCGGTGAAGAAACCGTTTTGCGTCGGGATTCCGGCTGCCCGGTCCGGCCGGTAGGTGGCGAGGGAGGAGAGCAAGTAATTTTCATCGAGGTAGAGCGTCTCAAACTCGAACCGGCGGCTCATCTCCGTATCGCCCTTCCAGCCCTCGTAGCGGTTCACATCAAGGTAATAGAACGGCTTGGCCGACTGGATTTCCACCGGCAGGGCAAAGTTCCGGCGGGCGATATCGATGAGAACCTGCGGAGGGCGGTAATCCGACCACATGAGGTAGCCGATAAAATCGCGGTAGAACTCTTCGTGGACATCGGATAGTGAATACGTCGGGATATAACTATCGTCGACAAAGTAGGCGTAGATGGCATTCCAAATGCCCCCGGCGAAGGGTCGGTAGGCGTTGCTCTTCGCCCGCACGTCGGAGGCGCCGTAGGCACCGTCCATGTTGTGCAAAGCCGCTTCCGCAAGCATCCAATCGGCGATGGCCTGCGCTTGGCGGCGCATCTGTTCCGTCGGCCCGAAGTCGTATAAGTTCAGGACCGAGGTGAAGGAGTGGATCCAGTAATTGTTCGAATTCCACTCCACACGCCCGGCGTTGAAAAGAGCGCGGGTGAGGTTGTCGATGTAGCTCGTGTAGTAATCGCGGCTGCCTCCACGGTCCACCCCCGGGTTGTCCGGGTGGTCCCCCATCTCAAAATCGTCCACATCATACGCCCAGATAAGCCCGCCGATATGCATCATCCAATTGAAATTCTCGGAATTGAAAAGAGAGGGCTGGTAAAGCGTGTCGTAGTAGCGGTCGGGCCGGGACAGAAATTCCGTGAAACTCAAGGCAGAGGTGGCGCGGTCACGGGCATGGGTGGCCACGTCGGACGGCAGCGGGACCTTCGGGTGGTCGCGGAACTGGAAATAGTAGCGCGTGTAGCCCGGCACCGAGAATGCCCTCTGGAAGGACCCCGCGCCGCTGCTGCGGAAGAGCGAAGAGGCGCGCCCTTCGTGCTCGCTCAAAACGGTCGCCGGGGCGTCCATTTTTTTCCAAACCTCCGCTAACAGGGGCGACCATGACCCCTTTCCGGCGTCGACGCCTTGGTTGCCGTTGCGCACCGACCATGTTTGGCTCTCCGCAACGGAGGCTGCGCGGTCGAGGAATTGCGCCTCCCATACCGTGCCGGGCCGGAAGTCGGCACCGTCCGCCGGAGTTGTGTGCCACGCCTCCGCGTGGACGATATTGAAGCAGGCCATGGCGGCGAACATGCCGAAGCCGCACGCGATTTTCACGGTGTGGTTAACTGTCATGGGGAATTCTCTTTCAGGGGTGGCAATCGTGCAGGCGAGGGCGCTGCTGATCCCTTCGGGCACGATTGGATACGGGGATTGGACTCCTAGTGAGGGGGACCGAAGGCTTCGTGGCAACTTCTTCCGGAAAGACTGGCATTACGGCTCCGTCACCCGAATGCGGTAGAAGACAGGGTTGGCCTCCGGTGTCTCCACCTCGATGTGCAAATCGTTGCCGTCGCCCGTGCGGGACTTGCCCCAATCCGCCCAAGCCGCCTCATCATTGAGTGCGGTCGACGACTGCACTTGGTAGAGGGCTCCGGGGCGGGTGCGAAACGAAAGAATGAGCCCTTCACCATGGGCGGGCGGTGCAGCGCGGACGGACGGTGGCGGCAAGCCCCCGCCAAGGGTTGCCACTTGGATCTCATTGGAAAATTCCAGAATACCGGCGTCGTTGGCCGCACCCACGCGGAAGGTGTGGGCCACGCCGGGAGAAAGATCCTCGATGAGCACCTCGGTGGTGTTGCGGCCGACGGTCAGGATCTCCTCAAACTCTCCCTCGCCGGATCTGGCCTCGATCACGAAATGCGACTCATTGGAAGCATTGTCGCGCCAGCGCAGGCCGATCTCGTTGGAACTGATGAGACCGGCTTCAAGGCGGTCCGCCGGTGCGGGCAGATCGGTCGCGGGCGATGCGGTGGTGAAGGTCGCGATGGGCGAATACGGGGAATAGCCCGCCACACTGAGCGAGCGCACACGGACTTCGTAGAACGTGTCCGGCTCGATATTGATGAAAACGTAGCTGGTTTTCTCCGCCGCGATGCGCTGTATCTCCTTGAAGCGGTCATACGTGCTCCACCCGACGGGCGTGAGTTCGAGGGTGTGCAGGCCCTCCATGCCGGGATCGCCGTCCCACTCCACGCGGACGACGTTTCCGGCAAGTTCGGTGACCGTTAGGTTTGTCGGTGCGGCGGGCGGTGGTCCGTAAACCGGCGAACAATCCATGGGTCGGTAGAGCATCCCGTCCGGCACAATCTGCCAAGACATGCCCGGGCCGCTTATCCGCAGTTCCAGGACGGGCAATTGTCCGCGCGGGTAGCCGTGAATAAATTGGCAAACGAAGCGGTGCTTGCCTGCTTTCAGTCCGATCTCGCCGCGCTCCGGCCAGGCAGACCATGTCCACGTGCTGTTGTCGATGACGACGCGGTCGTTGATGAAGAGCATGCCGTGCTTGTTGGCAAGATACTCAAAGCGATAAACCCCGTCTTCCGGAACCTCGATGTAGCCGGAGTAAATGAACGCGAAATGACCGTCACGGGGGTCAAAGTCGGGCACGGCCTGCATGAGTGGATCCATGTTAGCGACCTTGCCGTCCCGCTCAAAAACCATTTCTCCGGGATCGGCGAAATTGCCCCACCAAGAAAAGTTGCCTGTGCGCCGGTAGAGCGCATAGCAGAGTCCCGGCTCAACATCTTCGGGATCTGCGGCGGGTTCGAGAGCGAGCGGATGGGTTGTCGCCTCCGCAACCAGAGACGGTTCGGAAGCGCCGTCTTCATTGTAGGCACGCACACGGAAGCTGTACGGCATGCCCGCCTGCAAGCCGGTAACAAGGTGCGCGTCCGCTTCCGGAGCAAGATCGGCGAGCGATTGAAAGGAAGGCTCATTCTCGGCCTGCCCCTCAAGCAAGTAGCCGGAAACCGATCCACCCACCGGTGTCCACGCGAAGCGCACTTGTGTCGCGGTGAGGGCACGCGCCGTCACATTCGTCGGCGCGTCCGGCGGTTCGGGCGTCAATGCCGCGCTGGCTACAACCGCCGTGTATGCGGAAAGCCCCGTATGGTTGAAGGCCGCCACCCGGTACTCATAGGCATTGCCTGCCTCCAACCGCATATCGCGGAAGGCTGTGCGTCCGGGAAATGTGCGCGCGACGGCCTCGAAGGGACCGCCGTTGACGCTGCGCTCGACAACGAATCCGTCCTCGTTTTGGGAATGCGACTCCCATTCCAATAGATTGCCGACGGCCGAAGCGGAAGTCAGCGTAAGGCCGGAGGGCGCGGCGGGAAGCTCGGCCGGTCCGGGTGCGTTGATAATGGCGAAATACCCGTCTCGTGAGCTGGCTTTTTCAGGTTGCAGGGGGTTGTGGATATAGTGGCCCACGCTCCCTCCCGTGCGGCCCGCCGCCACGATGACCTCCGCCCCATTGATACGGCGGACGGCGATGGCGTTGAATCTCCCCTCGGAGAACTTCGCGGCATAGAGCCGCGTCCCCATGTCGGCACTCATGAAAAACATTGTCGCTCCGCCCGTGTAGCTCGTCCCCAAAGGATTGAAGCACTGCGTTCCTGGGGCACATTCGATTTCCGGCGGTATGGGAAATCCGGTCGACGCGCCTCCCGCGAAGTAGAGCCGCCCATCCGGGCCGACAGCTTGCCGCCCGGGATGTTCATACTGTACGCTGGAGCCCGAGCCGCCCATAATACCGGCAAATACCTGCCAGCGGTCGAGGGCACCGTCCTCGACGCCGTAACGCCCGAAGGCAAACTTCTTTCGTGTGTCCTGCCACGCCAGCGCCTCCGGCGTGTGGTAGCGGTCGCCCCCCACCGGATCGCGCCGCAGGCCGGTGTCAAAGGGATCGAAAAACAACGGATTTTCGTAGGCCTGGCCCGTGTATGTCGGAAAGAGATACAATTCTCCGTCCTGTCCGATGGCGGTAGAGTAGGGGCGCGCCATATTCCACGGATTGATCGCAATGCGGTCTTTCAGCTGAGGATCATAACCGGTGTACCGCAAGGCTCCATTAAAGCCGAAGGCTTTGTAGAAGGGAAGGTGGTACTCACCGACGCCGAGCCACTCAATGTTGAAACCCGCCACAATGAGCATGCGGTGTTCCTCGCTCACCGCGACATCGCGCAAGCCGCGCTGCGGGTAATACCTCTCGAACAGCAGATGACCGTCCGGATCGTAGAGGCGCACGCGGTGCGGTTGGCCGAAGTCCATGCCGGGGTCGCCCACGACGGCGAAGAAACCTTGCTCACCCGCATCGACCTGAAGCCAGCGCGCGTCCGCGTTTTCAAACAATATCGTGTCGGCCGCCGGGTTCAGCTTCATCACCTTCCCCACGCTCGTCGCGTGCGTGTCGCCCCTGCGTTCCACGGTCACGTAAATGTTGTCGAGACCGTCGAGGGCGAGATCCACGAACCGCATGTCCTCGGTGAGCTTCGTCACGGAAACCACCGACTGCCCGTCAGTGGAAAGGCGCACGATTGTCGCCATGCTGTCGGGGTCCGCGCCGTCGAGGTAGACCGGGGTCACCCCGGCATACGCGTCAAAGCTCAGGTTCCCGGCGAGCACGAGCGTGCCGTCCGATTGGATGGCCGCCGACGTCAACTCGTCGTTATCTCCGGGACCGCCGAGATACGAGGAGGATAGAACATTATAGTCCTGCGCGGAGGCCGCGAAGGCGGTGAGTGCGAGAGCGGAGCAGATATGGAGTAGGCGTTGTCGTTTTTTCATAAATTCAATGATTGATGGTGGGGAGACTGAAGCGGTAACGCACTCGATAGAAAACCGGCCCGTTTGAGTCGGCGCGGCGGCATTCGTAAGTCACAGTCTCGGTGAAATCCGAAGGGCCGGGACTGACCGCGACGGGCACAAGGTCCTCAAGGCCGACGCGGGTCCATGGGCCGGAGAGGTTCACCGCTCGTTCGAACGATTGTTCCACGCCGCGCCAATGATAGCCCCGCCCCGGTCGGCCCGTGCCGCCCCGCCGCTGCGGCAGAGCGATCCGAATCCGTCCGTCTGCGCGGGATACGACCGGCGGGACGCTGCGGGGCGTCTCCGGATCGAGTCCGAAAAGGTAGGCTTCGAGCAGGGTCGTACCGTCGCCGTTGGGATCGGAGGCGGCGAGTGCCGCGACGGACGTGCCCGCCGGGTCTTCCGGATAGAGGCTATGATCCCGCGCCCATTCGAGGAAACCCGCCTCTCCGCCGGGCGGCAGGGCATTTACGGCTTCGTGAATGACGGCCCAGTGCTGCGGCTCAAAAGAGTGACCCGTTGTCGTGTTCCACTCAAGGACCACGTCCGTCTCCGCATCCGCGCCGAGAAAATCCCAAACCGGCGCAGCAGCCGTGCGCACGGCGAGAAGGCCGTTGTAATTGGCGCCATAGGACCGGTTTTCGGATAACAGTACCCGCCTCGGAGCGACTGCGGCGACGGCAAAGTGCTGATCGAAGGGGAGGCGAAAGTAGTCGTTCGGGCTGCCGTCGCGGTCGATGGCATTGTAGCGGTCGAGAAACCAGTGTGGAAACTGGTGGCGGAAAGTCGGCGCCCAACCCCATGTGCTGCGTGTCGGATGCGCCCCGCCCGTGCCCGTCTGGTGCGGGGCCGCCAAAGCCACCCGTTCGTCGAGAGCCGCCGCCCAAAGTGCCGCTTTGCCGCGGCGCGAATACCCCGTGAGAGCAATCCGGTGCGGATCGATCTCCGGAACTTGTTCAAGGTAGTCGACGACGCGCGCAAGGCCCCATGCCCATGCGGCGATGGTTTTCCAATCCCCCGTGAAACCGGACGATGCGTAGGGACCGATGAGCGCATTGGAAAACCGGCTTCCGTCTGCCGCGAAATCGGAAACCGCCACCGTGGCGAGGGCGATACCCGCTTGCAGTGTGCCCGGAAGATCCCAGCGGTCAGCGCGGCTTCCTCCCGGTTCGATGAGTTCGTTGCCCTGTGCGTTCAAAGCCGCTATGACGGGAACCGGTTTGTCCGCGTTGTCCGGCACATAGAGATTGATAAGCAGGGGCTGCGCTCCCGGCGGGCCGTAGTCACCGCGCACGACCATCTTCACCGCAAGCCCCCCGAGGAAGTCGGGCTCGACGGAAAGTAGGGAAAACTGAGGGTCCTGCGGTGGTCCCGGCTCGGTGCCGTATTTGTAATGCCGCAGCATATCGAGAATCTCAGGGCGGCGCCGTTCAAACCAGTCCGCACTCGTCGCCAAAGCCGGGCCGGAAACATTGCCGGATTCATGATCGAAGAAGCGCAGTGGATCCGGCAGGCCCGGAAAGTCCGGATGCGATGCTGAGGCTACCGTGAGGATATACGGAAGGTCCGCCACATCCGGCCATACGCGGGGATTTGCGGAAAGGCCCTTTGGCAACGACAGGACGGCGGCGTGCAGGGCCGCCCAGTGGTAAGGTTCGTGGCGGTGGGCCGAATCCGTATCCCACTCAAGCACAACGCCTGTCTCCGCATCCGCGCCGAGAAAGTCCCAAACCGGCGCGGCGGCCGTGCGAATGGCGAGGGCGCCGTTGAAATTGGCTCCCGAAGAGCTGTTTTCCGTGAAGAAGGCCCGCCTTGGAGCAATGAGCGCGACTTGGAAATGCTGGTCAAAAGGGAGGCGCTCATAGTCGGAGACGGACATCTCATTGAAGCCGGGGAGGTACCACCATGTGAAGGAGTTGCGGTAACCGGTGTTGTTTCCCCATCCGGGCCTGTTGGGCACCGGACCGCCCGCGCCCGATTGATGCGGGCCGACCAGCGCGATCCGCTCGTCGAGGGCACCGGCCCACAGGGCCGCTTTTCCCCGGCGGGAAAAGCCTGTCACGGCAATGCGGTTCGGGTCGAGCGCGGGAACGGTCTCAAGGTAATCCACCATCCGGCTCAGGCCCCATGCCCACGCTCCCTGGGTGCGCCAGTTGCCCTGAAAACCGGCCTCCGCGTAGGGATCTATGAGCGCGTCGGCATACCGGTTGGCGCTGTCGGCGGCAAAATCATCGACAACCGCGGTGGCGAGGGCGATTCCCGCGCCGAGCGTGCCGGGAAGGTCCCAGCGACCGGCCCGCGGACCTCCCGGTTCAATGGCCTCGTTGCCCTGCGCATTCAACGCAGCAATCACCGGAACCGGCCCGTCCGCCGCGTTGGGCAGGTAGACGTTCATCACCATCGGACGCGATCCCGGCGGCCCGTAAACGCCGCGCACCACTTTCTTCGTTGCGGTGCCGTCGAGGTAGTCGGACTCGACGGAGAGGACGGCGAAGGTTACGTCAGTCGGCGGCGGCGGTTCATGGCCGTACATATAGTGCCGCAGCATATCGAGAATCTCGGGGCGGCGCTGATACTGCCATGCGGCCCCGTCTTGCACGGCAGCGCCCATGGGACTTCCGGCGGCATGATCAAAGAACTGCAGAGGATCGGGTAATCCGGGAAAATCCGCCGCCGCCGGTGAAGTCACTGCGGGCATGGCGGGCAGGCTTGCCGCGTCCGGCCATGCGTAGAGCGGTTCCGCGGAGGCCAGTGCCGCCGCAAGGGCTGCCGTGACGACCGCGATGCTCTGCATGCACGCGCGGGATTTCATTGCGGAGGTTTGGTTCAGGGTAGTGAAGGCTGGCGGGAAGGGACTTCATCAGCGGGTCGGCTGATGAGGCGGCTGTCCGGGGTTCTTGCGGAGGCGCGCTCCGTTGCGGAGGGGTCGAGTCAAACCCGGCGGCGCATCCGGAACGCCACCCCGAGCGCGAGCAGACCGAAGAGCGCGGCGTAGGCACGCGGCTCGGGGATGACGGTAATCTGCATCGCGTTGATGGATGCGCGCGAATCACCGCCGAGGGTCGTGAAATGGATCGTGATTGAGTTGCCTGCGTCCGGCATAACTTCATTCCAGACGATCCAACCTTCCACGCTGTATTCGCTCACGTCAGCATCGGGGAAATCATTGCCGTAGTAGGCCGTGCTCCACGCGGCGTCGTCCGGGCGGGCGGGATCGTTTCCTGTCAGCAAGGTGCTGTCCAGGCCATTGTACGCGGGGACGACTCCCTTGGGGTCGGTGATCCGCAGGTAGCCGGGCGGATCACCCGCACGGTTCAGGTTTCCCTGGCCGGTGACGGACGTCGACGAAGAAACAAGCTCAATTGAATAGGTCAAGTTGGAATCGAGGCCCGATAGCATCACCGAGGCAGTGCTATTCGCTCCGGTGAAGAACCGGTCGTTTAGCTCATCCTGTGCGGCAGTCGCCCATCCGGGCGCTTCCAAGCGGCCTTGGAACGCATTTGCCTGATTCGAGCTGGTCCAACCGTTGAGGCTTAGGCTGATTCCGGAGGCATTCCCGTCGGTGTCGTCCAGCCCGGCATTGGAGGCGGAATTCGAGGAAATTATGTTCCAATTACCCGCCGGATCCGCAACCACATTTTGAAAATCCACCAGAATATTTTGCCCGCTCGCGAGGCCCGCGGAGAAGCCCAGCGCGAGAGCGGAGGTGAGGAGATGTTTTGTTCGTATCATGGCTGTGTTCTTTTTGGTGTGTTTGTTTTCTGTCGTGTCTGGTTTTTGGAAAGTCCGCTGGTCGAGGATCCGAAAGGTCCGGTGAAAGGGATGCAGGGAGGGGAGTTGGGCGCTCCACAATGGGGATCCGCGCCACAGGCTTCAGAGAGATGGGTTTCTTTGCTTCCAAAACGAGGTTATCAAACCACGCCATCCAACCCCCTTGAAACCATTTTTCTTTTGGAACAGTAAAGCTATTGTTTCCACGGGCTTTCGGGTGAAATAACGCCTGTCGCCGAAAGTCAGCCAACGTCGAACCGGATGCTGCCCGGCGTGCGTTTGGCGGGGTGGAGCGGCAGGTGGTAACCATATATTAGGGTAACAAGAAATCTCTCGTTGAGATACCCCGCTGCAATTGAATTATGGCTGATTTTGAGAAAAGACGGCGAATCTGCCCCCGGACAAACTCCTGACGCCCCAGACGACCCACGCCTCCAATATGCTCTCCGCTGACACCGCGGTTCCCGCCGGAAACGGCATCATCGAGGCCATTGAAGGCAACCGCATGACATTCACTCCCGTATGCGGACGGGCGAATTCTTCTCAGAAGTATCGAGAAGACAGATACGTCCCTGGCCGCGGTAGGCTTTTCCGGAAGCGCACAGGCCGAGGGGCAGGAGGTGCATGGCCGTCGCGTCCACCTGCACATGGCCGGGGAAGTGCAAATGCCCGGAAAAAACAGCTTCGACGCGGCCGCGCACGGCATCGTCGAAGAGAGTGGGAGCCTTGCTCTGGACGTATTTCCGCAGGTCGCGCCGGGGTTCCACGGAGAGAATGTAGTCAGCCATCTCCGGCGTATTGAGGGGAACATGCGTGATGAGGACATTGCGTGCCGAGCCCTCTGTTTCCGCACGCATCCAGTCGGCCGTGCCCTCCGGCACAGAGCTGTCGGGACTGTCGACGAGGAGAAGGCGCACGCCGTCGGCGTCGACCGAGCGATTGCCCATGGCGACGCCCCTGGCCGCCCAGCGTCTCCGGACCTCGTCCGGATCGGGGCACTCGGGGGCCGTATCGTCGGTTTCAGCTGCGGGCGAGAAGTCGTGGTTGCCGGGCGTGACCAGCCACGGCACCTTCAAGGCGTCCAACTGATTGAGGGCAAAGTCGCGGTTTTCGTCGCTGTAATAGTCCACGAGATCTCCCAGAAAAACAACGAGATCCGGTGACTCCTCGCGCAGTAGGGCGACGGTTCGCGCAAACGACGGCCAGGCTTCGGCGAAATGCCGCCGCCGCTCCCGCCACCGACAGGATGGATCATCCGGCGAGACAAAGTGAAGATCTCCGATTAGGGCGATGCGCATCGTTTTGATGTGTGATGAACTCCAGTGGGTGACAAGGCTTTGGGGGGGCGCTTCGGGCGGGGGAATCTATCTGTCTCAGATTCATGGTTTTTTGGTGCGCACGGTTTCTTACTTCCGCCACTTTCCGGCTGACGGGAGCGGGGATTAGGGCGCACTGGTATCTTCGCCGTAGTCGAGGCGCACGCGCATGAAGAGGTCTTCGGGCGGGGACTCAAGGTCGAGGCGGGCTTTCACGTGTTCCGTGCCGTCGGCATTGGGGACGACCGTATGATCAAAGGGACCGGATTGCCAGTTCCGGAGATCTTCCGACCATTCGGGAACGTATTCGATTTCGCCGACAATGGCTGGATCGCGCTGGTAGCGTAGGTGCCTTTCGTTCGTAGTCGGCCCCTCCCCGCCGACGTCAATCCAGGGCAGCCCCGGCCGGTCGATGCCGGCCTGCGTGCCGTCGAAGAAGGCGTCGGCGGCAAGACCGAAGGCGAATTTCACCATATTGGCCACTCCGTCGCCTGCCGGCATGTCGAGGGGACCGCGTTGGTCAGGGGGGACTTGCGGAAAGCCGTCGATCCATGCGGGAAATCTCCCGGACGGAGGCACCGCGGGACCGGACGAGACAACCTTGAGGCGGGGGCGCAGGTTCGGCTCGGGCCAGTGGCGGGAAGCGTAGGACGGGCCGTCGTTGGAGTCGCTGCGCAACATGAGAGTGAGTGAACGCTCTCCGGCGGCGACGGCAGCCTTTACCGCCGCCGTGACATCCACGGAATACGGGCCCGGACTGTCCACGGAGAATGTGCCCGCGATGTCCGACTCGCCTGAAAGGGGTTGCACAATCCCCCACGTGGAGGCGAGGCCGTCCCGTGCGTCCCATGGGTCGGCGGGCATGCGGTAGACGGTGATGGTATCTGTACCTGTGTCACGGTTGCGCGTGTTGACATGCACGTGAGCCTCGGCGGAGACGGGTTCGCCCGCCACGGCTTCGAGCGGAAAGCGGATGTAGGCCGAGCGGAAGTCCATCCAGTCGGGATACGGCCCCGTCTTCAGCTTCATGGTGGCACCGTTTATCAGGGAGCCGGCTTGATCCGTGGAGCGCTGTTGCACGGCATTCATGTCGGCGGGAATGACGATGGAGGACTCCGTGACCGTCAGTTCGATGGTCAAATCCGCGTGCAGGCCGAGCCCGTCCGTCGCGCGAAGAACAAAAGTGTCTTCGCCGAGATATCCCTCCGCTGGCTGGTAAACGAGGTCGGCGAACTCTCCGGAACTTTCAATAAAATCGAGCGTCCCGTGGGCCGGCCCGGTCTCCACCGACCACAAGAGCGAGGCCGAATCAATGTCGAGGGCGCGGTACCGCAGTAAGGCGGGTGTGTCGCGCAGGATCGAGCGGTGGTCGACGGGACCCTCGAGGATGCGCGGTGGACCGTTGAGGACGACCAGAACGGAGTCTGTCTGTGTGAAGCCAAGCGGGTCGGTAGCGCGGAACTCAATCAAGATTGGCGTGTCTTCGTCCACGGACCGGGCCGTGAAGCTGAAGCTGTCGGTCCGGCTGAGAGCTTGACCGGGGCCCATCGAGCCGCCCGGCTCACGGCTGGGGCGGATGGCGGCATTATTATGAATTGGAATCCAGCCGTCGAAACCGTCGATGTAGCGTGCGGCGTAGCTGTGTTGGTCGGTGGATCGAAAATCGTGCGACTCCACGCTGACCTGGTGCCAGAAGAGCTGGAGATCCGCGTCGTCGTGCTCCGCGTGGGTCGCCGTCGCGGTGAGGGTATGCGAGTCGCCGGGGTTGACAACGATCACGCGCGGACCATCGATCTCTGCCGTCGGCGGCGGATTGTCCGGGTGCGCTTCGAGGCGCAGCATCATGTCGATGATGGCCAACTGCGCCACGTGTTGCGTGGAGTGTCCGCCGGGAGCCCAGAATGTCTCGTAGTGGGGATGCTTAAAGAGATGCTGCATCTCCATGTTCATGAAATACGTCGACGTGTAGCGCGGGTTGTCGTTTATACCCATGATGTTTAGGATGGGAACATCGCGTGCGGCGGGTATGGCTGGCTCGCCGAGGCCAACTGTCGTGGCCGAGCCGGTCCACCCGGTCGAACCTGGGGCGCTCGGTCCCATTTCAATGTCAGTCCAGCCCCCTTGGTTGGAGTCGATGTTCTGCACAAGCCGACCGCTTGGCGTGGTCACGCTGCCCGCGTTTTGCGGTGCCGCCATAAAAAGCCGGTCCGGCATCTGCTGCATGATGCGGTTGGTCATCTGCCCGCCGCGCGAAAAGCCGGTGAGCACAATGTCGTCATAAACATCGAGTCCGTGCGGCTCGGCCCGCAACTGATCGACTAGCACGGCGGCAAGGACCTCACGGTACGAATCCGCGTTGGTCACGACAACGGCGTGCACGCCGCGTTCGGTCAAGGCGTCCATGATCTCGGAATGCCGGTCGATGCCTGCCCCGGCACCGCGCATTCGGACGATCACGCGTAATGTCTCACCGGCAGGGGCGTCTTCCGGAACCCAGTAAGCCCAAGTGCTTTCGTTGTGGGTAAACTCGACGCCGTTCTGCGGCCAGCTCTGGCCATACAAAGCGGCGTAGATGAGCATCGGAAGAATACACAACAAAGTGCGGAGGGATTTCATGGTCTGCTCGAGTATGAACGGTAGAAGGTGAAAAGATGTGCGGTGCGGAAATGCCATGACAGCGTCGTCAAAGCAAGGTATGGAATCATCATCAAAAAACAGTGATGGGACGGGGAGAGGAGAGGCAAAGACCGATTGTCCAACATCGTCAAGGGTCTTCCGTCCAACCGTAAGAACCAAAAGGTGTCGCGGGGCTTGGACAACGGGTTGTCAGGAAGTTCTGGCGACGGAGCGTTCAGGCATCCGTCGCTTTAGAGCTTTGCCGGAAGTCACGGGGAGACATCCCGTAAACCTGCCGGAAACGAAACGAGAGATTGCTTTGCTTGCTGAAACCAGTGGCAAACGCGATGTCCGCGATACTACGGTCGGTTTCCTGCAATAGTTTTGCCGCTCGCTTGATACGCGCTTCGATGAGGTAATCCCGTAACGTGTTTCCCGTCGAGTCACGGAAATGAGAGAGGAGCGTGCGGCGGGACACCCCGAGAGCCCCGGCAAGTGAGGACACGGAGGGAGACTCGTCCTTTTCCAGCATTTTCTCGATTTGGCGGACGCAACGGGTGACCAACGGGCTGCGCCCGCCGGGCCCGCCCCATGTGGACTCCCGTTCAATCCAGCGGGCGCCGCCAATGCGGCAGACATTCCCGTTTTCCCAGCGACCGTCTTTTAAGGCGGCCCGAAGAGTTTCGGCAAGGGCCTCGCCCACGCCTGTGTAATTAGGGCGCAAGCTGCTTAGCTGAGGCAGGCCCTCGGACGCGGCCGTGTCGTCCACTCCCGCCATGGACAGCAGCCATGCGCGTTCACCGAAGTGCATTTCGGCCATACGGGTGACGTGCGCGGCGACAGAGTCATTGACGCAGAAAACCGCGGCCGGCAGCTCGAGTTTTTCGAACCATCTTTTAAAGAGCTTGCGGCGCTCCAACTCGAAGCGCAGGGGGTTTTCGCGCAGATCCGGATCCAGCGTCCAGGGGGAGGCGCTCTTCCCTGCCTCTCGCAATCGCGCTTGAAATGCCTCGCTGCGTTCCGTGCTGAAGGCTATATTTTCATACGTGGCGACAACGAAATGGGTATGTCCCTTGGAGAGAAAAGACTCCGCCGCCAGTCGTCCGATCTCGTGTTCGTCAAAAAATACATTTATGGCCTCTGCGGACGGTCCATGGTAGTTGCTGTAATTTACAACCGGGATGGACAGTTTGGCTGCCAGCGCCCGCTCCTCCTTCCGGGTCAGCATGGCCACCCATGCGCGGCATTCCGGGCTCTGCACGCTGCGGATCACACTCTCGCCCGCACCTCCGTCGAAAACCGGAATGGCTGACAGAGACGACCAGTGCCGCTTAAAGGCCTCGAAAACGCCCGCCATAGGCCGGTATTTGCATGAATAGTGAATGTAACCGAGTTCCTCGAGCACGACCCCTCAATCTGCGTATTCGGTGCGTTAGAGCAACTTCTCTTTCCCGAAATCAGTCTTAAATTACGGAAAACGGGGTAGAACCCGGGAAACTGGGATGATACTGTCGGAGTGGTCGTGTTCACGGGGCTGCAAAACACATTTCTTTCTGAAGAAACCCGGCGGACGGGTTCCATCTCCGGAAACGCCCTTTGACGGTGCGGCCCCCATTCCGTTTTTCACCTCAATCCAACCATCGTTCTTAAATCCATGATACCCTCCCACTTCATTCCACGATCCGGCCCCGGTGGGGTCCCGGCGCTAATCCGGACGGTGCGAAGCGTTTCGCTCGTTTTCGGTTCGCTTCTTTTCACCGGTTCCTTGGCAGCCCAGCCCACGGACAATCCGGTGGCCTCGCAGTACGTGAACAATTACCCAGTGTGGACCGACTCGGTGCGCTGGGATAACGTCATCGACATGTCCGCCTATACTAACGGCGACAACCACTTCGAGCAGTTCGAAAACGCCCGCGACGAACTCCACGCGCAGGGCGGCGGCGTGCTCTACTATCCGGCGGGCACCTACCACTTCGACCTCCCGGACATGGGCTACGGCCCCGGCATCGGGCCGACGAGCCGCGGGCTCATGCTCAAGAGCGGTGTCGTCATCCGCGGCGCCGATCCGCTGCCCGGGCAGGACCAGGCCGTGGTGCGCGCGAGCGAGGATCCGGCCGACCCGCTCTTTGCCAACGATGTCACGCACAACCTCACGCCGCAGACCATTTTCACCTTCCCCATGCAGATGCGTGGGACGGATCCCGTGTCGGGCGACCCGAACTCCGCCGGCGAATTGCCTTCCGACTGGAACCTCATCGGCATTACGCCCGGCGACGGTGAGGAAACCCTCGCCGACGTGACCAATGTCGGCATCGTCAACGTGAAGCTTGAAGGTGGCGTGATCTACTGGGGTTACCACACGCCCCGCGCCGCGACGTTGAACGAGGGCCGTTGGTTCAACGGCGTATTCAAGACCGCGTGGCCCGCATTTGCTCCCCCGGAAGAAACTTGGGCCGGCCACGCCCCCACAGGCGAGCACTACATGCACTCCATCCACGGCTCGGAAGGCTGGCACTCGGATGTATCGGCGGGCAGCGGCCGTCTCGCCATGAACGTGAAGATTCAGGACGGTGCCACCTTTAACGACATGTTCTATCCGGACCGGAGGGGGAATACGGATATGGGCGAAGATTCATTCAGCCACTACCGCTTCACCGGTCGCCTCACCGCGCACGGCGGCGACATCTTCATCGCCAACAACGTCCTCGCCAAGCCGACGAAAAACTTCGTCTATCGCGAGATCCAGAACGCCGGTATGCGCAACGTCCTTTTCGATTACGCCAACCACATCGGTATCGACGTGAACAAGAGCAACTACGGAGGCAACCAGGACAACCCCACGGTCTTTACGCCGGGCAGCGGTTATTACGCCGAGAATGTCATTGTGCGGGACAACTGGGTCTTCAACCGCGGCAATAAGAACTTCGAGATCTCCGGCATGTGGGCACAGGTGGTCAACAACCACGCGGAGAAATATTACATCGGCAACACCATCTACGCGGGCTACATCACCAACCCGCAGGTCTTCGGGTTTGATCCCGGGGATCCGGAGTTCAATCCCATGGCAACGCTGGACCTCGGCGGCCACACCTTCGACGGTTGGGGCTGGCGGACAGGCACAAACTCCTCCGATTACATGAACCGCGGCTTCGACTTCGGCGGGCGTAACCTCTGGGTACACCGCAACTCAGTCGTCAATCCCGGCTCCATCGGCAACGACGGCGAGGGACTCATCGGGCAAGAACACAACCGTGTCGGCGTTTACTCGTGGGCATGGTCCGACAACCAATCCGGTCGTGTTTCCAAGGGTCCCGGCACTTTAGGCGAGGGCGACGGAAAGGGATGGATCGGTCCGTATAACATGCAGCAGTTCGGCTTTTTATCGCTCCGCAACGGCACGCAGGTCTCGTCCTCCGTGGGTACCATTGCCTCCAGTCGATCCGGTAGTCCGGACACCACGTTCAACTACTTGCTCGATACCTCTGTCATCGGCACCACTCTCAGCGGTCGGTCCACCGACGGCATTACCCGGCTCGATCCGGATCATCCAAATTACGAGCGCGACCTCGGGCCCGAGGAGCCGGTCGACATCATCATCATCGACGATGTCACCGAACACGCCGGCCCCGTCAGCGCGCCGGTGGATGTGAGCGCCCAGCTCCTTGACGACGGCAGTGTGTTTGTGAGCTGGACGGATACGGCGGACAACGAAGTCGGCTTCCGCGTCGAACGCCGTGTCGGCGGAGGCGCATGGCAGACCATCGCCTACCGCCCGCTTTCCAACATGCTTGCGACCCTCACGGATGTGCAGGATCCCCTCGACATGAACCGCGCCCGCACCCAATCGCGCGTGGAAAATCCGATCATGATCGCCGAACTCAATCCCCAGGCGTGGCGCGACTACACTGCTCCGACAAACGGCGGAGAGACCATCGAGTACCGCGTCGTGGCCATCAATGCCATGGACGACGACTCCACCGGCATCAGTGGAGTCGCCGCCCTCGGCGACGCGCCCGGCCCGGTCACTCCGGACCTCCCGCGCGCCGTCCACATTGCCATGGTCGGCGGTGCCGTGGAGCTGAACTTCGGATCGCAGTCCGGGAGGGTCTACCAACTTCAGCGCTCCTACGACTTGGAGAGCTGGGAAGACGTCGGCGCGCCGATGAGCGGCGACGGCTCCGTCCTCACTGCCGAAGATAACGATCCCGGCGCGGAAGACGGTGTCGTCTTCTACCGCATAGGAGTGGCCGAAGAATAAGACCCCCGTCTGGCAGACCGCGGATTCTTTCATCTGGCGGCCCGCTTTCCTTTCACGGGGAGCGGGCCGCTCTTTCTTTCCGCCCTCGCACTGGGCGTCTTCGCCGGGTCTGAAGTGAGTTAGCCCTTCGAGCTGTAATACTAAAGGAAAGGGCTTGTCCTTGTTCACGCAAAGCGGAAGCCTCTGTGAATGGATGAAAAGCGAGTTACCTTGAAGGACGTGGCGGCGAAGGCGGGGGTCTCTCTCATGACCGTTTCCTACGCCCTGCGGGATTCGAAGCAGGTTTCGACGGCGACGGCGGCGCGGGTGCGCAAGATCGCCGACCAGATGGGTTATCAGCCCGATCCGATGATGACGCGCCTCGCCTCCTACCGCACAAAGCAGAGGCGTGTGGCCAGCGGAGTCACTTTGGCTTGGCTCAACCTTCACCGAAGCCCGCAAAGCTGGAACTTTCGCGGAAGCCATTATCTCGAAGCCTATGAAGGGGCGGTGCGCCGCGCAGGCAACCTTGGTTATCAAATGGATGCCTTTAAAGTCCACGCTCTCGGGGGATGGAATCGAGTATCCGAGATCCTCCGTTCGCGGGGCATTCAGGGGGTGATCATCGGGCAACCACCGGCCAATACGGACACGGCGGATTTGGACTGGCCGCGTTTTGCCTCGGTGGCCATTGGCCGGGCGATCCGCACGCCGGATCTCCCGCGCGTCGTTATCAACCACGTTCAGGCAGTCGGGCAGTTGTATGAACAACTTCGCGGTCGCGGCTACCGTCGAATCGGTTTGGTCATGGAGCTGGGCGAATGCGTAAAGAACGCCTACCGCAACGTTTCCGGCTATTTCGGCGTCTGCGAACGGCTCGGCATTCCCGCCGCAGAACGTGTCCCTCCTTTGCTTCCGAAGACGCTCTCCGCCAAAGCGCTCAAGGCGTGGATCGAGCAGTGGCAGGTTGATGGCATCCTTGTGCATCGACAAGACCAGATGGAGCGGATGCTTCCTGTGCTTGGCCTCTCTGTGCCCCGTGATATCGGGTTTGCCCACATCAGCATGCACGCGCCCATTCCCGGGGTTACGGGCTTCGTGTTCGATCCCGCGGGCTATGGCAGTTGGGCGGTCGATCTCGTCCACTGGCTCCTCGACCGCGGAGAAAGGGGGCTCCCGGATCCGGCCCCGACCCTCATGCTGACTTCCTTCCGTTGGGCCGAAGGAAAGACCTTGCGCCCGCCCGCAACCGCCGAGCGCCCGGCGAAGAAAAAGAGCCGCGGGCGCAAACTTGATTCGGTGAGCCCTTCGCCTCCGGTTGCCCGGAGTCCATCCCCGTCCAGCTCGAAGAGGCGCGTGCGGCGTAAGGCGGGGTGAAGTGACATCCTGACGGTCTTGTCCGAGCGCCGTTGCGCCATGATCGAACGTTCTTGGTTGAAGCGGAGGAGCGGGGGGACGACGGAGCAGGAGAGGAGGGTTTGCGCGCGCCTCAGAGCGGACAGCCGGTCTCGAGAAAGACGGACTCCAGGCGGAAGAGCCGGGCGGTTTCGTCGGCAAGGGCGCGGACGCCGAACGTTTCCGTGGCGTAGTGTCCGCAGAGGTAGAGGTTGAGCCCTTCCTCTTCGGCAAAAGTGAAGTGTTCCTGGCGCAGCTCGCCGGTGACGAGGGTGTCGCAGCCGTTGTCCCGCAGCGCAGACAGCGCACTGCGCCCGCTGCCTGTGAGAATGCCGATGTGCTCCAGTTCTTCGCCGCCTTTCTCAATGGCGGTGAAACCGGCCGGGAAAAGACGGGTGAGGCGTTCGCGCAGATTCGAGCGGTCGAGCCCGGCTTTGGTGAGGAGTCCGATGTTGACCCCCTCGTAGGGTACGAATCCGCCGTGTGCTTCGAGTCCGAGCGCCTTGGCGAGGAGAATGTTATTGCCGATCTCGTGGTGCGCGTCGAGTGGTAGGTGGCTGCTGTAGACGGCGAGATTGTTGTCCAGGGCGAGCTTGAGTTTGCGCCGGAAGGGACCCGTGAACGGACGCGCCCCGCCCCAGAAAAGACCGTGGTGGACAATGAGAAAATCCACCCCGGCTGCGACCGCCTTTTGAAAAGCGGACTCGCTCGCGTCCACGGCGGCCCCGATTTTCGAGACGGTGCCGTCGTTTTCAATTTGCAGGCCGTTCTCCGCGCCGGGAAAGTCCTTCACGAAGGACCGGCGTGTGCGTTCGTCACAGAAATCGAGGATATCGCGCAATTCTGGCATGGAGGAATGATTTGCCATGGCGCCGCGCCATCTCAACACCAATCCCCGCCTATGGACGAAAACCTGATTCCACGTGCGGCACCGTCGGAACTGCCCTGGCCCGCGGCCGTCGTCTTTGATATGGACGGCACCCTTCTCGACACCGAGCGGGTCTCGCTCGTTGCATGGCGGGCGACGGAGGAGGCGACAGGCTTCCGCATGCCGGAGGGATTTTACGAGACCATGATCGGGCAGAGCGAAGCGGGCTACCGCGCGCGGCTCGCCGACGTCATGCCCCCCGAATGCGATCTCGACGCTTTCGTGCGCGAGGCAAACGACCGCTATCGACGCCTCCTGCACGAAAGTCCCGTGCCGCAAAAGAAAGGGCTCCTTGCGTTGCTCGATTTTCTGCGCGCCGCCGCCGTGCCGCTTGCTGTGGCCACGTCGACACACCGGCGCATGGCCGAGGCAAAACTCAACTACGCGGACCTGACCGGTCGCTTTGCCGCGCTCGTGTGCGGCGATGAGGTCGCCGACAGCAAGCCGCACCCGGAGATTTTCGCGCGCGCCGCCGCGGCACTCGGTGCCGCGCCCGGGTGTTGCCTCGCCATCGAGGACAGCGCCAACGGTGTTCTTTCCGCCACAGCGGCCGGCATCCCCACCGTCCTCGTGCCCGACATCGCCCCGGTCCCGGAGGAAGTCCGGGCCCGTGCCACCGCCGTCCTGCCCGATCTCGATGCTGTACGGGAAGCGCTCGACCGCGCATTCATAAGGTCTTGCTGAGGCACGACGGCATTTTAAGAGATCCGCAGGAGTCGATGGAAAAAGTTTTCTCGACGACACCAGCCACTGAAACGACGACCGGCTCAATTATCGGAAAACGCTCGGAAGAGCTGAGGAGGGCGGGGTGAAACACCTATAAAACGCCGGATTACTTTCGGAAATTCGGTATTGACAGTGCCGTACGCCAATGCAATTAATACAAATTGCTCATTTGGTTTGTCCGTATTTCCTAGCTGTCAGCTTTCCGATAAGCACGGGTTTATTGAGAGAGATTTGGCGGACCTATATGCACCGACTGTTCCTACGATCATGAAGTTCCTATAAACATGAAATCAACCCTTCGCTGTTCGATAATAGCATTCGCGGGCCTCTTGGCTTCCGCCGCCGTTCTTTCGGCCAACTTGTATACTTTCACACTTCCGCTTTCCGGTCTCCAGGAGGTTCCGCAGGTAGTGACGCCTGGCTCGGGTACGGCCACCGTTACATTGGACTCGGAGACCAATGAGCTGACATGGGATGTATCCTACGAGAACATGCTCGGGACGCTGACCATGGCCCACTTTCATGGACCGGCTGATTTTGGTGAGAACGCGGGCGTTTTGGTGAATATGAACCCAGACCTTGGCTCGAATACGGGAACCATCGTGGGCTCAGCCACCGTGACGAATGAGGTACGGGATAACGTCCTCGCGGGTATGACCTACATCAACCTCCATTCGTCGGAGTTTGGTGCCGGTGAACTCCGCGGCCAGGTGATTCCCGAGCCCTCGACCTATGCCTTGCTGCTAGGCTTGGGAGCGCTTGCAGGCGTATTTGTCTGGCGCAGACGCCGGAGTGTCTGAACACAGCGGCTCTTTCAGTGGCCGGGACCGCCTTCAACACGGGGTGGTCCTGGCCGCGCTTTTTGCGTCGGGAACCGCGGCGCTGATCTACGAGGTTTGCTGGATCCGCAAGGCCTCCCTTGTTTTCGGCTCGACGACCTTTGCGCTCAGTACGGTCGTGGCGGTGTTCTTCTTGGGAATGGCGGCGGGCTCCTGTGTTTTTGGGCGGGTGGGCCCGCGATTGCGCCACCCCCTGCGGGTCTTCGGTCTCCTGGAGGTTTCCCTGGGAGTTTTTGCTCTCTTCACGCCGGTTTTTTTCGGCTGGGCCGATGCGCTTTACGGCGTGCTTTACCGCGCGGATCCGGCCTTTCTCTCGGCGCACGCCATCGCGCGGGCGGGCTTGGTCGGCATGATCGTGTTTCCACCGGCGGTGATTATGGGCGCGACTTTGCCTCTGTACTGCCGGTGTTATGCGGAGGGGGTCGCGGGGGCCGGTCGCCGGGTCGGCGGTCTCTACGGACTGAACACCCTGGGTGCGGCCGTCGGTGCGGCCCCGGCGGGGTTTGTACTCCAGCCGCCCCGCCGGGTGGGCCGGGGCCGGCACCTGCCCGGCGGGGTGTGCGGGGTCGTTGGGGGGCGTG
>JAFIGH010000134.1 GCA_020831525.1 Opitutales bacterium
ACACGGGACTTTAACCCGATTACAACGCGCCCATGCCGGGCACACACAAATCGGGCGGGGAGTTTTTCACCCAATTGCCGCGCAGCGGAGAAACCACCATCGACCCCGGCACCTACTATCTCCTGGTGGCTTCCGAGGGGCAGAATCCAAGCGCCAACCGGATTGGCACGGGGGCGATCAACTACACGCTGGAGAGCCTCGGGGTGTCGCCGGTGGGCGATTTGGGCACGCTGCCGGCGGCGGGCACCTTGAGCGAGGCCGCTTCCTATGAAGCGGGCGAGGTGCGGCTGCACCGCTTCACCCTGCCGGAAGGCATTTTGGCGGTGGAGGTGCGGCTGGAAAACCGGGTGGGCAATCCAAGGATGGGGATGCGCCGCGGTTCGGCGGCCGCTCCGAATCTGACGATCACCGATATTTCCAATACGCAAATCTATGGCTATTTCAGCGGGTGGACCTCGAACAAGACCGGCGAATCCACAACGGTGCTGACCGAGGCGAACCCACCCGCCGGCGTCTATTCGCTGGTCGTGGCGCACGGGGGAAGCGTCCCGCAAGCCGGTTCCTACACGCTGGTCGTGGAGGCACTGGTGCCGGCCACCGTCCCGATGCACGGTCATGAGGCGACGGTGACCGGGCTTCCAGCCGGCGAATGGGTCTATCACCGCATCGACGTGCCGGAAGAGATCGGCGGTCAGCCGGTGGAAGGCTGGGAATTGCGGTTGGTGGAATGGGAGGGCGCGCGGCCCGCATTGCATGTGCGGCGGGATTTGCTGCCCCCGGTCTCGGGTTCCACATTCAGCCCCTTTTCGAACAATTTCACCCACTTTGGCAACCACACCGCCTGGCCGAGTGGTTGGGGAACTTCCAAGAGTTCCGGCGACTGGACCGGACGGAGTTGGTCGGCGGATGGCACCCAATCCGACGAAAGCTACCTGATCAGCTTCGGGATGGGGCAGCCGCTGGAGCCGGGCACCTATTACGTGGGCTTCCAGCACACCACCACCGGCAGCGAATCGACGTTCACCTGGACGAGCCGGGCCATCGGGGGCGACGGCAGCGGGCTGGACTACGAGATCCGTCCGCTCGCCACCGGCGGCAGCGTGAGCGGGACGCTCGAGCCGCGCGGGGTCTCCTACTACGCGGTGGAGGTGCCGGAGGGGACGCCCAGCCAGCGGTTCCGCCTGAGCCTGCCGGCCGGACACGAGGGGCAGCTCTATATCCGCCGGGCGGTGTTGTCGAACACGCAACGCAACGGTGGCAGCAACCGCGATCCATCCACGGACCATGTTCAATTGGACAAATTGGGCGGGGAGTTTTTCACCCAACTGCCGCGCAGCGGACAAACCATGATCGACCCCGGGACCTACTATCTGATGGTCGTTTCGGAAGGGCAGAATCCAATCAGCGCCAGCCGCATTGGCACGGGGGCCATCGACTACATGCTGGAGAACCTCGGGGTTTCTCCGGTGGGCGATTTGGGCGAGCTGCCGATGTCGGGTGCCTTGAGCCAGGCCGGTTCGTATCAATCGGGTGAGGTGCGCCTGCACCAATTCACCGTGCCGGAGGGCCTAATGGGGTTGGAGGTGCGGCTGGAGGATCGCGTCGGGAGTCCCCGGATGGCGATCCGCCGCGGCACGGCCGCCGCGCCGACCCTCGGCATCGACGGCGGTTTCTGGTCGGGAGTGGGCATCTATGGCTATTTCAGCGGATGGACCTCCAACAAACTCGGCGAATCCTACACGCTGTTGACCGAGGGCAACCCGGCGGCAGGCGTCTATTCCGTGGTCGTGGGGCACGGCGGGACTACCCCGCAAGCCGGTTCCTACACGCTGACCGTGGAGGCACTGGGAACGCTGCCCGTTCCCATGCACGGTCACGAGGCGACGGTCACCGGGCTGGGATCCGGTGAATGGATCTATTACCGCATCGATGTGCCGGAGGAGATCGGCGGGCATGCCGTCGAAGGCTGGGAACTGCGGGTGACCGAATGGGAGGGCACGCGGCCCAGAATGTATGTGCGGCGGGATTTGCTCCCCACGGAAACGCGCACCGGGTTTGCCAGTGTGGCAAACAGTTCCCTCCACTTCAGCAACCACACCGCCTGGCCAAGCAGTTGGGGAATTTCCACGGATTCCGGCGATTGGACCGGGCGGTCTCAATCGGCCGACGGCAGCCAATCCAACGAAACCTACCTGATTAGTTGCGGAATGGGGCAGCCGCTGGAGCCGGGAACCTATTTCGTGGGCTTCCAACACACTTCAACCGGCCAGTCGACCTTCACTTGGACGAGCCGGGCCATCGGGGGCGACGGCAGCGGGCTGGACTACGAAATCCGTCCACTGCCCACCGGAGGCAGCGTGAGCGGGACGCTGGAGCCGCGCGGGGTCTCCTACTACGCGGTGGAGGTGCCGGAGGGGACGCCCAGCCAGCGCTTCCGCCTGAGCCTGCCCGCCGGACACGAGGGGCAGCTCTACATCCGTCAGGCGGTTTTGCCGAACTTGCAACGCAGCAGTGCCAACAACAGCGATCCCTCAACGGGCCAGGTCCGTTTGAACAAATCGGGCGGGGAGTTTTTCACCCAACTGCCGCGCGCTGGAGAAACCACGATCGGCCCCGGCACCTACCACCTGATGGTTGTTTCGGAGGGGCAGAATCCCAGCACCGCAACCCGCATTGGCACGGGGAGAATTGACTACACGCTGGAAAACCTCGGCGAGGCCCCGGTGAGCGACATGGGCACGCTGTCGGCGTCGGGCACCTTGAGCCAGACGGGATCGTATGAACCGGGCGAGGTGCGGCTCCACCGCTTCACCGTGCCGGAGGGCCTTCCCATGCTGGAGGTGCGGCTGGAAGACCGGGAGGGCAATCCGGCCATGCGCATGCGCCGGGATGATATTGCTCCCAATGGGCTTTCCGGTTTTTCCCTCGTCGCTCTCTACGGGTATTACTCCGGTCGCACGGTGACCCGCGGAGGGGATCGCTTTATCCTGATCGAGCTGGACGCACCCGACGGCGTCTATTCGCTCGTGATCGGGCACAACGGAGCGTCCCCGCAAACGGGTTCCTACACGCTGGTCGCGGAAGCGCTGGCACCCGTGACGCTGGCCGTTTCAGCCGAAGGCACGACCTCCCCGTTCTTCGATTTGATCGCCGGGCAGAGCCGGTTTTTCCAAATTGAAGTGCCCGAAGAGGTGAATGGTGAGCCGGTTCTGGGGTGGCAGTTTGACCTCGTGGAAAACACCGGGTCGGCCCGGCTCCGCATCCGCAAGGACGAGTTTCCCACCGGCTCCAGCACCATCGGCCAGACAGCCTGGCAGAGCGACCGTCTCCTCGCCGTGCCCGGCTACCTGACCCCGGGCACCTGGTATGTCGAGATGCAGGGGGTCACCCCCACCACCGTGGCGCTGCGATCGACTCCCGTCTTCGAGGATGTCGTGCGGCGGCACTGGGCCATGCCCGCCGTCGGCGAATCCGCCTCCGCACCGGGGCTTGACGGGGCGCGGTTCGCCGACACCGGGATCGACGCGGACGGCAATCCGTTGCCCGAAGACCAGGGCACCGACCTGCCCGGCGGCGATTATCACATCTACGCGATCGATGTTCCCCCGGACAACGGAGGCTTGCTGCGCACGGTCATTGAAAGCATCGGGGGCAATCCCAATCTCTACATCCGCCCCGCCCTGCTACCGTCCCTCGATCACCGGGCCAACGGAGGCTCGGGGGCGGACATGTACCTGCACCGGCTGGACCAATCCTCCGCGACCCTCTACGGCTCATGGGTGCCGTTCAACGTCGGAACCGACAACGAACTGGAAGTCGGGCGCTGGTACCTGATGGTGCATGCGGCGGGCGACACCAACGCCCGCTACCGCCTGCGCCTTTCCCGTGCCGCCGCTCCGTTGATCCAGGACATGGACCTGGTCGGAGGGACATACGAAAACCAATCCCTCGCCAGCACCGACTGGCGCTACTACCGGGTGCAGATCCCCGCCGCCGGTGACCTGCCGGACGAATGGCACATCCAGTTTTCCCAGACCCAGGGCAGCGTCTCGCTCTACCTGCGCGACAGGGCGCCGCCGGGGCACTGGGAACAACGGGTTGTCGGCGGCGGCACCAATTACAGCAACCCGCGCGACTGGTACACCGACGGGCGCGACCCGGGCAACTACCGTCGCTTCACCTCGCCGGGGACGCACATCATCAACGGCGCCGATCTGCGGCCGGGCCACACCTACTACCTCGGGTTCCGCGCCTCGGGCGACTCCGTTTTCTCCGTCAGTTCGGCGGTGGGTGGCGATGTCGGGGGCACCGGACACGGCGAAGTGACGACAATCAGCTCCGCCGGCGGCTCCGCCTCGGTCGTGCTCGCGCCCGGTGAGGCGCGGACGTGGCAAACGGTGCTGCCTTTCGAAGCCACCCGCTGGCGGCACACGTCCGTGCACGATGCCCCGGTCGAGGTCTTTTTGCGGTCGAATTACCTGCCCAACCTTTCGGGCACCGGCAACACCTGGCAGAGCGACGGGGCGGCCAACTCCGGCCGCAACCAGAATCTCAGTCAGCTCGAACGCATCTACTACCTCACCGCCGTCAACACCTCGGCCAGTCCCCAATCCTTCGACCTGAGCATCGACTGGCGGTTCTTCGAGCTGGTCCGCACGGCGGAAAACGGAACCATCGCCCGCAACCCGAACCGGGCCATTTTCGATCCCGGCGAAACGGTCATCCTCACCGCCAATCCCGCCGCCGGCTTCTTCTTCACCGGCTGGAGCGGCGACGCGGCGGGCGACACCAACCCGTTCACCCTGACGATGGACGACAACAAGGCGATCACGGCAAACTTCGCCGCGATCCAGCAAACGCTCACGCTCTTCCCGACCCGCGGCGAGATCCTCGTCGATCCGGCGAAGGCGACTTACGACCAGGGAGAAACGATCCTGCTCACCGCCGTCGCGCCGCCGGGTTATACCTTTGGCGGCTGGTCGGGTTCCCTCGGCGGCACGCAAAATCCGCAGTCTCTGGTGATGTCGGTGAACCGCACCGTCAGCGCGTTTTTCACCCCCGACGATGACGGCTTCGCGGACTGGGAGGCCCTCGACACCCTGCCGCCCGACCGCCGCGGACCGCTCGACCGCAACGGCCCGCTCAATCTGCCCAACCTGATGAGCCACGCGATGGGCCTGAACCCCCTGGAGGGCCAATCCGCCGACTTGCCCAAGCTCGATGCGGTTGACCACGCCGCCGGGCGGGCCTGGTTTTCCTTCCGGCGGGCCAAGGAGGCCGGGTTTGCCGACCTGAGCATCGAGCAATCGATCAACCTGCAACAATGGCAGGAAGCCGAGCCGCTCGATTGGATGGTCATCCAGGACTTCGGTGACGCGGAACGGGTGCTCGCCGAGCTGGAAATCCCCGATGGCAGCGACCGGTTTTTCGCCCGCCTCGCAACCCGCACGACCGCCCCGATGTGGCGTGCCGCCTCGCTCGACAACGCACCCCAGGGTGCCTCACGGGCCACCGTCCTCTGGACCGGCGAGGAAATGATCGTCTGGGGCGGACGCCGGGCCGGCGGCGACCGCATCAATACCGGCGGGCGCTACGATCCGGCCACCGACCAGTGGCAGGCGGTGACCCAGGTCAACGCGCCCTCGGCCCGCGCCTACCACACCGCCGTGTGGACCGGCACCGAGATGATCGTCTGGGGCGGTGAGGACGGCGACGCCGGTGCCAACCCCTTCGGTGACGGCGCCCGCTACAACCCCGCCACCGACACCTGGGCCCCCCTCTCCATGGTCAATGCCCCCTCGCCACGCTCCCGCCACACGGCGGTCTGGACCGGCACGGAAATGATCATCTGGGGAGGAAAAACCGGCCCCGACCAGGCAACCGACACCGGAGCCCGCTACAATCCGGCCACCGACACCTGGACCGCCCTTCCGCTCACCGGCGCCCCCGTCGCCCGCAAGCGCGCGGTCGCGGTCTGGACCGGCACCGAAATGCTCGTCTGGGGCGGTGAAAACGGAGCCCAAACCACCTCCCAAACCTCCGGGGCGCATTACGATCCCGCAACCGACACATGGGAGGCCATCCCGACCACCGGCGCCCCCGACGGCCGCGCCTTTTTCCCGCCGGTCTGGAGTGGCGAGGAGTTGATCGTTTGGGGCGGCTTCCGCAGAGGGGCCAACCAGGTCAATACGGGCGGTCTCTACAACCCGCAGACGCGCACCTGGCGCACCCTCGGCCTCAACGGTTCCCCGCCATCGCGCCGCAACGCCCATGCCGCCGTATGGACCGGCAACGCGATGATCGTCTTGGGCGGGTTCTTCGGTTCCGCCCTCGACGACGGCGGAATCTACTACCCCGACGCCAACGTCTGGGAACCGTTGCCAACCCTCGGCCGCTCCACGCCCCGCCACCGCGTCGAAGCCATCTGGACCGGCTCCGAATTCATCACCTGGGGCGGAAACGACGGTTCCGATTTCTATGACGACGCCCACCGCCTGAGCCCGTAAACGGAAAGAGTGGTCAACACTCACAACCGACAAAACGGACCCCGTTCGCTGCCCGTTTTCCCCGAAAATGAAGAGGCTGTCTGTCGCTCAGGGAATCAAGTGTCTGCCCGATTCAAGGCACCCAACGTGAGACAGACATTGCTACGCCATCTCCGGCTTCGCCTCCGTCCTGTCTGTGTCCCGATGCTGCGTCCTCATTCGCACCTCGAAGCAAGGGCCCTCCAGTACGGAACGCCACCGGGAACGGGCAAAGGGCACCACGCCGCCCGATATACGCCCGCGCACGCCACCCGTTTGCGCACCCACTCCCGCCGGTGCTCATCCCGCGACTGCGGGACCCCGAAAACTCATCCCACCCGCAACGGAAGGCACGAAGCGGTTGATGCAGTGGAACACTCCCGCTTGCCTCGCCATAGCCGGATGGCGACGGCGGGCGTTCCCCGCAATCGCCGCGCACCGACGGCAGGCACCTCTGCCACGCCCGAACTCTCTAACTCAGCCAAAGAAGACAAGAAAACCGAAGGAAGGGCGACGGCGGAAATCGGGGCTTTCATCAAGTATATACTGTGGCTGTCCCGGTATTCGTCCTCCCGGTATTCGTCCCGTTATTCGATTGCCGTGGGTTGGCACCGGGACCGGTGGTTGCACTTGGGTGGCCGTCGGGAGCTTGTCGCAGGGCGCAACGATGGCATGAGATCGACGTTTCCGCCCGCACACGGGGCCATTCCCTCAACCGGATGCCAGCGCCCCCGCGCATGAAGCGAGTTGACGCGGCGGCAAAAAAAGGCAAGGTCAGTGCTCAAGCATTAATCAAGCAATCGTACAGCAATGAAAACATTACAAATCAGAGTGTCCGATGAACTGCGGGAGGGTGCCGATCAAGTCTTGGAGGAGATTGGGATGGATATGTCCACCGCTATCCGGGTCTACCTCAAGAAAATCGTGCAGAGCCGCGGTATCCCTTTTGCCCTCGAAGCCGCCCAGCCGTGGGTTGCCGAACCGGTTTCGGTGGATGACGAGACCCAGCGCAGGATGGACCAAGTGGCCCAGACCTGGAAGACGGTTCGCCGCTGATGCGTCATGCGTCTGGTTCTGTCAAAGGCGATCTGCAAGGCGGAGTTTGGGGAATCCACTGTCCCAGAGCTTCATAGGGAGCCCTTGAAGCGTTCGTGCACCGCTGAGCTTACTGTACCGATCAAGGGCGAGAGCCTCCCTGAAGGCACCCGTCTCCTGAAAGTTTACGCGACCTCGGCCGAAGGTGCCCGGCGGATCGTGCATCTCCTGGCAGTCGCAGAAGATACCCTCTTTCTGCTTTTCTATCGCGATAAGAAGGATTCCGTTGGCGCCAACATCACGATAAAAAATCCGGCTTTTCGAAAGCAGTTGCACAAACACCTCGCACTTCTCCAGAAAGATCTCGAAAACGGAGCCTTCGAGGTCTGGGAAGAGGCGTAGGTTCCCGCAGAATTCCAGAATTCCGATTCCGGGGGGGGAATTGGGCGCATATGATTTTGAGCCGGGACCGGGGACCGCCCCGTACCGCACCGTGCCAATGGAGCGATTCACAATGAGATCCATGTAGCGGCGGCAACGTATCCAGAGGCGCAGCGGGGGAACACGGCAGGCGTTCGTGTTCGGAACGGATTCCGTCTCCGGCGCCAAGAGGTCTTCCTGATGGTCTTCGAATGGCGGGCCCGGAACATTCCTCAGGGTAAACGTTGTCGACTGGCCTTCAGCGACTGAAATGTCGAGCGACTCTTCGTATCCTTCGCCCTCGACGCGCACCAACTCAACGGACTTCCGGCTTCGGTTGATGAAGTCTACTTCGATATCGAAGAAATGCCCCTCAGGATTCGACGCCTCTCTCACTTCCACACGGAAATCGAAATCCCGGTTCACCCGCAACTGCTCTCCTGCCGCTAGATTGAAGTCGTGCTCTTCGGCGACCGGAACATTGAGCACCGTCACATAGCTATCCGAATAGTCTTTGAGAACCCCGACATTTTTTCTCGAGACATTATTGTGCGTGACCTCAAGGACAACATACTGTCCGATATGCCGTTCCAACATAGGCTCGTAGGAGGAGCCGCCCTGGACAATGACCTGCTGGGCGGCGGCATTGATGCGTGCGTCCTGCGTCGCCAACAACGTCGATGTGCCTCTCGTTTTGAAGGCGCCGATCATTTGGGAAACCGCTTGCCCGAAAGCATCTCTCAGCAGATTGAATGTGTTCCGCATGCGCCGGGCCGTGCGGCGGAAAACATTCGGGTTGTAGGTCCGGACCAACTCCCTGCTTCTTCTCTTCTGGTTTTCCGGCGATAGTTCATCATGGAAACGCTTGAGAGCCCGGATGGTCCCCTGCTGAGACGTGTGGACGAGCAAACTGGTTTCGAGATGACCCTCTTTGGGGTCCCTCTTCGGATCCGGGTAGACGAGTTCCATACCGTTGTGAAACACCTTCAACTTCCCCCACTCACGACGACCGTCAAGGTATTCAATATTCACCAGATACTCGCGGAAATCCCGCAGACACCTGTCCCGCAGCCGATATTTGATGATCGTGCCGATAAAAGCCGCCACAAAAATCGTGAGGATGGTAATGAAAAGCAGGTTGTCCATTTCTCAATTCTTTGACGTGCGGCCTTGGAAGCCTGAGCGGCCCCTATTACGTTTATAAGCTCTTATTATCATTGTTCTGCCGGGTGATTCAGGTGTCCCCGCGCCACACCGGTCCCACCCGAAACCCGGCCCAGCCAATCTGCCGCGAAGGCCAACGCCCAAAGCACATCCTGACATCTCTTTCGCCAACGTAAAGCGCCATTTGGCCGATACCTTCAACAACGTGCATCCGCCTCATTAGGACCCGGCCGGAAGAACATCCCCATCACGGGCAGACCCCGATGGCGCTCGGATAAGCCTCGCTCGGATAAGCCGCCATTGCAAATGAGCTTCCGCGCAAACAGCGGGCGGGACGCCCAATACTGTCAGTTTAGGTTGACAAGCGCTTCGCGCGGTGC
>JAFIGH010000029.1 GCA_020831525.1 Opitutales bacterium
GCCCCGAAGCGGCGTCGTCTCCGTCCGGAGCGATGTAGAACGAGGTCGCGCCGAGTGCGTCGGCAAGATCCTGCGGCGTCACCGCGTGGGCGCTCTGCCCGCGGAGGAACAGAGCGACCGCAAAAAACAGCACGGCACAGGTGAGCACTTTCGGCGCGCGGACAAGGCACTGTCGAATCGGGAGCATTTTTCTCATTGGAACGTAATCTTAATAGGTTGTGTAAATTGAAGAATGCCCCCGATGTTCCGGCCACGGCGGCGGGTATCCGGCCCGCGCGCCAATGTGGTTAACGCGCAAGACGCGCCTTCTCCCCATCCTTGATCATCGACGCGGCTGTTCCTCCCGAGGATCACCGGGACAACGGAAAAAACCGGTAGAACTTTTTGTCTTCCATTGACATCCGGACCTCCACGGTCGTCGTGTCTCCCGAATCATCCGCGGGAATCACGGTTTTTATCCGGCTGAACTTCGTGAGGTCCCCGCTCTGCTGCATACCATAGGTAAGGCCCTGCTCCGACTGAAAGGTCATCCGGAAGCGGTTGAGTGCGACGGGCTGGAAGGGAAACGATTCGCCTTCCGCGAGGCCGACCTCCGACACCCGGGGCACTTCCGTGGCGACAGCGACCGGATTGGTGACCACCGCGGCGTCCTCATACACGACGATGTTGTCGATAGACATGTCCAACCGTCGCCCCGTAACATGTTTCCAGAAGAGATCCGCCATCGTCCCGGCGACGTCGTTCGGGCTGTTCACACCCACGAAGAACTTCCCTTCGATTACGTAAGGCACCGGTCTCCCTTGCGCGAGCGCGACGTTTTCGCCCTCGGAAAGATCAAACAGGTAAACATGCAGGTGTTCGTTAGGCAGAGCGATCCCGTCCGCCCATGGAGTATTGTAGGAGAGGTCCGATCCGGTTTGGTTCATCACGACCTCGAGCCGGTAGGGTTTCTCCCAATCCAACCCGTCGGACCACGTGCGCACGACGTCCGGCTCGAAAACAGCGAGCTGCGGAGTCGCTTCCGAAGGATCGCCCTGGTTGCCCACACTCCGGGTGCCCCGAATGTTGAGCCGCACCGTCATATTGTCATTGGCGATTGTGTCGCCGCCGGTCACCGCGAAAAACATCTCGTCATGCGCGTCGCCGAAACTGTTGATCACCTCGTCGCGGTGGACCGCGAAGTCCAGCCCGAAGGACACCAGCTCGACAACGCCGTTGAATCTGAATTTGTCCGACATGCCTCCGGACAGATTGCGGCGGTCGATATGAAAGTATTGAAGGTTGTTCGGCCCGAAGAGACCGGAGGTGTCTTCGACAACATTCCCGGGAAGGTTCCACAGCGGCGAGCCGCCCCCTTGGTCGAGGGGGGTGTCCTCGAAATCCGCAATCGCGGTGGCCGGTCCCGGGGGCACAAACTCGTGGCCGGACAAGGCCACTTCGTTCTTGTAGACAGCGATGTCGTTGAGCTTGATATCAAGGGAGCGGCCGGTGGCGTCGTAGCGGAATACCGCGAAGAAAAAGCCGTCCATGCGTTTCGGGGCCGCCGGATCGCCCTGGAAGTCCGCGGCTTCAAGGATCAGTTGCAGCTGCCCGGTGCGGTGATTGAAGAGATAGACATCGAGGCGCTGGTTCGGCAGAGCCATCCTGCCCAAAGGACTCTCGTATTCAATCGTCCCACCCGACCGGTTGGCGACGAACTCCACGCGGTAAGGGACGTCCTCCTGGATGTCGGCCCGGAGATTCCCCGCCGGACCGGTGACAATTTCGGGATTGTTCGACAGTCCCTGCGGTCCGCGGACACGCACCATGGCAGCGAAATGCTGGTCGTCGGTCCGGCTCGACGGTGCCTCGCCCACGCCGAGAAGCAACTCAGCGTGCAGGGGACCCACGATGAAGTCGAATCCCGCCGTCACGACATCGGCGGGTCCGTCATCGAACGGCATGAAGCCGGCCACACCGCCGTGAAACTGCGTCTCGCTTCCCGCATCATCGGGATTGAATCCCGAGAGCGAGTTCACCCTCAGGTAGCGGGTATTGCCGGGATAGAACAGTTCCTCGCCCGGCGTCTCCGCCCGTACCTCGATTTCGGCGGTGGGATGATTGCTCTTCATCGCGGGAAAGTTCGGTTCCTTGTCGCCGGGTTCGAGATCTTCGTAACCTTCGAAGAAATAGGGTGTGGCGAGCACGGGGACGGCGCAAACCAGCAGAGCTGGAACGAAATAGGTTCGGAATAAGATCATGGGGATTGAAGGATATAGTGTTTCGCCAAGTATGCCTTTGGAGCTTTGCCGCCCCCTGCATACCGATCAAATGCATTTGCCCCGCTAATCGGGACAAGAGTTTCACCGTTCCAGACATCACGTTCTCCCTCGGATTCGGGATCATGTCCGGTTTGTGCCTTCTTTTTTCTGCTATGGAATCCTGTTCGCAGTTGATCGACGCGGTCGCGTCCGGACACCATGCAAGCGGTTCTGTCGCTGAATCCTCCGCATCCGCGGTCCAGCAGCCGGCGGACCAGAATCAACTCCGCAACCGCCGACAACCCCGCGCACGCTGCACTAAGACATTTCGAAACCGCTGCCATCGAACCCATGCTCCTGCAAGACCAACGCATCTTCCTCACCGGCGGATCCACCGGCATCGGCCTTCATTGCGCGAGGGCATACATTGCGGAAGGCGCACGGGTGGCATTGTTCGCCAACGACCCCGACGGGCTTGCCGGGGCACGACGCGAATTCGGCGATGCCCACGTGTACGTCGAAGGCGATCTCGTCAACGAAGAGGCAGTGCGGGCGGCCATCGCCGCCGCAGTGCGGGACCTCGGCGGCCTTGACGCCATTCACAACAATGCCGGCATCGCTTCTCCTTCCAAGCCTCTCCACGAAACGAGCGACGACGAATGGGACCAACTTCTCAACGTCAATCTTCGCGCCGTCCTCTACACAGTGCGTCACGGTCTCGAGCACCTGCGCAAAGCGCGCGGCACCATCTTAAGCACCTCAAGTATGGTGGGTATTATCGGCCAATCAAACCACGCGGCCTACACCGCGACCAAAGGGGGGCTCAACGCCTTGACAAAATCCATGGCCATCGACTACGCGCCCTTCGGCATCCGTGTGAACGCGGTTTGTCCCGCCGGCGTGTGGACACCCATGCTGCGGCGTTGGGCCGCGGAACAGCCGGAACCGGAAAGTATCGCACGCTACCTGAACGACATCCACCCGCTTGCCGACTGTCCGGAGGGCGATGTCGTCGCCGATGCCTGCGTGTTTCTGCTTTCACCCCGCGCGCGATTCATCACCGGCCATCTTATGCACGTCAGCGGCGGCGCCGAAATCGGATACCGGCGTTGACCGGCGTCAACGCCTCCACTCCATGATCACCCGAGTCACCACACGCGACCTCCGCTTTCCCATCGGCTCCGGCCATGGCAGCGACGCCATCCACCGCAATCCGGTTTACTCCTACGCGGTGGTCCAGCTCCACAGTTCGGACGGCAAGACAGGCAGCGGCCTTGCCTTCACCCTTGGAGCGGGAAACGAACTCGTCTGCCGCGCGGCGGAATGGATGGCACAATCACTCGTCAACCGGGATATCGGGGAAATCATGGCCCGGTTCGGCGAGGTCCAAAGGGGGCTGGCCGACGAGCAACAGCTCCGGTGGCTCGGCCCCCACAAGGGCGTCGTCCACCTCGCCCTCGCGTCACTCACCAACGCCTGCTGGGACCTATGGACGAAGACCCTCGGCCAACCGCTCTGGGATCATTTGCTCTCCATGGATGATGAGGCCCTGTTGGACACAATGGATTTTTCGTATATCGAAGACGCGCTTTCCCGCGCCGAAGCGGGAGAAGTCCTGTCGACGTCGCGCCGTTCCCGCCAAGAACGAATACCGGTTCTCGCCGACGGGTATCCCGGATACGACACCTCCATCGGATGGTTCAACTACAGCGACGAGCAGGTCGCGGAGAATGTCAGACGCTCTGCGGCGGAGGGTTTCGACGCCATGAAGCTCAAAGTGGGATCGAGCGACATCGAGCGGGACGTTCGTCGCGCACGCCTCGTACGCGATGCGGCGGGACCCGACGCCCGCGTCATGGCCGACGCCAACCAGCAGTGGTCCGTCAGGGAGGCGATCCAGTTCGCCGAGAGGACCTCGGACCTCGATTTGTTCTGGATTGAGGAACCCACCCACCCGGACGACGTGCTCGGCCACCGGGAGATCGCCCGGTGTATCGGAAACACACGCGTCGCGGCGGGTGAACACGTCCCGAACCGTGTTGTTTTCAAAAACTACTTCAACGCCGAAGCGATGGCCTACTGCCAAGTCGACGCCCTTCGGGTGGCCGGCATCAGCGAGTTTCTCGTGGTCAGCCTCATGGCCCGGAAATACGGCATTCCCCTCGTGCCGCACGTCGGCGACATGGGACAGATCCACCAACACCTTGTCCTCTTCAACCACATCGCAATGGATCATCCCCTTCTGTTTCTCGAATACATCCCGCACCTTCGGGATCGCTTCACCCACCCGGCCACACTACGGAACGGTCGATACGTCACCCCTTCCGCCCCGGGCATTGGCGGTGACCTCGTTTGAAAAAACCCACGCCCGGAAATCCCCGGTCGACGGGAACGCCGCGGTCAAGCGGCAATGGCGGATAAGCCACCGTTCGATAGCTCTTGCGGCCCGGAGTGCGGGCGGGACGCCCGCGTTCCCAGCGGATCACCTGCTTATCCGCGCCATTGCGGTCAAGCGGTCCGGCCGTTCCTCAGTCGCAGTGGAAGACCTCTTCCATGGGAGCCCACCACTCGCCCTCGGGGCGGTCGGGCAGCGGGTCCTGGCAGGGCTTGCAGACGGCCCACCACTCCTGCGTCTTCGGGTCGGCGGCCATCGTGGCCATGTCCGCCGCGAAGTCCTCGCCGGTGTATTCCATGTAGCTGAAGAGGTAGTGCTTCCCGTCGGGCAGCTTGCGCAGGTAGATGGAGTAGTTGCGGATGTTGCACCGCCGGATCATGGCCAGCACATCCGGCCAGACCGCCGCGTGCAGGCGCTTGTACTCTTCCAGTTTTTCGGCGCGCAGGCCGATGACGCTTCCGTATCGTTGCATAATTCCGTCCTTTGTTGGTGGTGCGGGCGCGGGCCGCTGTCGGCGTTTCCCGCCGACCGTGCGGCACGGCACCGGAAGAAAGACAAGCCACCCGGAGCCGCCATGGCAAGCACCGGCCTGCACCGGAGACGCCCCCTGTCATCGAAACGGCATCACCCGTCCATATTGATCAATCCGGACACCGGTCCCCGCACTCCGGCGGGACACCCTCACGCCCGCCGCAGCCCGCTCGTCCGGCTTTTCCGCAGCGGGCCGCGGGGGGCGGGAATGCGCCCCGCGTGTCCCATTCCGCAAGCATGCTGTCCCGGAGTGGACATCGTCCTTGTTTGCCGCCGCCCCGTCCCACGGCCAAAACTCTCCGGCATCGAGTGGAAGCGCGCCTCCATGCCTTCTGCCCGAACAGTCCGCTCTCCAATCCAACCCAAAGACACAAATATCATGAGATTACGACCCACGCACATGCTACCGTACTGCGCCGCCTTCGGTATTATCTTCGCCATGCCCATGGCCTCCGCCCAAATCCTCAGCACGTGGACCGGCGGAGCTTCCGTCGACCGCTTCGGCAATGAAGGCAACTGGGACGAGGGCGTCCCCGGCGCCGGCGACACCGGAAATGTCGGCGGTTCGTTCCGGGTAGAAGTCGGTGTCCTGAACGAAATGAATGTTGGCGCCACGATCAATATGAATGACAGTTCCTTCATCGAAAGGAACAACAGCTCAGGCCTCGCCTTCAGCGGAACCCTCAATTTCAACGACAGCAGCGCGCTGATCAGCTCGGACTTCCGTCTGCAGGAAAACAGCACCGTGAACTGGGCCAGCTCGGGAACGTTCACCGACGCCGGAGCATCCAACCAACCCAACTTCGCGATGTTAGCCGGATCAGAAGTCAACTTTTCCGCCGGGACATGGGAACTCTTTGGCGAATCTAACGTGGATGTCTCTCTCCTCATGCGCGCCGGGACATTCAATGCGACGGGAGGCACTTTGATTCTAGAAACCCGGCTCCGTGTCGGCCAGGATTCCGCAGCGACGTTCAACCTCGGCAAAGACGCCTCGCTCTACAGCGGCGGTCTCTTCATGGACCAAGAGGGCTCCCTCTTCGACTTCGAAGTCGACGCAAGCTACCATATCGCTTCAATGGCTCAGTTCAATGCCCGTCTCGACGACGGCTTTATCGCCATTGAGGGCATCGTGCAGTCGGACATGGAAAACTTCACGACGGAATCGGTGACGGAGGATCTCGGTTTCGGAGACGTGGATTACACCCGCATCACCGCCATCCCGGAGCCGCGCGCCTTTGCGGCTATGGCGGGGCTTGTCGCCCTGCTCGCGTTTTTCGTGCGGGACCGTCGGCGCCAGCGGAGCTGAACCTCCGGCGGAAAGCGCTTTAGCGCTCTGAGTATCAATACGCACATTCCTACCAACCCAACCCAGAATAACCATGCAAATAACAAGAATCCGAACACTCGCAGGCCTTTGTGCCTCTCTTCTTCTCACGTCGGCCGCCTTTGCCCAAACCACCACATGGACCGGTGCCCACGACACCGACCGCTTCGGCTTCGGCGGAAACTGGAGCGACGGCGTACCCGAAACCGGATGGACCGGAAACATCACCGACGCCCGCGTCGAGATCGGCACGGCGGGGGAAATGCAGACGGGCGCCACAGTCAACTTCAACGGGGCCTCGACATTGGAGCGCAATTCCATAGCGCAGGCAACCTTCAGCGGCACGCTCAACATAAACGACAGCACCAACGTCAATATCTCCTATTGGATTGTGCCGGAAGGTGCCACGCTCAATTGGAACAGCTCCGGAACATTCGGCCTCGCCCCGGCGGGCAACTCCGGCCAGCCAAGGTTCATCATGGACCGCGAAGCGCCCAACGCCGTTGTGAACATATACGATGGCTTCTGGGATCTCACGGGCAATACCCACACGGACTCCATCGCAATCGACCAAGGGACCTTCAACATGTTCGGCGGGCAACTCATCGCGGACAACCGCTTCAAAGTGGGCCGGGGCGACACCTCCGGTTTTGTTAACTACTACGCCGACGCCGAAATCCGTGCCGCGAGCATGGGAACCTTCTTCGAATCCGAGTTCAATTTCCAACCCGGTGCCACGCTCTACCTCGAATCCGGCTTGCTCGGCAGCTTCGGGACGGAAGGGTTCGAGTGGTTCCGCGACGAAATGCGCAAAGGTTCAGACAGTTCCATCCATATCATGGGCATCGGGCAACAGTCCCTTACAGAAACACAATCGTGGACGGACAATCCGAACTTTGTCTATGACACCGTGGAACTCGACGGCATCTATTACAATTCCATGACCGCCATTCCCGAACCTCGCGTCTACGCCGCGCTCTTCGGCCTTCTCGCGCTGGCATTCGCCGCCTACGCGCGCAGACTCCGCGCGTAAGCAACGGGCCGCCGCTGCCTTTCTTGGTGTATCTTTATGGGGTATACAAGCAGGCGGTCTTTATCGATTCCCCTGCGACCGGCCGGAGCCAAGGCTCCGGCCGGTTTTTTTGTGCGCGGCGCTCCATGGCAGGAACGAACCTCAACCGGCTGGAGGGCGCAACTCCGTTTGCGCCGGATGCGGTTGGTTGGCGGCGGAGGATGTGGGCGTGGGAGCACCCCGGCGGGAGACCGCAAGGTTGCCCGTCTTCGCGCACCCCGGACCGACCGCCAGGATGGCAGTCCGCTACGGCGGACGCGTCCGTTGGATGGGCATCGCAGCGCGCATGTGCGGTTGGCTGGAAGGCGGTAGGTGCTCAGACCTATGGTCCGTACACCGGCGGGCGTGGTCGGCTGGTGTCGCAGGCGGGCGGGCGGCGGGGGGAACGGTCCCGGCGGCGGCGGGGTGCGGACACAAGGTCTCGCACCTACCGGGCGCGCGGTTGGCAGGGCGTAGCCGCCAGACCTTCGGTCGGCAGCCCGGTGGGGCGCGTTCGGCGGTGCCGGACGCGGGCGGTCTTTTATACCGAGTGGCGACGCGATTGGGTCGGACGGCAAGCCATCCGACTACATTGTTGGCGGCGCACAGTCGTCATGGCGAACTGGCCGATTGGGGAACAGGGCGCAGCCGAAGCCGTCAGAGCTTCGGTGTAGCCAACCCCGCCGCCTTCGCAAGCCGGAGCTGCCGTTTGTCGAAGCTGAGAAAGCAACCGCTCCCCAATACAACGGCCGTGGCAACATGCAGGATGTCGATTCAGCCACGAAAGAGAGACGCCGCCCGTCCCATGCTCCATTCGCCGGATTGCCCGCTCCGTGTGCGCATCGGGAGCGTAGAGAGAACAAATGAAGCCTGTGTCCGCATACGCCTTCATCGATTCCCGCGTTCTTCGCCGAGAAGCTCGGTTGCCGTCTCGCTCAGCGCCACGTCACCGTAAGCGGCACGAAGCCTCTTACGAAAGTCCGGACATGCCGTGCCTCTTCCCTCCGGCTCCAGAGGTTTCAAGGCCGCGAGCGGCTGGTTCCGGCGACGGATCACAATCGACTCTCCGAGCCCCACTCTCTGCAAGATCTCTCCGGTTTCGTGCTTCAGGGTGCGAATATTGACCGATTTCATGTGCCACATAATTGCGCCACTTTGCACAAGCTGTCAAACTCCTTTCGCAGCATCGCCGGACCGTTGTACGCCTGCGCTCCCAGCGGCCGGACCTGTGGTCCAGCGGACCGGCGCGGTATTGGCGCAACACCTTTGGTGCATGCCCCGGCGGCGGCGGGGTGCGGACACAAGGTCTCGCACCTACTCCGGCGGTGCACCCGGCTTAACCGCGCCATTGGGTATCGTTACGGGCGCTCCCGGAACACGGTGCGGGCGGTTTCGGTTTCCTCAATCCCCGAAGAGGCCTTCGTATTCCATGAGGCCGTGCTGCTTGAGGCGCTCGACGAATTCGGCTTCGTCGTAAGGCGCGTCAGCGTAGACATCTTCGCGCCATTGCCAGTAGGCTTTTTCGAGGCGCTCGACGATGTGCGGGTAGATTTCAGCGACGTTCTTGTATTCGCGCGGGTCGCCGTCGAGGTTGTAGAGTTCGAGGGGCGCGCCGTCGCGTTCCTTGAGGAGTTTCCAATCGCCGTCCCGGACAGCCCAGCGCCGGTTGGTGAAACTGCGGATATGGACACCGATGGGCTGCTCCCAGAAAAGGAGCCTCCGCTCAAGGCAGCGCGTTTCGCCGCGCAGGAGCGGGGAAAGGTCGATACCATCGAGGCGGCGGTCTTCCGGGACCTCCGCTCCCGCGATCATGGCAAAGGTCGGCAACAGGTCCATCGTCATGGTCGGCTCGTCGGTCCGGCTGTCCGCCTGGATTCCGGCGGGCCAGAGCGCGAATGTGGGCGACCGCGTGCCGCCTTCGTAGAGCCATGTTTTGCGGCCCCGCAGCGGCTCGGCGCTGCCGTAGTCCACCGGCCCGTTGTCCGAGGCGAAAAAGACCAGCGTGTTTTCCGCCACACCGGCCTCCTCCAGCTGTGCCCAGAGGCGGCCGATGGCGGCGTCGAGGCCCTCGATGATCTCCTTGTAGGCGCGGTGGAGGTCTTCACGCGGGCCGAACCGGTTGCTGTAATCCCAAGCGTTGGCGATTTCTTTGTCGTCCGGTCCAATGAGGGGAAGGTGCGGCGCGGTGAAGGACAGGTAGACAAAGGCGGGGCGCCCGTCGGACCGGTCGACGAGGTATTCCGCGGCCTCGTCGGCAAGGACGTCGGTGTACCAATTTCCGGGAGCGTCCACACGCTCGCGGTCGCGGAAGAAGTAGGAGCCGTCCTCGTTGCGCATGGAGAAGTTGTCGCCCGCCCAAGAAGGCGAGCCGACATACTTTTCAAAGCCGTAATCCATGGGATGGTAATCGCCGAAATCGTTTTGCGAACCGCCCAAGTGCCACTTGCCGAACATGGCGGTGCGGTAACCGGCGTCGTGCAGCACATCGGCCATCGTCAGCTCGTCACGGCGCAGGCCTTCGAAGACTTCCTCTTCGGGCTCCGCCACGCGGCGGAAGGCCCCGCCCAGTTGCCCGAGGACGCTGACCACCCCGCTGCGCTGTTGGTAACGCCCGGTCATCAAGGCGGCGCGTGTGGGGCTGCAAATCGCCGAGTTGGCATAAAAGTCGGTGAGCATCATACCCCGCTCCGCCATGGCGTCGAGGTGGGGTGTCTCCGGTGGACGCACGTCCTCCGGCACGGGTGCGATGTTCGTCCACGGAGAATCGCCGCGGAAAAGGGTCATATCGCCGTAGCCCATGTCGTCGACGAGGATCATGAGTATATCGGGGCGCTCCGGAGCGGGCGCGGCGCGGTCGCGGGCGGCATCTTCCGCCGCCGCGGCGCAGGGAACGGCAAGCGCGCCCAAGGCAAGGGCGGCCCGCACCCCAAAGGTAGTCTCATTTATTTTCATAAAGACAAAACTACGCCCTCCCGCCCGAATACCGAATCCTAAAGAGGCGGCAGAACAGACAACATCTGACGCCGTGCGGACAAGTCCGCCCTGTCGGCGGATGTCCGGCGGACAGGCAACGGCACGGCTTAGAAAAAGCTGCCGGACGCCCAATCATCCGCACTCGACTGGTATGTCCCGTCGCGCGCAGTGGACACATAGATCCATCCGAGGGCCGGATCGCCCGCGAGGAACCAGAGCGCTTGCTCCTGACCGCCCCGCGCGTAAGCCATCCAGCCGATCTTCGCTTGGTAGAGCCACGGAAAGGCGCCCGTCTCGATCCAGCCCATGAAGGGAGAATACGCCCAGTCCCCGCCAGCGCCGAAGAGGAGGCCGAGGCGGCTGTCCGTGATCCACTCGCCGTCCACGAGATCGACCCCGGCGGGATCGGCAACGGTGAGGAACAAGGCGAACATGAGCGAATCGTGATCCACGGTATCCAGCGACTCAATGGTGCCGTGAAAGCGCTCTCCCGAGCGCACCAGCGTTGCGGCGGCGAAGTTATAGGACGTTCCGCCGAGACTGAGAGCAAACGCCTCCAAAACCATCGTGTCGTCGTCCGGCATCGAAAACGGGACCGAGGCCGAACCGGTCTGCCCGTCGCGGGCGATCTCAAAATCGAGGGTGCCGTTTGCGGCGGTCGCCGTGCCGGTGGCATTGCCCACGGTTGTCTGCGCGGGCGCTTCAGGGCTGAAATCCGACCATGGTCCCTCGCGCGGGACAACGCCGACAATAGGTGACGAGAGCGGCGGCGCGTCGTCCCCGACGTCCCCGGATAGCGTCACGTAAAAGACCCCCACATCCTGCACAGCGCCGTCCGCCAGGTTGATGGCGGTGTAGTTGCCCGCATAGATATCCGCCGTGCCGGTGGCCGGCGAAAGCCCCTCGATCAACATGTGTGTCGACTGGTTCTGCGCCGGATCCACGGCGGCCTCCAGTTCGGTGAAACGGAAACCCAGATCGGCATCGGTGAACTGGTAGACGCCGGGGCTGAGGAACGGTTCGATGGACGCCGCCCAATCCGAAGCGTAAAGCGAGGCGGAAGCAGTGACAGAGGCGAGGGCGAAGAGTGTAGTGAATCGAGTCATGGTATTTTACGGGTTGAGGTAATGATTAGGTTGGCTCTCCGGCTGTGTCAACGGGTGTCGACAGGAACCGGGCTTTGGTAGTAGAGAGTCACGGCTTCGGCGGTGAGCAACGCCCGGGCGTGGACGGCGATGCGGCGCACGAAGGGAGAGACGCGGAACCGTCCGAGGCCTCCGGCGCCTTCGAGGTGGGGATGGAAGAGACCGAACCCGAACTGCCGCTCCCTTCCGTCGTCGAACCGCCCGTCGATCACAGCGCAGACCGTCTTCGGCCCGCCGTCGACCATCACCGACACGAAATGGTCCTCCCCCCGCGGCATCGGTGTCGAAAACTTCCAATGCGATTCCGCGCGACTGTCGGCGAGGATGACGCGGAGGCGACGGTCTTCCTCCATGCGGAGGCACAGGCCACGACCAAGTGCATCGCGGTTGTCAGCCAACACGCCTGCGGCGGCGTCCGCCGCCAGATGAAATGTAACCGTGAAACCGGTGCGCAAGTCCCCCATCGATGCCTGTTCCCAGCTGCCGTTGCGGTCCTGCAGTAACGGCAGCATTGCTTCGACCTTGTAGTCGCCGTCAAGGGCGGGCGGTTCCGCCTCCGCAAGGCAGTCTTCCGGTGCCGGAACGGGCGGTTCATCCCATTGGCGGCCGATGCGGCGCAGAAACGACGCCGGGATGCGGTGCATGCGCGCGAAATGCTTTTCCGTCTCCGTCAACAGCAGGTCACCCGACGGCAGTTCCAGAGAGTCCGGGTAGGACATGCGGCATTCAAAGTCGTCGGCGTAGAGCAGAATCTCAGGTTGCGAGAACTCCAGAAGATTGCCCTCCGACCCCTCGATCTCACGGGCGGCAAGACACCAAACGGGGTTGCGATCAGCATAGTTTCGCCCGCTGTGGTTGTGGAACCAATACAGGTAACGCCCCTCCGAAAGCCGCCAAATGAAATTCGCCGCCCGCGGGTTCTTCACCCTCCGCCCGTCCGGGTAGCGCAGGTAGTCCGGCTCGCTCCATGTGTGCCCGCCGTCGCGGCTGTAAGCGCAGGCCGGATGACCGGAGACTGTCCGGAAAACGGTGAAGAGCGAGCCGTCGCCCAACTCGGTGAAGCTGTGTTCTTCCGCGATCGGCCCGGCACCCTCCGGGGCGCGGATGCCAACGTCGCCGTCAGGCAGCGTGAGAAACTGAAGTTTCTCCGGGGCGCGCTCCGTATCCAGATTCGGCACACAGATGAGGCAGCCCTCCGAGCGGGTGAAAAAGTCCTTCCCGAAGCCGCCCACCTTGTGCAGCGGCACATAACCCTTGCCCGCGTGCCAGAAGGCCTTGCCCACGTTCCAGAAGTAGCGGATTTTTCCTCCGGAGGTATTCTCGCGGTCGATGACAAACTCCCGCACCGGCACCGTGAATCTATCGCGCGACCACGTCTTCCCGTGGTCGTCGGAGTATTTGAAGACGAAGTAACCGAGCGAATCCACGCGCCGGCACCAACCGTCCGGCGATGCCTCCCGGTCGCAGGGAACCTCGCGGATGTTGTCCGTGTTGTGGTTGTAAAACACATACAGGCGCCCGTATGTTGTTTTGATGATGACCGCGTATGAGGCCTCCACCTCGCCGGAGACCTCCAAAGCGACGGGCTGCGACCACGTGCGCCCCTCGTCCACGCTGCGGATACAAACCACCCGCTGGCCGGGATCACCCTCATGGCCGGGACAGTTGGTGCACACGAGGACAAGCGCCCCGTCGTCGGCGCGAAGGAAATACGGTTGGTCGAGATAGCCTGTGGGCAGGGGGATTCGGGTGCCGTTTTCCATGTGCCGCCAATCGCGCGTGTGCGAGGGCACGTCGCACCGTGCGGTAACTCCGTGATCGCGCTCGGCGGCAACGTCTGCAGACGCCTCGTCCGGCACCGGATCTCCTTGGGGGGGAACTTTCATGAATCGAACTTCTTGCTTGCACTCGGGGAGCGGCCTGCGGAGGGCATCTCCCCATCTGCCACCAAACATTAGGCAAAAGGTGCCCGCGCGCGAAGCCCGGTGAGTGTGCGCTTCAAGACAAGAAACCGGCCATTTGAGCCGCCCGGCCACGCCGGAGCGGGCACGCCGCCCTTCAACGGCGGAAAAACAACGCGCCGGGCTAATGCGGCAGGTCGACGAATGTGTTGCTCTGCTCCTTGTGCTGGCTCTTTTCCCGGTATTCCGTGGGCGAAACCTGCTTCCGTTTGCGGAAATACCGGCAGAAGTGGCTGATGTTCCCGTAACCCAGCGAAAGCGCGATATCTTTCACGGAGCGGTTCGTCGTCACCAACCAGCGGGTCGCCAGCTCGAAACGGCGGTCGCGCAAATACTGGCCGATGGAGGAGTGGAAATACTGGTGGAAAATCCGGTTGAGATGCCTCGAACTGTAGTGGAAGTGCGACTCAAGATCGACGAGCGTGATCGGATTGTGAAGGTTCGCCTCAATGAAGTCTTTGAGCTTGTTCGCGAGGGTCTCGGACGACGACGCCCAGCTGCTCTCGCGCTCGCACAGCTCCTGCGGCCACGGGCGCAGTGCACCGATCAGCCCGCCGACAACAATGCGCGCCACCCCGCTCACCATCGGTCCCACCACGCTCGGGTAGAAGCGCTCGTCCGTTATCTTCCAGAGCGTGTCTTCCGTCTCCGCCTGGAAGGCGTACGCCTTGACAAGGAAGCCTTCCGCCTCGACATGGGAACGCAATTGTCCGAGCAATTCCGAGCCCGCGTCATCTTCCGGATAAAAGCGGATTTGCCAGCTGTTGAGCAAAAGGGGGCCTTCCCGCATTTCCCAGCGGTGCGACACTTTCGGCGGAATGACCAGAAATCTCTCCGAATCCGGATCCATCTCCACTGTCTTGGCGTCGCGCCGGGCCTCGTAGCGCGCGGCCCCGGAGACCAGCCGCGTCATTTCCCAATGGTCGTGCCCGTGGACACCGACCGAGAAGGGGCACGACTCCACCACTTTGTAATAAAAATAGGTTTCGACCCGCAGGCTGGGCAACCGGAATCCCAGCCATTCGAGGCCGGCGGCTTCCAAGGTGCTGTTCTTCTGGCGAACAGTCGAAAGATCGGAGTAGATCGGGTTCATGGGCTTAACGGGGTAAAGGAGCGTATGTCACTTTCCGGACAACGCTAACCCGACGCCAAGCAGCAATGCAAGCGGATTAACGCCAATGGCGCTCGGATAAGGCCGGAATCGATGAGCGTACCAACGGTGTTTCGCGGTCTGAAGACACGCGCTCCTGCGAAACAGCTGCTCATCCGAGCGCCATTGCGGATTAACGCGGCACGCCCTCCAGCATGCGGCGGCAGCCGTCGATGATAAAGCGGGTGTCCAGCCCGAGAGCAACGAAGCGGAACCCTTCTTCGATGCTCACCCGCACCCGCTCCGGCTCGGTGGGCACAACGTGGTATCCCGGCGCAACACCGTGGCGCTGGCACGCCTGCAGCAGAGTGTTCTGGGCGGCGCGCACCTCCGGGTGATCCAGCTGCCCGGCCAAATTCATGGAAGCGGAGAGATCGTAGGGCCCAATGAAGGTGGCGTCGATGCCCTCCACGGAGAGAATTTCCTCCACATTCGTCACGGCGTCGACATGCTCAAGCATGACGGCGACAAGCACGTTGTCGTTGTGCTCCGCAAAGTAGCGCGCGAAACCGCGCCCGTAGTCGGTGCAGCGGGCGAGTGACGCACCGCGGATGCCCGCCGGCGGATATTTCGCCATGGCCACAGCGCGCTCCGCTTCTTCGCGGGTGTTGACGCACGGCACGATGATACCGTCGCAGCCCATGTCCAAAACCTTTTTCGCCATGACGGCGTCGTGGCCCTGGAGGCGCGCGAACACCTCCTTCCCGGAGGCCTTGACGGCCCGGCAGATATGCTCGAGCGCCGCGTAATCAGCGGCGGTGTGCTCCATGTCCACACAGATCCAGTCGAACGCCTCGCCCGCCATCAGCTCAGCGACGGTTGCGTCGGCCGTCATGATCCAGCCGCCCACGGCGGACCCGCCGGCGGTAAGTTTTTCTTTCGTTGCATTCATGGGGCTTGCCGTTCGCGGTAATTCCAAAATCCCGTAAAGACCTCCAGCGGATCGTCCTCGCCCGCGTCGGCGTCGACACGGTCCCACAACCAGAAATCCCGGAACAGCTCCGCCGGGTCCGGCGGATCACGGTCCTTCCAGTATTCCTTGTCGTGGGCGACAATACGCTCCCACGCCGCCTGCCAGTCCGCAAAGACATCCTCGAACCATGCGTTGTAGAGGGGCTTGAGGGCGGCCACGATCTCCGGGTAATCCGCCGCCCGGTCGTGCCGCTCGGCCGGGTCATCAACGAGGTTGTAGAGCCGCGGCGGTCCGCTCTCCACGTCCCCGTAGTCCGGCAGGCCGGCGTCGATGGGCATCTCCCAGTGGGGCCGCACGACGCCGCGCTCGAAAGAGACGTTGTCGCGGGGAATGTCTTTGCGGGATACGTCGCGCACGGCCGGCCAGTACAGCTTCCACTCGCCCGCGCGGATCGCCGCCCCGCTGTGGGCCACGGGCGTGTAGCGGTTTTTCTGGAAAGGAAGGGCGCGCCCGCGCCACTCGGGGCCGTCCGCGCCTTGCAGAAGCGCAAGCATGTCGATGCCGTCGAAAGGCTTCGCCCCCTCCGGCTTGTCCGCGCCGGTAAGGGCAAAGAGCGTCGGCAGCCAATCACACCCGTGTACGGGCGCGGTGACCCATCCGCCCCCGGAAATTCTGCCCGGCCACGAAACCATCGCCGGCACCCTTATCCCCTGCTCAAGGACCAATCCCTTCCTTCCGGAGAACCCGCCATTGTAGCGATACATGGACTCACCCTCGCGTCGGCTTTGCCCAAGGATGGCGCCGTTGTCGCTTGTGAAAACCACCACGGTGTTTTCCCACAAGCCCAGATCGCGCAGTTCGTCAAAGACGCGGCCCAACCCGGAGTCCATGGCTTCGATCATCGCATAGAGAATAGCGACAGACTTGTCATAGCGCCCGTCGATGATATCGACGTATTTGTCGATCAGCTCTTGCGGTGCTTGCAGCGGGAAGTGCGGAGTGAGGTGCGCGAGAAAAACGGCAAAGGGCTCTTCGCGGTGCTCGCGGATAAAGGCTATGGTCTCGTCGTTGAAAGCGTCGGTCAAGTAGCGCCCGTCGTGGCTCTCGACCGTGTCATTGCGCTGGAGGTGCCACTTCCAATAGTCCATTTCACCGTTGGCAAAGCCGTAGAAAAGGTCGAAGCCCCGGTTGTGCGGCAGGTATTCCCTGTTGTAGAGACCGTTGTGCCATTTTCCGATCAGAGCCGTGGCGTAGCCCGCGTGCCGGAAATAGTCGCCGAAGGTGAGTTCATCCAAGGCGATGCGGTCAATTCCGCGGTTGCTCGAGACGTCGATACCCCCGGTGCGGTGGTTGTAGCGCCCGGTGAGGAATCCGGCGCGCGACGGCGCGCAGAGGGGCGACGGCGCGTAGTGGTCCGTCAAGCTCATCCCTTCCGCGGCAAGGCGGTTGAGGTTGGGTGTTTCCAAATACGGATTGCCATAGGACTGGAGATCGCCGTACCCAAGATCGTCGGCGAGGATGAAGAGGATATTCGGCGGGCGCGTTTCCTTTGCGCCGTCGCCCTCCGCCGAATACAGCGGAAAACCGGTCACGGCGAGTCCGGCGAGCAAACCGAGTGCGTGGATGGATCTTCTTGCGTTAGAAAACATCATGAGCGTCTCTCCGCCGACGGGGATACCACTCGTCGGCGCCCTCGACTACCACCGGTAATCGACCGACACCCGGACAGAACGCGGCACCCCGATGCTGCGCCAGCGTTGGTGGTCTTTATCGAAAATGTTGTATACATTCAGCCGGAGCCAAAGGTGGTTGTCATCCGGAAGGACGAAGCGCTTCCTCCAGAAAAAGTCGACGCGGGTGTAACCTTTTCCCCAGAACCGGTCCGCCTCGCCCACATACGGACTGCCGTCGCCCAGCGCCCCGACATTGAGCGCGCGGTTGTTCGGATCGACCCAGTAAATGCGGTCGTCGATGAGCGAAGTGACATTGAAGCCGAGGCTCGAAAAGGACAAAAACCCCTCACGGATGGTGTAGTTGATGCCAGCGCTGATTTTGTGCTCGGGCGAGCTGCGCAAGCGCTGCCCGACGAGAAATTCCTCCTCGTCCTTCGATATCTCCGCCGTGTAGAGCCACGTCCACCCGAAGCGGAGTTGGAGATTGTCGGTGAGCGCGCCAGTCATCTCCAGTTCGACGCCCTCCGCGAGTTGTTCGCCGGTCTGCGCCTCGAAACTGACCAGCGAGGGGATCGTTTGGTCCTCATCCTCCCAGACCAAATTCCCGTCGGCGTCGACCTCCTGGTCGCGCTGCCGTGTCCAGAGATTGCGTTTCTTTGCCTGAAAGACAGTGCCCATGACAAAGAACCTCCCGTCTTCGGTGGCGAATTTCAAACCGGCGTCCCAACCTTCGCCCTCGAAGGGATCGCGGTCTGCCGCCCCGATGGGCTGACGGTCGCGGCCCTGCCGCCCGGAAACCTCGGGACGGAACGAGGTGGCGTAGTTGGCGAAGACACCCCAGTGGCGGAGGAAGTGCCAGTTGCCGCCGATGGAGTAGGTCGTTTTGTTGAACGAGACTGGCGTGCCCCCGATGAACGGATCTTCGCCGTCGGTGCGGGCTTCGCGCAACGCTTCGACCGTGAGGGACGTGCGGTCGTGCCGGATAGAGCCCACGATGGACAAATCGCCGCCGAAAAACTGCAGAAAATTCGTCCAGTAGTATCCTGTACCCTTGTTCTCGCTACTGGACCAGCCGCCGTCGATGGTGTAGCTGGAGAGCGGTTCGGATTCGGCGGTGAGCCCCTCTTCGGGACGAAAAACACTACCGAGGATGATGGGGATGCGGTCGCCGAAGGCGCCGAGCTGGGCCGTCCCGTTGGCCGCTTGGTTGTAGTGCCAGTTGCTGAAAAACGACTGTGTCTCGAAAACCTCTGAAATGCGGTCGACGCCGACAACCGTCTTCCAGTCCACGGGCCCTACATTGAAATCCCCCAAAAGATTGACAACGTAGCTGTCGCTCTTGAGCGCATCGTCGCGCAATTGCCCGCCGGTGTTTTTGATAATATCGCCCCGCACGGTTGTGATGATTTCGGGGAGTCCCGTCTCCGGATCGGTGAAGAGGTAATTGCGCGAGGGATTGGCCTCCACGTGGCGGGTGGGGTCGGCGAGGTTGCGCCACACATAGCGTGGCATCTTCGTACGGTTGTAGCTTGCGCGAAAGGTGAAACGGTCGGCGAAACCGTGGTTCCATGTGGCCGTCGTGCTATTGGAGCGGATGTGCGCGAAGCTGCCTTCGGCGGCGTCGTTGTGCGACTCCGGATCCATCATGCCCAGATCGAGGGGATTGGGGAGATCTTCCGAGGTGAACTGCCGGAAGATGTTCGCCTTCATCTGCAGGTTGGTGATGCCGTGATGGCCGTCGAGGATGTGCTGGACGATGCCATTGCGCTCGCTGTTGGAATAGATGTGGTACAGGTCGACGAAACGATTGGACCCGTCATACTCCCAGCGTAAGCGGGCAAACCCGTCCGCCGAACTGTCCGAGAAGCGGTCGTGCTGATTCTCCCCGTAGTACTGGCTGTATCCGAGAAAGTAGGTGAGGTTAGCCTCCGAATCGATGGGACCGCTCACCTCAAGGCGCGCCTCCCACTCGTTGTAGCTGCCGAGCATCGCCTGCGCACGGCCCGAGAATTCCGTGCTCGGGCGCTTCAACTGGTAATTGACGGTGCCGCCCGGCTCGCCCTGCCCGTAGAGCATGGCGCTGGTGCCCTTGAGGATTTCGATGCTGTCCACCGCGATGCCGCCGGGCGCCTCCGTGGAGTTGTAGAAGATACCCCCGACAAAGAACCGCGGGCTGAGCGTTCCGCGGATCATGGGGCGGTTGTCGTTGCCCGAAAACACATTGCCCTCCGGCGTGGCGCTGGAGGCTAGATCGAGCGCCTCGATCGCGTTGACCGCGTAGGCGTCGTCGAGCAGGTCGCCGGAGAGCGACGTTATGGAGAACGGCAGATCGCGCCGGTCCACGGCGAAGCGCGTCGCACTTGTCGTCTCCGTCACAAGGTAGCCCCTTCCCTCCGTGCCCATGACTTCAAACGGAGGCAGGACAAACACATCCTCCTCCTCATCGGTCTGGGCGACCGCGGGTAAAGCGAGAGCAAGGGCGGCGACGGCGAGGGCTGCCGTGCGCCGGCGGCGACGGTGGATTCCTTTGGAGGTATTGAGTTTCATGGCAGGAGAGTTGATGTTTTCATTACAAAGACGAAAGTCCGCAGTTGCGGATTACGACAATCGCCGCGCCCCGCGGGCGGGAAACCGCATGTGCGTCCGCCGTCCGCCCAAGCGGATTGAAAGGAACGAAAGAGCCGTTCGGGGCGGGGCGGCGGAACGTGAATGCGCGTCTCTCATGGGGTCGACAAACCGAGGAGGCGGGAAATCGGTTGTCCGATCAACAACGGATACAATTCCATAGCGGATATCAGCGTCACTTTCCGGACACGGAATACACGGCACATATTGCCACCCGCAAATCCATGGGCTTTAGGGCGGTCCGGGTGTGTCCTAAATCGGCAAACCATAGTCTCCTTTCCAGCAAACATACCATTTGCTTACCGGTGCGCGCACAACCACGATTGTGCTTCAATTCCTACACCCCGCCCGTCGCCGGATGCAATGGCTCCGGCAGACAGGCACACGCCCCGAAAATTATCCTTCCAGATGACCTATATGAAAAGACTCCGCACCCTTCTCGTTCTCAGCGCCCTTGCCCCGGCGCTCTCCGCCACACCGCTGATCGTCGAAAACTACGAAGACCTCTATCCCGGAGACGGCGAGCCCAACTTCGCGGGGCTCGGCAGCAACCACCCCGCCGCCGTCCTCGAAGTGGCGGCGGAGACCCCCGGCGAAGAACTCTTCTTCCCCGGCAACACGCGCTACCTGCGCTGGGCGTCGCTCACCGGCATCAATCCGGACGCGGCGGGCACGGCCTCACAGTTTTGGGGCGGGCCAAGTGAGTTTGTGCCGTTTGCCAGCGGCTCCGCGCAGGTCGTCTCCGCCGGCTTCGATTTCATTGTCGGCGAACTTCACTCGGAGCTGCTCTTCGGCATAGGCCGCCCGCAAACGGGGCGCGGCGACGACCAGAACTACGCCGTGCAACTGCGCGTGCGCGGCGTCCTCGGCCTGAGCAACCGCCCGGAGATCGTCGGCTCGGGGACGAACCGCGAGTTCCGCGCCGACATCCAGCAGGACGTTCCCTACCGCCTCGAACTCGTGGCCAACAAATCGGGCGGTCCCGTGACCTACGAGAGCCCCCTCGGCACCATGACCGTCGGGCACGAGCGCTACGATATCTACCTTTTCAACCACCGCACGGGCGTCCTCCAGCTCCTCCTTGACGATGTGGAGTTCAGGCACCTCGACGCCGGAACCCACGACATGGAGGGCATCTGGTGGGGCACGTTCCGCTACGACGGGACGGGACGGGCCGTGGATATCAAGCTCAACGGCATCGCCGTTTACGAAAATGACATTGTGCTGACCGGCCACGACAGCGTGCCGCCCGGTCCCGCCACGGCCATTGTCAATTTCGACGACTCCGCCCCCGCGACCGATGTGCGTTCGCCCCTCTGGAACCTGCCCGGCAACGTCGTTGACGATACGGAGGGTCTCTTCGGCGCGTCCAACCAACGCTACTTCCACATCGACCGCCGCAACCTCCCCGACGGCGGCATCTCCAATAAGTTCCGCTTCAACGGCGTCGTCGATCTCGTATCCATCGGTTTCGATCTCACCGTCAACCGCGACGAGACAATCAACTCCTTCGGCGACGCACACGACGAAGCGTTCCTCGCCGTGACCGGAGGCGACACGATCGCCAACGCCGCCCTCACGACACGGATAAACATCCGCGGCACGCGTAGCGTCGGCAACGACGGCAACCCCTCCGAAGCCGAACCCGTCCTCAACGTTGTCGTCCCGGAGGGCGGTGCGTTCCTCACCAACGGATTCGACTGGGAGACACCCTACCGGATCGAGATGGTCTTCAACCAGACCGGTGAAACGGTCGTCTACAACACCCCGTGGGCCGACGACGTGTCCCTCGCCGACGAAACACTCCACGTCTACGTCTACAACTACGCCACGGGCATGAACGTCGCGGAAGAACGGAACCGCGCCGATCCATTCGTCATGGAAGCGCCGTTTCTCAACGGGCGCTTCAACGATCAGGGTGTCGCCGGAACAATGGCCGACGTTTTCTGGAAACATGTCACGGGGCGGCGGATCGACCTCAATCTCGACAATATTTCCATCTTCGAAGACGTCGCGGTCGTCACGGATCCCGGTGTCGTCCCCGCCGAGGCGCCGCGCATCACGGGCGTTTCCTTCATCCCCGCCACTCCGCGCGACTTCCAGTCGCAGCTGCGCAACCGCTTCTCCCTCACCTTTGAGTCGTCCACAGGCACAACCTACGGCATGCAGCGCAGTGCCGACCTGCAGACCTTCGCCTCCCTGCGTACCATCATTCCGGCGGATAGTTTCGAAGCGGGCACCACGACAATTGAGGTCCCCGTGGGCGACGACCGTCGCTTCTACCGCGTCTTCCCGCTCACCCGCGATTGAGCCGCGCACACCGGGCGGTGACCGCCGCCCGGCGAAGCCCAGGACGCGATACCGCAGCGGTGTCGCCGGCGGCGGCCTATTTCTATTCAATGAATACCGACAGTATCCGAACCCTCGTCATGAACCTACGTATCCACCGAACAATCCTCCTCGCCGCATGCTTCGGCGCCGCCGCTTCTGTATCGGCCGAAACAACCTTCCAGTTTCTCCGTGCGGATTTCCACGGTATCTCCGTCTCGCAACTGCCCGCGGGTATGGAGCGCGACGGCATCCGCCTCTCCGCCCATGCCGCACTCGGCCCGGTCGATTTTGAAGACTACCTCGAAACCGAGGTGGAGCCGGCCATTTTCATCAACAGTACCGACGGATGGGGCATGGGGATTGACAGCCCCTCCATTGCCAACGCCGCTTTCGAAGAGAAATTCGGCAACGACCTCAATTCCGAATCCATTGTATTCAACTTTCTCCAGTCCGTCACCCTCTCCTTCGATCACAGCGTCTACATCACCGAACTGGCCTTCGGCGATCTGGAACAGCACGAAAAGTTCATCATCGAGACCGAAGACGGACTGACCGTGGAAATCCTCGGCACCACTCCGTGGTCCGTGGGCAACAGCGGCACAAGCACATGGTCGGGCACCGACCTCGGTGACCTCGAAGGACATCTCCTCGAGCGCGGCACGCGCATCACCTTCACCTTCGACACGGTCGATCCCCTCGACCGCGTGCCCGACGGCACGGGCAACGACCTTGAGGCCTCCCCCTCGGCGGGCATCCGCTGGATCCAAGTGGCCCCGCCGGCCGATTTCGGCCTCGGCAAGCCCTTCGTCGTCCATGGCGGCCCCGACGAAGCCACCGTGGGTGTCGAACTGTGGGGCGACGACGCCGAACTCACGCTCTTCTGGGGTGAGGATCCGGACAGCGGATGGACCGGACAGGCCTCCCTCGGCGAGCGCTCGCCCATCCAAGTGCTCGATGCCGTCATGGACGGGCTCGCCCCCAATACGACATGGTATTTCATGTTTGAGGCCGACAACGGGACGGAAGTCGTGCAGTCCCCCGTGGCCGCCTTCGCATGGGCGACGGATCTCTATGTCTCGCCGGAGGGCAGCGACGAGAGCGACGGACTCTCCCCTGACACCGCCCTCGCCACCATCGATGAAGCCATCCGCCGCATCACCGCCATGGCGCGGCGGCCGCAGCCGGAAGGCCCGATTGTACCCAATTTTTACGGCTCCGCCGAATCGCCGCACGGGCAGGAAATCGAAGACCACCTCGACAACCTTGTCGACCCCGTCACCGTCCACCTCATGCCGGGCTACCACTACCTCGACGACACCGTCGTCATCGACAAATCCGTCGACGGCAACATCCACTTCCAAGGCATGTGGGCCGACGGCGCGGAGGATCTGCTGCGCGAACGCCTCGAAGTCCATGGCGACGATCCGCGCTGGATGGACCCGCCCGCCTCGCACATGCCCGTCGTCAGCGGCGGGGAGCCGGTGACGGACTGGGAGGAAACCACCGTCAACGGCGTGACGGCATGGGTCGCGGAGCTGCCCGAGGTCGCGGCGGGGGAATGGCGGTTTGATCAGCTCTTTGTCAACGGGCGGCGCGCCGAGCGTTCGCGCTGGCCAAAGAAGGGATGGTTCCGCATGGAAGAGGTCGACAACACCACGCGCCTCGACTTCCGTGTGAGTGAGCGCGACGCGCGCGACATCGACCTGCCCAACCTCACCAATTTCAATGACGTGCAGGCCGTTGTCCTGCACCGCTGGGTGGAGACGCGCATGCGCCTCGGCAGCTACGACCCGGACACGCGCTGGATGAATATGCTGCCTCCCCCACCCGACCCGGTGTTCACGCTCGACGGCAGTCACCCCGTGCACGGCGCCGGGTTTGCCGCGTACTATTTCGATAATGTCTTCGAGACCATGTCCGAGCCCGGCGAGTGGTACCTGGACCGTCCCACGGGCCGTCTCTACTACATCCCTCTGCCCGGTGAGGAGATGGAGACGACGCATGTCGTCGCGCCGCGCCTGCTCGAATTGTTCCGCGTTTTCGGGCGCGAGTCCGGAAGCGCGCAACTGAACGAGCGGCTCTGGCACGTGACCTTCCGCCGCATCGCCTTCCTGCATACCCGCGTGGACGAACTGGCGCTGCACACCGGAACCTTCAACAGTCCCTTCAACAACGGGCGGGGAGCGATCCACTACCGCTTCGCGCGTGTTCCTGTCGTCGAGGCCTGCCTCTTCGGCCACGTGGGCGAGTTCGGGGTTGAGTTCGCCAAAGAGACCGTGGGCGGTTCCCTTGGCTCCAACCTCTTCCGCTCCATGGCCGGCGGGGCCTTCAAGATGTGGCAGAGCAACCAAACCACCGGACTGCAGGAACGCTCCGGCTGGGCGCACGTCCACGACAACGACGTGAAGGGCTACGGCCTCTACTGGCACGGCGGCGTCGGTCTCCTTATCGGCGAGGCGGTCTTCACCACGGTCGAGCACAACCACGTGCGCGACGGCACCTACAGCGGTATCCGCGTCGCGGGCGGCAACACCATCCCGCGCTTCGGCTTCGCCAATCTCGTCAGCAAAAACCTCGTCCACGACGCCGGACAAGGCGTCCTCAGCGATCTCGCCGGCTTGTATGTGCCCGGAAAGAGCCCCCACTCCATCGTCGAGGGCAATGTCGTCTACAACATCAATGCGCGCGACTACCAAAGCCAGACGGTTTACCTCGACGGCCAGGCCGAATTCTGGACCGTGCGCAACAATTGGCTCCACGGCACCAACGAGCGCAGCATAACCGTGAAGGGATGGACGCACGACATCTACAACAACATCGTCGGCTTCAACACCGGGGACGGTCTCATCGACCGGCGCAACGGCGACCAGCTCTCGGCGAACTCGCAGGAGTTCCCTCTCATCCCGCGGCGTGCCCCGGTCATCGAGCGCAACATCTTCTTGCAGGCGGGCAACGGCTACGCCTACCAAAGTTCCTTCTACAACGATACCATCCAGCCATGGGGCGAAGTCGATTCGAACCTTCATTGGAACATGACCGGACCTGTCTGGATGGATGTGAACGGCGCCACCCTCGCTGAGTGGAGTGCCGCGGAGGAGAAAGAACTGAATGCGATCATCGCCGATCCCCTGCTCATGAATCCGCAGCGCGGCGACTTCCGCGTGCCCGCCGACTCACCGGCGGTCACCCAGCTCGGCTTCGAACCGTTTGACAACCGCGACGCGGGTATCCGCCCGGCTGTCTGGGAAGCCGCCGGGGGCGTCACCTACACGGTCGACCGCGATCCCCTGCCCGACTGGATGCCGAGCGACGTGCCCGGCCTCGACGGCTGGCTCGACGCCGCCGACCTCACCGAAGACGGGCCGCTCCATCAGTGGGAATCCAAGACGCCGTTCACCTACATGATGCGGCAGTTCGACACCGATGTGCAGCCGGTCGTCGAGACCAACGCCCGCAACGGTCTGCCCGTCGTCCATTTCGACGGCAACGCGTGGATGGCCAACAACGAACACGCATGGCGCACGCGTCAGCACGCGGGCCGGTTTTTCGACCGCGAGTTCACCATTTTCATTGTCCACAGCTCGGCGGGCGACAACAACGTCGTTCTCGCCAAGGGCGACGAGGGTGCCGACGGCCAATGGATTATCGGCCGCCATGCCAACGCCTTCGAGTGGGACGGCGACCGCACGCTCGGTACCTTCAATAACGACTTCGCCGTGCGCGCGTGGCGCCGCAACGCCGATGAATGGGAGTTCTACGAAAACGGTGAACTCGTCGCCCAACAGACGGACGGCCTCGGCCACGAATTCACGAGCGACGAAATCATGTACCTCGGGCGCAGCGGCAACGGCGATTTCCTCACCGGCGAGGTCGGCGAAGTCCTGGTCTACATGGGCCGCGTGGAAGAGGACGACATGGACGCCATCCACGACTACCTCATGGACAAATGGCTCGCACCGGCCGCGACTCCGGCGGAGATCTTCACCGCCGAATCCATCGACGAAAACCGTGCCGCCCACGGCAGCGACTACCTGCGCACACTCACCGGTCATGTCGACGAAAGCGTTGATGCCAGCGATTTGACCTTCGCCAAGGTCTCCGGTCCCGCATGGCTCACCGTCGCGCCCGACGGCACCCTCGGCGGCACGCCCGCGGCCGCCGACGCCGGGTTGAACACCTTCGAGGTCCGCGCCACGCACACCGCCGGGGGCGAACACACCGTCACCCTGCAAATCCTCGTGGCGGACCCCAACCCGGAGCCCGCCACGCAACCGACGGGCCTCCGTATCGAAGCGTCGGCTGACGCCATCCAGCTACACTGGGATGCCTCGTCCGATCCGGACTTTTCCCACTACGTCATCCGGCGGTCAGCGACGCTCGAAAACTTCGCGACTCTCGCCCAGCCCGTCTGGACGAATCAGTTCTCCGCCGACTGGGAGGGGGAAGACCGCTGGTTCTTTACCATCCGCGCCGTGAATACATCCGGCAATTGATTAACCCGTCCATCCGATCCTTATGAAACTTTACGCAACCTTCCGCCTCGGGTTCGCGGCGACCGCCGTTTGCGGCCTCGCCGCCGCCCTCGTCGGCGCCGAAACGTCCGAAACGGTCTTCGCCAAATCAGACCCGCTTTGGCGGCCCGCCCACGCGCCGCGCGCCACCGATGTGATTATGCGCAGCCTGCGGCCGCGCGTGGACGGCGACGAACACGACTCCATCAAAGCGAGCAAGGCCTTCCACGTTACCCGGCATGAGTGGACATACCTCAACTACGAGATGCAGGGCGGCAGCATCGAGGCTTCCGACGAGTTCGTGCGCCAAGCCCGCGCCGAGGGCATCCTTGTCGGCGGCGCGGGTTCGGGTTCCTCCCATCACGTCGACCGCTTCACCGACATGGAGGTCGTCGACTTTTGTGTCCGGGAACTCGACGGCAGCCTCTACATCATGCCGCACAAGCGCGGCTGGGCCTTTCCGGCGGGCCAGGGCAGCGTGTTCAGCGACGAGTATTTCCGTATCCACGTGGCCCACTACACCGAGCAGCTAGACATCGGTGCAAGATCGCTGCAACGCGACGAGGGATGGATGGCCATCAGCCACGGCTACGACTTCAACCCGAAGGCCGTGGCCGCCTTCCGCGAATACCTCGCCGACAACTCTACCGCCGCCGAGCGCGCGGAATGGGGCATCGGCGATCCGGACCGCTTCGATGCCGCCGAATACTTCCGAAACCTCGACCCGCCCGTGGATTCCAGTCCCCGCTGGTTCCGCGACTGGCTTCCGGACGATCCCGTCAAACAAATCTACGATCAGTTCATTGTCGACGGCGTCGTGAATTTCTACCAGCGTTTGCGCGCCGCCCTCAACGACCATGCCGGTCGGCCGGTCCCTTTTTCCTGCAACAACACCTCACGACAACAGTGGACACCCGCCCACCTGCAGTTCGACTGGGCGATGTCCGAGCTGATGTTCCAAACCGCCAATGCGGAGCACCTTTACGACCGCTACCGCGCCGGCCTCGGCCACGGCAAAGTGCAGGTCATTTCCACGCCGAAGCCGATCGGAGAGGTGGATGACCACGAAGCCTTCCGCGAACTCAACCGCAAGGTCATCGCCCAAGCCTACGCTCTTGGCGGGCTCTGCAAAGCCCCGTGGGATCTCTTTCTGCAAACCGTTGACGGCCGCGGGCGCTACTTCGGTGAAGCTGCCGACTACGCCGATCTCTACGGCTTCGTCCGCGCCATGGCCCCCTACATGGAAGACTTCGAGGAAGCCGCCGCTTACGGCGAAGGCATCCCCGATGCCCACGGGTGGGAAACACACCCCCTGCGCGTCGAGGGTTCGGACGAGGTCTACGCCTTCCTGCGTGTGCGCCCGCGCGATACCGGCTCCCCTGTTGTCATTCACGTCGTCAACTGGGGCGGGGCCGACGAAGAGGCCGACATCCTCGTGCGCGCCGCCGCCGTCCAGTGGGCCGAGGACAACATGATCGCCCGCCTCCTGCGGCCCGCTCCGTACGACGAACGGCTCCACCGCCTCGCCGACCGCCACCAAGCCGACCTCCTCCCGCACAACGCGCTGCGGGGGCCGGACCAGCACCCCGCCTACCAAAAGCTAGTCGAGAGCACCGTGCTCGATCACGAAGAAACGGCCGACGGCTGGCTGCGCTTCCGCGGCATCGCCGCCGACCCGTGGAGTGTCATCGTTCTCGAAAAACTGTAATTCCATGGCCACCACAAGCGCCCCGCCCCGCCGCCCGCGCCTCGTCCTGTGGGTCACCACCGACCACATGCGTCACGACTCCATCGGGGCCAACGGTTCGCCGTGGATGCACACCCCCGTCATGGACGGCCTCGTGGAGCGCGGCGTTTCCTTCGACAATTGTTTTGTGCAGAGTCCCGTCTGCATGCCCAGCCGGTCGAGCTTCATGACCGGGCTCTATCCGCAGCAGACCGGCGTGCTCATCAACGGGCACAGCCTCCCGCAGGACTTCTATCCCACGGCACCGCGCATCTTCTCCGGCGCGGGCTACGCGTCGGTGCAATTGGGCAAGCTGCACCTCCAACCCCACGAAGAAAACGATCTCGATTCTCGGCCCCGCAACGACTATGGATTTGACATCTTCTGGGGCTCCGAAGAGCCCGGCTGTTACTTCGATGCCTACATCCGCTGGCTCCAGATGGAGTTCCCGGAGCACTGGCAAAAGCTCCTTATCGCCCGCAGCTCCGCCCCCGACCGCATGCGTTGCAGCCTGCCCGGTGATGAGTTTGTCAATACCGTCCTCGACGTTCCGTGGGAGGCGAGCTACAGCGGATGGATTGCGACGATGGCCTCGCGCTACCTCGCCAATGCCTTCCGGCGGACACGCCACCAGTTCATGCACCTCGGCTTCTACGCGCCCCATCCGCCCATGAATCCCACACGGGAGATGATGGCCCCCTACGAAGGGGTGGACATCCCCGATCCGCGCCTCCATCCCGGCGAAGCCGACGACAAGCCGGACCCCCTCCGCGCCCAGCTCGGCGCGCGCCACGACTGGACCCTCGAACACTTCCGCGACTACCGCCGCCACTTCGCCGGCATGACCACCGGCGTCGATTTCGCTCTCGGGCGGATCATCGATCAGCTCAAGGCGGCCGGGCTTTACGACGACACCCTCATCGTCCTCACCTCCGACCACGGCGACATGTGCGGCGACCACGGCATGGTCGAGAAAGGGTATTCCTTTTATTACGACGAGTGCGTGCGTGTGCCGCTCGTCATGCATTGGCCGAAGGCCTTCGGTGAAAAAGGCCGCCGCGAGTCCAGTCTCGTCGAAATGGTCGATATCCTCCCCACCCTCGCCGACCTCGGCGGAATCATCGTTCCCGAAATGCTTCCCGGCCGCTCGTGGGCGCCCGAGCTGCTCTCGGGGTCTCCTGTCGAGGGGCACGAATCCGCCCTAGCATTCGCCGCCGAGGACGGCGACAACGAATCCGCCATGATCGTCACCCGCGACTGGAAATACATCCGGTGGTCACGCGGGCGCGGTGAAGTCCTCTTCCGGCGCGACGACGAACCCCGCGAGGTCCGCAACCGCGCGGGCGATGAACCGGAGGTCCTCGCCGCCCACCGCGACATCCTCCTCGAACGACTCCTCAAAGCAGGCCGCTCATACCGGGAGCACCACTACGTGTTCTGACGGTAACGTTTCCGGCTTTGCGCTCTCCACACTCAACCCAGATCCAGTGAGAAACTTCATAAACCGAAAACGGATGCGCAAGAAAACCTGTAAAGCCGAACATTCAATGTGGAAATTCGTTGTTCTGACGCTCGGAATCCTAATGCCGGCAGCGGTAAGCGCCGGCGTCGATTTTGAATTCACCCACGGTTCGGAATTCGACCTATTGAATTTCGGTTCGATGCCAAGGCCTATGGAACGGGATGGCGTCAGCCTGATAATTCACTCGATTTACGGGCCTGTTTCCTTTGCCGACTCTTTGACAACCGATGTCGAGCCCGGGCTGCGCACGCTGATCTCGGAAGGCGTGGGCCTCGCGGTGGACAGCGGTTCCATCAACAACGCCGATTTTGCGGAGTTATTCGGTAATGACGTCCACTCTGAGTCGCGTGCAATGAATTTCCTGGAATCCGTGACTTTCAGCTTTGACCACAGCGTCATCCTCTCCGAGTTGGTTTTCGCCGATTTGGAAGAACACGAGAAATTCATCGTGGAAGTGGAAGGTGTTGTGACGCAGGATCTTCTCGGGACCCGCCCTTGGTCGGCGGACAACAGCGGCCCCGCACCGGTGAGCGGAAGCGCCCTCGGCGCCCTTGAAGGCTTGCTGATCGAACAAGGAACTCCAATAACCTTCACTTTCGATACCGTGGACCCTCTCGACCGTATTCCCGACGGAACCGGGAACGACCTCAGTGCCTCCCCGTCCTCGGCCATAATGTCGATTTCGGTCGCCTTTCCGGAGGCCTTTCGACTCGGCGCGCCCTACGTGATTCAAGGGGGCCCCAACGAGGCTGTTGTCGGCGTTGAACTTTGGGGAAGCGACGCCGAGGTCACCGTCCGATGGTCGGAAGATCCGGAAACCGGTTGGACGCACAGCGAGAACCTCGGCACACGGTCTCCGATCAAGATCGATGACGTCACGCTGACGGACCTCACACCGAACACCACATGGTATTTCCAGTTCGTCGCCGATGACGGCGACCAGACCGTCGAATCTCCGGTGCAGTCTTTCGCATGGGCCACAAAGCTCTATGTTTCTCCCGGCGGCCATGACACGCAGAGCGGCTTTTCTCCCGGCGAAGCCATGGCGACCATAGACGAGGCGCTGCGCCGTATCCGCGCGATGGGTCGGCGGCCGCAGCCGGAAGGGCCGGAAGTCCCGATGTTCTACACCAGCCCGACTTCCCCCCATGGCGATGAGATCTCCGCGCATCTCGATAACCTCGTCGATCCCGTGACCGTCGTCCTGCTTCCGGGTTACCACTATTTGGACGATACCGTGGTCATCGACAAAAGCACCGACGGCAACATCCACTTTGTCGGCCAGTGGGCCGACGGGGCCGAGGAAGACCTGCGCGCGCGCCTGATGGAACACGGCGGGGATCCCGACTGGATGGATCCACCGAGCGACGGAGTTCCTGTTGTCAGCGGTGGACGCGAGATCACCGGCTGGGAGACGACCACCGTGAACGGCGTCGATGCATGGGTGGCGGAGGTTCCCGAGGTGGCGGCGGGCGATTGGTATTTCCACCAGCTTTTCGTCGACGGGCGGCGCGCCGAACGCTCCCGCTGGCCGAAGCTGGGATGGTACCGCGTCGAGGCAGGTGACAACGATACGCGCCTCGACTTCCAGATCAAGGAACGCGATTTGCGCGATATCGACATCGAGAACTGGCGCAACCTCAACGACGTGCAAACGGTGTTACTGCACCGTTGGGTTGAATCACGCATCCGCGTGGGCACTTTCGATCCGGAAACCCGGTGGGTGAATCTCCTTCCCCCGGCGCCGGACCCCGGATTCACCTTTTTGGCGAGCGCCATCCCGCACGGTGCGGGCCTCGTCCCTTACTTCTTCGACAATGTGTTCGAAACCATGTCGGAACCCGGCGAGTGGTATCTCGACCGCGCCGACGGGCGGCTCTACTACATTCCCCTGCCCGGACAAACCATCGACAGTGTGCGGGTACACGCGCCGCGCCTTCGCGAGCTGTTCCGGATTTCCGGCCGGGAATCCGGCACCGATGAGATCAACGAACGGTTGTGGAACGTGGGCTTCCGCCGCATCGCCTTCCTCCATACACAGGTGGACGAGTTCGATCTTCATACAGGAACGGGCAACAGCCCCTACAATTCCGGTCGGGGCGCGATCCACTACCGCTACGCCCGCGCCCCCTATGTCGAAGCCTGCCTCTTCGGGCACGTGGGCGAATGGGGTGTGGAGTTCGCGAAAGAGACCGTCGGCGGGTCGCTCTCCGCCAATATCTTCCGCTCCATGGCCTTCGGAGCCTTTAAAATGTGGCAGAACAACCAGATCAGCGGAATCCAGGAACGATCCGGTTGGGCTCATATCAACGACAACGATGTATTTGGCTTTGCACGCTACTGGTTCAGCGGCGTCGGTCTGCTCGTTCATGAGACGGTCTTTTCCACCATCGAAAACAATCACGTCCACAGCGCTCCACACAACGCCATAAACGCCTCAGGAGGCGGTCGCCTTCTTCGCTTCGGATTCGCCAATCTTGTGAGAGACAATTATGTTCACGACATCGGTCAGGGTGTCCTCAGTGATATAACCGGTATCCGGATTTCCGGGAAAAGTCCGCACTCCGTGGTCGAGCACAATGTCGTTCATAACATCAATGCCCGCGACTATACGAGTCCCACATTTTATCTCGACGGAGAGGCCGAGTACTGGACCGTCCGCCGCAACTGGTTCTACGGGGCGAACGAGAGGGGCGCGAACATGAAGGGTTGGAGCCACAACGTTTACAACAATGTCATCGCCTTCGCCGGTGACCACCTCGTTAACCGACGCAACAGCGACACACCGGCGGCCAACTCCCAGGAGTTTCCCCTGCTCGACAGGGTTCCTCCGGTCTATGAGCGGAACATTTTCCTGCTTGGGGGAGGCGGCTATGTGTACAACCATGAAGACTACAACGACACAATCAATCCCTGGATCGAATCGGATAACAATCTTTTCCGGGATATGACCGCGGAGATGTGGGTGGGGCGCATCGGCGAGACGCTGGAGGATTTTCAGAACGACCAGGAACAGGATCTCAACTCTCTCGAAGCCGATCCGCTCTTCATCAACCCTCACCGCGGCGACTTCCGCCTCGATCCTGCCTCTCCGGCGGTCACCGAACTGGGTTTCGAACCCTTCGACAACCGCAACGTCGGCCCGCGCAAAGAGGTCTGGAACGATGTCGGCGCGGTCTGGTACCGTCCCGCCGCAGTCGACGAGCCGGATTGGCTCCCGAGCGATGTGTCCGGGCTTCACGCATGGCTCGACGCCGCCGATATGGCCGGCAAGGCGGGTCCCCTGCACCAGTGGGATACGAAATCTCCCTACACCTACATGATGCGCCAATTCGACACCGGTTTTCAACCCGCCGTTGTGCCGGCGGCGGTCAACGGACTTCCGGTGGTGCGGTTCACGGGCACGGATTGGATGGGCAACCACGAGCACTCCTGGCGCACCCGGCGTCACTCCGGGCAGTTCCAGGACCGCGAATTCACGATCATCGCGGTTTCCAGTGCGCCCATGGACAACCAAGTACTTCTGGCGAAAGGCGACGAAGGCACCGGCGGCCAGTGGACCATCGGCGAAACCGCGAACGCCTTTCGTTGGGACGGCACCCAAACCCTCGGCGGCGACGGTGAGGGTTTCGCCGTGCGCACATGGCGCCGCGGCCCCTCACAGTGGGAGTACTACGTCAACGGCACCTTGAGCGCCACGTCCACGGACGGTCTTGACCACGTCTTCGACAGCGAGGAAATCCTCTACCTCGGGCGCGGCGGCGGGGACGATCACTTCGTGGGCGACGTTGGCGAGATCCTCATCTACCGCGGCAGCATGTCGACCGAAGATCTCGCCGACATCCACGCCTACCTTGTGGAGAAATGGCTCGAACCGACCGCACCTACGGCGCAGATTTTCACGGCCGAGTCCATCGACGAGAGCCGCGCCGCCTACGGCAACGCCTACCTGCGCACCCTCACTGGCCATGTCGACGAAGACATCGACCCGGTCGACCTCACCTTCGCCAAGGTCTCCGGTCCCGCGTGGCTCACCGTCGCACCCGACGGCACCCTCGGCGGAACGCCCGACGCCGCCGACACCGGCCTGAATACCTTCGAGGTCCGCGCCACCGACGCCGCCGGCGGTGAGCACGTCGTCACCCTGCAAGTCCTCGTGGCCGCGCCCAATCCGGATCCCGCCACTCCGCCCGTCGGCGTCATTATCGAGGCGTCCGGAGAAGGACTCCACCTGCAGTGGGAAGCGTCGGCCGATCCGGACTTCTCCCACTACATCATCCGGCGTTCATCGACACTCGAGAACTTCGAGACCTTCGCCCAGCCCGTCTGGACAAACCAGTTTATTGTCGATTGGAACGGCGAAGACCGCTGGTTCTTCACCATCCGGGCCGTGAATACTTCCGGAAACTGATCACGGGCTCACAATCCGCAAACCCGCCGCGGCGGCGGCGTCCCGCATCCGCTTGTCCGCTGTGGCCACGCCGCCGCAATCCGCGACCCGTGCTGTAGCCAGATGCAATCCGTCCAGAGTACGAAGCGGAGGACCTGCCTCGCTCGTGCCGACGGACATGCGCACGGCCTCCTCGATCACTGCATTGCCCAGAGGAAACAACCGGATTTTCCCGGAACGCACATCCGCGCGGAAGATCTTGTGGAGCTTTGCGGCGGATTCCTCTGCGATTTCGGACCGTCTTTCCTTTTGCCGCAGAGCGAACGCCATTTCCGCAACCGTCAAGGCACTCGTCCGCAACGGCGCTCCCGTACGGATGGCCAGGCCTTCCCATTGGTCCGAGTCAAACTCTTCGGCATACAGTTTAACCAAGGTCGTCGTATCCCAATAGACCATGTTCACTCACCCCGCAGTTCATCCCACAATGCCTGTGTCTCCTGCGGAACCACCTTTCCACGGTGCGCGCGGCGGGTCTTTCGGAGCGATTCTCCCCACCCGGAAAACTCCCCCGGATCCGGTTCGCGGATGCCGGAAAGTTTTGCCTTCGCCCGGCCCCGGACGGTGATGACGATTTCTTCTCCGCCAGCCGCTTGCTCGACCAATTCGCTCAGCCGCGCCTTCGCATTCCTCAGATTTGTGATCATAAGTGACTATTGTAGTCACACGCTTGCCGAACGGTCAAGTCCCTGTTCACGAGCGTCCGTTTTGCGTGGGGATTGGTCCGGATTTCACAGTTCGCCGCCGTTGTGCCCCGGTCGGACCGCACGCTAAGATTCCGCCAATAATCTCACGGCGTCATCCGCCAATCCGAAACACGATATGCACGAAAAACACACACCTGTCTTTACCCCGCACCGGCGTCCGCCCACGCTGGTGCTCACCGCCGTCCTTGCGCTCGTTTCCGTCGCGGTCCACACCAGTGCCGCTGACCCGGAAACGGTTTTCACCAAGTCAGACCCGCTCTGGCGCCCGGCCGACGCGCCGCGTGCTTCGGACGTGGTCATGCGCAGCCTGCGCCCGCGGGTCGGCGGCGTGGAAAACGACTCCCTTGAAGCCAGCCGCGCATTCCATGTCACCCGCCACGAGTGGACCTACCTCAACCCCTACATGGACGGCGTCGACCATGAAACCGCCGCGCGCTTCGTGGACGAAGCGACGGACGACGGCTTCTTGGTGGGCGGCGCGGGCGCGGGAACGATCAACCAAGTGCGCGGCCTCACCGACCATGCTCCGGAGGACTTGTGCGCCTTGGATATCGACGGCAACATCTTCGTCATGCACCACCAGCGCGGCTGGCCGGACCTGCGCCAGCGCGGCCAGGGAAGTGTTTTTAGCGATGCGTTTTTCCGCGCCCACCTCCTGCACTACACCCTCCAGCTCGACCTCGGTGTGACTTCGCTGCAACGCGACGAAGGGTGGATGTCGATCAACCAAGGCTACGACTTCCGGCCGGAGGCCGTCACCGCCTTCCAGCGCTACCTCGCGGAAAACACCGGCGAAGAGGAGCGGCGCGAATGGGGCATCGGCGACCCGGCGGACTTCGATGTCGCCGAATATTTCCGCTCTCTCGGCGTGCCCCAGGAACGGCCCCAGCGCTGGTTCCACCGCTGGCAGCGCGACAACCCCGTCAAACAGCTCTACGACGAATTCATCGTCGAGGGCGTGGTCGATTTCTACCGCCGCCTCCGCGCCGCCCTCAACGATCACGCCGGTAAGCCCGTGCCCTTCTCCTGCAACAACACCTCCTTGCAGCAATGGACGCCCGCGCACCTTCAGTTCGACTGGGCCATGTCCGAGCTGATGTTCCGCACCGCCAACCCGGAACACATCTACGACCGCTACCGCGCCGGCCTCGGCCACGGCAAGGTGCAGGTCCTCTCCACGCCCAAGCCCATGGGCGCGGTCACCGACCACGCCGCCTTCCGCGAACTCAACCGCAAGGTCATCGCCCAAGCCTACGCCCTCGGCTGGCTCTGCAAAGCCCCGTGGGATCTCTTCCTCCAAACCGACGACGGCACAGGCCGCTACTTCGGTGAAGCCGCCGACTACGCCGACCTCTACGGCTTTGTCCGTGCCATGGCTCCCTACCTCGAAAACTTCGAGGAAGCCGCCGCCTACGGTGAAGGCATCCCCGATGCCCACGGATGGGAAACACACCCCCTGCGCATCGAGGGTTCGGACGAGGTCTACGCCTTCCTGCGGGTGCGCCCGCGCGATCCCGGCTCCCCCGTTGTCATCCACATCGTCAACTGGGGCGACGCGGGCACCGAGGCCGACATCCTCGTGCGCGCCGCCGCCATCCAGTGGGACGCCGACAACACGATTGCCCGCCTCCTGCGGCCCGCCCCGTATGACGAACGGCTCCACCGCCTCGCCGAACGCCGCCAAGCCGCCCTCCGCCCGCACAAAGCGCTGCGCGGACCGGACCAGCACCCCGCCTACCAAACGCTCGTCGAGACCACCGCGCTCGATCCCGACAAGACCGACGGAGGGTGGCTGCGCTTCCGCAGCCTCACCGCCGATCCATGGAGCGTCATCGTTCTCGAAAAGCTGTAATCCCATGGCTTCCACAAGCACCCCGGCGCAAGCTGAGCCTCCGCATTCGTGTCATTCGCTCCTTTCGTAGTTCCCGCAGTCGAGCCTATGCCCCGTCACTCCCGGTCCAAAAAGGTTCCGATCTCTCCGAGCGGGATGGCTTGGGTTTTGTCGGGCAGGGGGAAGGCGTTGGCCACGCGGCTGATGATCGCGGCGGGAGGGTTGCCCTCGATTTCTTTTCTCACAAGCGGGAGCTTGCCGCCCGAGGAAGGGTTTTCCGACCACTTGGCATCGGCCAGGATAAAGCGGCCGGCGCGGTGGAGGAGGAAGTCCGCCTCCTTGGTCCGGTCGCGCCAGAAGGCCAGTTGCCACCCGCCATGGACGGCGAGGTGTTTGCGGATCTCCGTGAAAACCGTCGTTTCCCATAAGGCGCCGGCGAGAGGCGAGGTGAAGAGATCCCGGGAGTTTTGCAGGCCCATGAGAAAAGCGCACAGCCCGCTGTCGTAGAAGTGAAGCTTGGGCGTTTTCACGAGCGACTTGGTGGCGTTGGAAAACCACGGTTCGAGGAGCGTGATGACGCCCGACTGCTCGAGCGCGGAGAGCCATTGCCCGGCGGTCGTCGGGCTGATACCGACATCACGGGCCATCTCGGCGCGGTTGATGAGCTGGCTCGTGCGTAAGGCGCAGGCCCGCAGAAAGCGTTCGAAATCGCGCAGGTTACCGACCTGAAGCTGCATCCGCAGGTCGCGTTCGAGGTAGGTCGCAACGTAGGAATGGTAAAAGCCCGCGGGGTCGATGGAGGGACGCTCGTGCAGCTCGGGAAAGCCGCCCTTCCAGACGTAAGCCTCGACGGAGAGGTCGAGGCCGGCCTCGCGAATTTCCCGATAACTGAGTCCGTCCAAGTGCAGGATGTGGGCCCGCCCGGCCAAGGATTCGGAGACTCCCTGCATCAATTGAAACGGCTGGGATCCCGTCAGGATGAAACGCCCGGTGCGCTCACGCTCTCCATCGACGACGCGTTTCAGGTGGCGGAAGAGCGCGGGCGCATACTGCACCTCGTCAATGATGAGGTTCTCCCCGTGCCGCGAGAGAAAGGCCAGCGGGTCGCCTTCAGCCTGGGCGGCCTCGCTGGGCAGGTCCAGGTTGACGTAGCCGTGGTCCGGAAAGAGCCGCCGGACAAGGGAGGTCTTGCCCGTCTGGCGCGGCCCCGTCAGGACCACCACCGGTCGGGTTTCGGCACCCTTCCGCAGTAGACTCTCAAACTGTCGCCCAATCCACATACTGCAAATCATGCGCCCGCGGCGTGGAATTTGCAAGTTATTCCCACGATTTTTTCACTGGGTGATGTCGGCATCCTGCCAGAGCTTGCGCAAACCGACCTCCTTGACTCGCAAAGCAAGCAGGGACACCCGGCGCAAGAGAGAGCGAGTTTACCCCCAAACCGAGCCAAAGCCCTTTTCCACGACAGATCACCCGAATTATACGAATCTCCTCCACCGCACCCCATCCACCCACCCAACCCACCCTCTCTGCGCCCTCTGCGCTCTCTGCGCTCTCTGCGGTTCAATAATACCGAGCCCACGGACCTTCTTCACCGCAGATTTCTCAGAGAACGCAGATACCCCCCCACCGCATCCAATCCACCCCACAGAGCCTCCGCATTCGTGTAATTCGCTCCATTCGTAGTTCCCTCCCCCGAGCCAAAGCCAGTTACTCCCGATCCGAAAACGCTTGTGGACACATAGCCATGTGTCATTTTGAAAACATGGCAACGAACTTGAAGATTGGCCATCCGGGAGCGGAATGTGCAGATGTTGGGGATCGTGCGCCAACCGGATGCGCGTCCTCACCGAAGACAAGGACTTTGCCCACTATGCAAAGCATTTGCCCATTGAACTGGCCTGACGCCTTGCCGCCCAAAGTAGCGCACGCTTCCAGCTTGCGAACCGATTCAAATCACAAGCGGGAAGCTCATGCTACTTTGGGAGGGCCGTCATGATGCTCCCTTCCATCCTAAGCCGGGAAATCAAGACGGGGACAGAGCGATGAATCCGGCGAGCGCTATTTCGAGCGCGTCCACGGTGAGGACCCGGTAATCGTCGAAGCCGGCCCCCGGTCCTACGGCGGGCAGATGTCCGCTCCCCGCCTTCCGGCGGTTCCTCAAGGCACGGAAAGCCAAAGCGCGCCGCTCCCCTTGTCACAGACAATCACCGGTGTCTTTGAAGTGCCGCGCGGCGTAGTGATCCGTTTCCGGAAAGAGGTCGCCTGCGTAAAGAACGAATCCGGACTTGGCATCGGGCACGCCGCGCTGGAACTTCAAGAGATTCGCCGCCAAGTAGCGATGCCAGGTCATGGCGGATTTGATTTCGATGGGAATGAGTTTGCGCTGTTGCTCGAAAACCAAATCGACCTCGTTGCGGTGGCTGTCCTGCCAGAAATACAGGCGCGGTTCCCGGCCGGCGTTGAGCCGCGCCTTGAACGCTTCCGCGACAACAAGGTTCTCAAAGAGGTTGCCGTGCAGCGGATCGCGCGCCGCTTCCGAGGCGGACTCGATGCCCAGCAGCCAGCAGGCAAGGCCGGGTTCGGTGAAGTAGATCTTCGGGCTCTTGACCAGACGTTTGCCGAAGGTCCGGTAATAGGGAGGCAGGCGGAACACCACGAAGGATGCTTCGAGAATCGAGAGCCATTGCTTCAGAGTCGTTGCGCTCACCCCCACATCGCCCGCCAACCCGCTCAGATTCAGGGGCTGGCCCACCCTTCCCGCCAGCAAGCGCATGAAGGTTTCGAAGAGCTGCTGATTGCGGAGTTCCATCAACTGCCTGACATCGCGCTCGACGTAGGTGCGGAAATAGTTCGCGTAAGCGGCCGACGGACTCAAGGCGTCGACGTGAATGCGGGGCAGGCAGCCTTTGTAAAGGAGTTCGTTCTTCTCAACCGACGCACCGGATGCCTCCAATTCGCGGATGGAAAGGGGGAGAAGCCGCAGGAGGGACGTGCGTCCGGCAAGGGATTGCGTGACCGCCTCATGCAAGCGCAGTTGGTGGCTGCCCGTGAGGATGAAGGCGCCTTTGCTCTTCTCCTCATCGACGCGGACTTGGATCCATGAGAGCAATTCCGGCACGCGCTGGATCTCGTCGAGGATCAGCGGCCCCTTGTGCAGGTGGAAAAACTGCTTCGGGTCCTCGCTGGCCATGCGCCGGAGTTCAGGATCTTCCAGATTGCAGTAACGGTGCTCCGGAAACACCGCCCGCACGAGCGTGGTCTTTCCCGCCTGCCGCGGCCCCGTGAGCGTCACCACGGGGTACTCCCCGGCGGCGGTCGAAAGCGTCTCAGCCATGATGCGTGGAATCATCCCTCCAGACAAACCCGTTTCGTGAAAATCTCAAGTTCTACTTTGGATTTTCACGGAACGGTCCGGGTTCGGGAGTTCGTCCGCGCCCTGAATCTCAGCTTCGGTACCGCCGGGCTGCCAACCCAAAGTCTGGCAGCTACGACCTTCCGACCGCACACGCCCGCCGCGATACTCACAGTGAACATGCCGACCAACGTAGCCGACCGCCATCCTTGCGACCCCTTCCTCCTTCCAAGGTGCGCCCGATGGCGAGTCTTGTTTGATCGTTTGGCGGCATTCGAACACGGTGGAAACACTTAATACGGCGTACGCCACGGGCTGTTCTGAGAAAACCCAAAGTAGAACTTGATATTTTCGAAGCGCATGCACTCCAGCATGATGCGTTGTGATCGGTTCCGGAGTTCGTCCTGGATGGTTCCGAAGCGGGCGAAACCGCGCAACCCGAGCGCTAGCCCGCCCCCCCGCTCTCCCTGAGCGGCACCGGCTACTACGCGCGCGAAGTGGAGCGGCTCGCTTTGACCGATGCCGAGCCGTTGGACAAATGTTCCGCGCTCCGTGGATGTATGAGTACCGACGTTTTCCGAGACCGCATCTACGATCTGCCGCCGGGACCGTCCGAGCCCATGTTGAAACGCACATGGAGCACGGACAACCCGGCCGAGTTCGCGATGATTATGTTCACAATCCAGCGCTTCTGCGAGGAACGTGCGAACTTCTGGATCCTCCATGAAAAGGAGACCATTGAGTTTTCACCGGCACCCAGCGAAAGCCGTCCGGTAATGACGGAGGGCCTTGCCATTTTCACCCTGCGGGACCAGCAGTTCTGCATCGAGTCCGCGGATGGAATGCGCAGCCGGTCCGTGACCCTGCGCTCGGACAAACGGGCGGAGTGGTTCTTTGAGGAACTTGCGAAGGAGTTGCGTGAAAAGAACCCGTGGCGCGGGCAACTCCTCGAACTCACCGTGAAGGACGGCCACATCAGCGCCGCCCCGAGGGCCCCTCACAGCGAAACGCTCGACACCGTGGTCATGGCTTCGGAAATGCGTAATGACATCCGCGAAAACACGGTTGACCGTCTGCGCTTCGGCCTCGGGTCGGGCGCCATCCTGCACGGACCGCCCGGAAGCGGAAAGTCCATCACCTGCCGCAGTCTCCTGAACGAGGCGGTGGCGGCAGGCTTCACCGCGGCCTATGCCTGCGGTCGACTCGATTTTGATGAGTTTGCCGTCCTCCGGCGAAAGTACTTCGGCGAACTTTTTCTCGTCCTTGAAGATGTCGAAATGTATGCCGAAGACCGCGTCAACGGGATCAAGAGCTACTTCTCGGACTTTCTCCAGTTCACCTCGGGCATAGAGGAATCCGCACATCCCATGGTCGTTGTGGTGACGACCAATCACCTCCACCTTCTCGACCGCGCCATCCGCAACCGGCCAGTGCGCTTCAACCGCAAATGGCACTTCGGCGTGCCCGACACAGACACCATCGAGCAACTCCTCGCGGCTTTCCTGCCGAAAGGTGTGCCGCTGCGGGAAACCGCCGCGGTCTGTCTTGAGCGCGGGTTCAACGGCGCGCACATCCGGGAGGTCCGCGATACCGCGGCCATTATCTGCAAGAAGCGCGGTGTGCCTGCGCCGGAGGCTGTGCGCGAGGCTATCGACATCGTCGCGCGGCACTTTCCGACCGACCACGGGCCCGCCGGTTTTATGAGTTGAGGCACCGCTTCGGCGGTGTAGCTTCGGAAACCGATGGAAGAGATGCATCCGTCCTGGCGACAACTGCCCCCGCGCCCGCCCCCGGGTGCCCTCGATCCGCTCTGCCTGCCGGACGCCGCCGCCGTGTGGACGCGCCTCGGCGCCTGCTTCAACCGACCGCCCAAGCTATACCGCAAGACTTTTCGCCCGGCGGACGACGGCGGTCTACATATCCGCAGCTCCGAAGGCTGGGAGATGCGGATTCTGCCATGGCCGGAAACCGGGATCGTTTGCCCGGACGAGCAACGGCACGACCTTGCAGACCGCTTTGCCTATGACGGGTGCGTTCTTCCCCGTGCCCTCACGGCGGCGCTTTCACGGAAGGACGACCCGGCCGCGACCGGCGGAATCCTCGGCGAACTCGGCCTCGACGAAGAGGGCGCCGACGCCCTGAGGGCCTTCAATGAGCGCTTTCCACCCGACGTCCTGGACACCGTCTTTCGCTGGCGTTTCCGTACCGGTCACTATGCCGTCGCGGCCGCATGCGCGCTGCCGGGATTCACCACCCTGCTCGACGCGCATCCACAACTGGCCTTTCTCACCGCCGCGCACATTCTTGCCCGCACGGCTGGCCAACCGCTCAGACCCTCCACATGGGAGCCTATACTGAACGCCGGCCCGCGTCCTATTGCCTCCGGGATCTTCGGGCTTCCCGACCGAAACACGACACTTGAAGTCCTGCGGCGACTGCACTTCGACTGCCTCGCGGGAGACGAGGCTCCCTGCAAGGACTTCCTCACCGCTTTCAACCGCCGCCGCGCCTTCGAAACGCTTATCTCACTGGAGGCCCCCGTGTCCCCCTGGGTTCTCAGGCTTCTCGCCGCCGAACCCGCGCCCCATCCGGCGCTCGTCCGCCGGGCAAACGGATACCAACGCCGAGACGGCAACGACCATGTGGCCTCGGTCATTTTCATGCACTACCGATTCCTCTCAGCGCGCCTCAAGGATACCGCAGACGGCGGCGCTCTCGCGGCCCTTTCCCGCATCCGTTCCCCCGACAGCCTGCAGCGCGAATTTCGCCGTCCGCCCGCGGTTCGGGCGATCTCATGAATAGCCTCGCCGTCGGTGTGCCGCCAAAGTTCAGGGCACATGCAGACAACAGAAATTGACAAAGCCTGTTATTGGCTTAAGGTCACCATCATGAATGTTTCGCTCACACCAGAACTGGAGAATTGGGTGCACTCAAAGGTAAAAACCGGGTTGTATGGTTCGTCTTCGGAGGTTGTCCGGGACGCCCTGCGACTGCTTTATCAGTTCGAGGAAGAGAAAGCAAAGAAATTGGCGTCCCTGCAGTCAGAACTGTTGCTCGGCCTCAAGCAATTGGACAAAGGGCGTTCGGAAAGCATGGATCACAATTTCGCAGAGAAAATCAAGCGTTCGGGCCGTGAGAGAAAACACGGATAAGAAACCGCTGATTTCCCATGCGGCGATCCGCGACTTGGATGAGATTTGGGATTACATTGCCGGGGATAGCGAAAGAGCGGCAGACCACTTGATTGACGAGATCGTGGAAAAATGCCGTGAGTTGGCGATCCTCAAAGGCGTGGGTCACCGAAGAGAGGATCTTTTGCCGGGCTTGTTGAGTTTGGCGCACCGAAAGTACGTCGTTTTCTTCCGCCGGAATGAAAGAGTGGAGATTGTTCGGATTCTACACGGTGCCCGGGATATCCCAGCCTTGTTCGAAGAATGGTAGCGCACAATCCATGGTCGATCTCGTATGGCGGCAGCCTCATAGCGACAATGAAAAAGACAGTTGTTCGTGCCGGTTCCAACCCGTTTTCCCGGATCAAAATGCCCAGACCCAGCCCATCTGCGCTCTCCGCGCGATCTGCGGTTCAGAAACACCGAGTCCAATAAAGCTTTCAACGGACGATTTGCCTCGAACAAAGACCGCCTTTTCGCCATGGAAGACAGGATATGGAAGATGAGAATGCCGAACTCACCGAAACGATTATTGGAAGTGCCATGACCGTGCTGAACACCCTGAAGCCGGGACTGGACGAGAAACTCTATGAACGGGCACTGATCATCGAACTTGGCAAACAGGGTATATGCTGTGACGCTCAAAAGTCTCACGACGTTTACTATGACGGCGTGCTCATTGGCTCACTGGTCCCGGATTTGATTGTCGAGGATCGGGTCATTGTCGACCCCAAGGTGGTATCGGCGTTCAACGAGACCCACATCGCGCAGATGCTGGGATACCTCAACATCACCGGCCTCCGGACGGCCCTGCTCTTGAATTTCAAATACGCTAAAATCGGGATCAAACGGGTCTCGAAATCCCGCTAGGAAAGATGCAAACCCGTTCAACAAAGCCGAGCCAAAGGATTTCCCCACCGCAGATTTCGCGGAAAACGCAGAGACTTATCCACCGCACCCGATCCAAGTCCACCCCATCTGCGCTCTCCGCGCAATCTGCGGTTCAACACCGAGCCCAAGGATTTCTCCACCGCAGATTTCGCAGAGAACGCAGAGACTCACCAACCGCATCTGTCCAAGTCCACCCCATCTGCGCTCTCCGCGCAATCTGCGGTTCAACACCGAGCCCAAGAATTTCTCCACCGCAGATTTCACAGAGAACGCAGAGACTCACCAACCACGCGTGGTAGCGGCGTTCCGTCGAATCAAGTCCAAAAGCCTAAGGATTGTATTCTCAGCAAAGACCCCGCACGCCATGAAGGAGGCACCATTCATTGAGTGCGTTCACGAGGGGCTCGGACGGCGGGGTATTGCCGTCGCCCGATGCTTCATAGACCGCCCATGCCTCGTTGGCATCGCTCCGGGAAAAATAGACGAGGGCCTCCTCCGGGCCCTTGCGGAAGACGGCGAAAGCACCGTTTCCTGCAAGAATTGCGGGAATGTAAGCACACACACTTTTCAAACCGGCGAGACAGTTCCGTAAGCGTTCGCCGGCGTCGCGAATTTCCGCACAGGATGTCAGAGGAACGAGGTTCGCGCTCGCCGGGAAGGGAAACGGCAGACCCGTATCGACGGAAATCGGGTAATTCCTCAACACCTCCCGTTCAGCTCTTTCCCGAAGCGCCTGCCCCATGCGGCGCAGGCGGCGCGGAGAGCGGATGCCGCCCAAGGCCACGGGCGCCAACCGGCCCGCCCGCACCTCCTCCAAGAGCATCGCGAAATCCATTTTCAGTTCCCGGACCCGCGGATCACCGCATGGCCAAGCCGGTTGCTGTAGTTCCCTGAGTAAGTCAAGGTGCGGCACAATGTCGTGCATGAGAAAGTCGAGGATGTCATTGCTGATGGGTGTCTCCAGTCGCATGAGGGTCTCGAAGGTCTCCTTTCGTCCAAAGACATTCTGCAGGCGGGAGAGAATGTCGCTTCCGGTACGGAAGGGCGTGTGCGGGCGGAAGCCGTCCAACCGCAGGCGGAGACAGTCCATGTGAAGGCGGCGCAAGACCGTCAATGTCCCCCGCCGCCGGGGCAGGCGAAGAAAGTGAACGGCAAGCCAAAGCGGACCCATCTTGACAACGCTATCCCAATCGGAACCCCGGATCCCGCGCTGACCGTTCTCGCGAAGCATGCGGTCGGCGACCAGCCAGGCCAACTGCGGGTGTGCGGCCAAGAGTGTCTGGAATCCGGCAACGGCACAGGCCGCCGCAAGGGAGAACCGCCCCTCGGTGAAGCGCCAGCGGGCCACGGCTTCGAGTACGGTAGAGGGAAACGTCTCGCTGAATGAGCGCAAGCGCGCGCCGAAGTCACCGTTGATACCCAAATCCGCAAGCACATCCGACTGCGGATAATCGTAGGGATCGGAGGCCCGGTCCATGTCTTTCCTAGTGGGCAGCGCTTGCTCCAGCGCCGGGGAAAGGATGCATCCATCGGCCCACGACACATGATCGATCCCGTCCCGGCCTTCGAGTACCACACTTGCATCGGGCCACGGACTGACGACAAGCGGACCGCTGCCGATTTCCGACGCCCGAATCCGCACAGTGAGATCGTCCCGCCACTCAACTGCGGTGAAATGTATACCGCTCAGCCGGCGCAAAGACCCGTTGATGCACGACCAGAACGCCTCAGGCGCGGGCAGGCACGCCGGATCCACCGCCCGCGTATCCGGCGGCGGCAACTGTCTCCATGAAAGCTCCGTCAGCATACTCGTATCGGCCCTGAACATCTGTCTCGCCATCGACCCGGATCATTGTTGCACGGACGCATCCCCATTGTGAAAAGCCGTACCGTCGCCTCGGGACCTCTGCCTTGGTATAATTCCCTGCGCACGGCACCAATCATCAACCGCACGCAGGATTCCCGCATCAAGTTGGGTGCGGTTGGGACCTCCAATCTCATCGGGGACCCACCGGCCGCTCTCATCCTTTCGAAAAAATACGAGTGCTTCAGCCCCTCCCTTGCAAAAGATCGCGACCGCTCCCGTTCCATCGGCAAGCCTGCGCAAATACGGGAGCGCTCCAAGCGCGCTGCCAAGACAGTTATTGAAACGTGCGCCTACCGCAAGGATCTCTGACCGGGTGCGCAACGGAAGGACGCCCGGGGTCTCCGCGAAGGGAAAGTCGATCGGGGTGTCCATAGCCAACGGACACCTGCTAAGAGCGCGCTCTTCATCGCGGCGCTCCTCCTCGCTTTGTATCCGCAGAATTCGACGCGGAGAGCGGATGGCACCTAAATCGACGCCCTCAAGCCGCCCCAATTCAACCCGGACGGCGAGTTCCATGTAGGATGTGGAAGCCTGTCGCAATGCAGTGCGCCCATCCTTCGACTCTTCACCCATTTGCTGCAAGGCACGAAGAAAAACCAGATTCGGGACAAACCGGTTTTCGAGCAGGCAAAGAAGCTCGTTGCGGATGGGTGCCCCGAGGCGCAGGATTGCCGCGCGGCTCGCGCTGCGGGCGAAGACCTTGCGCAACGATTCGAGCAGACCGTCAGCAAAGAAACAATTCAGATGCAGCCGACGCAAAACAGCCAGCGTTCCCCGACCACGGGGCAGCCCCAGAAACGCCGACGCCAACCAGAGAGGCCCTTTGCGAACATAGGCTTCCCATGCAGTTGGTTCAATGCCCCGTCCGCCGCAGTTGCGGAGAATCCGGTCGGCCACAAGCCAGGCGAGCTGGGGATGGGTGTTGAGCAGGCTGCGGAAGCCCGGCACACCGCAGGCCGCCGCCAAGGCGAACCGACCGGACTCGACGGGCCAGCGGGCCACATCTTCCAAAATTCCCGGCGGAAAGGATTCACTGAATGCGCCGCTGCGGGCTGCGGCAGAACGGCTTATCTGCAAATCCGCCAGAATGTCGGCAGTGCAGGGATCACCGGAAGAGGCATCCTCCGTCGGATCCTTGATGGCTCGCAACCCCCGCGCCAAGGCCGGGGTCAGTATCAGCCCGTCGAGAAACTGAAGGTCAGTGGGCAGCCCACGCTTATCCGGAACGACACACGCCTTCGGCCATGGCTTCACCCACATCCGGTGCCGACCGTTCGGGGAACCGATCCTTAACCGGTCACCCTCCAAACACTCCGTCGTCGCGCGGTCCCATAGACACTTCATCGCAGACCGTTGCCAGCTCCACGACTCGTCCGCCGACGGCAGGCACGCCGGATCCACCGCCCGCGTATCCGGCGGCGGCAGCTGTCTCCATGAAAGCTCCGTCAGCATACTCGTATCGGCCCGAACATCTGTCCCGCGTCTCTTACGAGCGGGTGCAAGAATGCCAAATCCGCCCGCCCGAACCGGATCCGCACGGCTTGCACACCCGCGGAACCCGTCCTTTCCTCGATTTCTAATCCAGCTGCAGACCAACCATGCCCTCTATCTTCACCAGAATTCTTCGCGGGGAAGCTCCCGCCAGCATCGTCCAACGTGACACCGTGGTAGCCGTCTTTCTCGACATCGCACCGCTTTCGGAAGGGCATTGTCTGGTAGTTCCGGTTCAGGAAACGGCACACCTTGCGGACCTACCGCCGCAAACCCTGGTCCACTTTATCTGCGCTCTCTGCGCTATCTGCGGTTCCAAAAGCCGAGCCCAAGGAAAGTTTCACCGCAGATTTCTCAGAGAACGCAGATACTCGTCCACCGCATCCAATCCACGTCCACCTCATCCACCACCCGCAGAATGCCCCTGAACACCGCTATCGAAATCGAAACGGATACCTGCCTGCTGCTTTTCGATCCCCACGAAAACAGCGCTTGGCTCAACCGCGTCCTCGAGTGCGAAGCCGACCGGTGCTCTCATTTTCTCCTCGGCGGTGATTACTTTGACCCGCGCGGAGACGAAATCGACGGCGCGAGGGCCATGGCCCGCCGCCTCCTTGAACTGCGCGAACGCTTCGGGGAACGCCTCACCCTTCTCCTCGGCAATCACGACATCCCCTACCTGTGGGCTTTACCATGGGTCCGCCGACAGCAATCGCCGCGCCGTGCAAACGCACCGCGCTTTCTCCCCGCCGACTTCTCACCCTCGAAGGCCAAGCGGATCGGTAAGATCCTCGACGACGAGTTCTGGCGTGAATGCCGCCTCTTCCAGAAAGTCAACGGCTGGCTCGTCAGCCATGCCGGTGTCGTCCCGGCCCACTGGCCGGTCGCGCCTTCGCCCGAGGCCGCGCTCATGAGCATCGACCGGAGAGCCCGGCACGCCCTTGCCAACCTCCACCTCGAAGCCGACCCCCTCCTCCTGCCCGGTGTCGCGCGCGGCGGAGACACCCCCGCGCCCGGGCTCACCTGGGCCGACTGGTATGAGGAATTTGAGGACGCGCTTCCCTACCCACAGATCGTCGGTCACACATCCCGGCACAATGTTGCCCGCCAACGCGGACGCTCATGGTGCCTCGACGGTGCCCGCACCCTCTACGGACGCCTCCACCGCAACGGTCGCCTTGAGGTAGAGGAAGCGTGAGAACGGCTCACGATAACGACCTCCTTACACAGGGCGCCCTCAGCGACACAGCGGGACTGCATTTATGCGGTCCCGCGGCCTTTGGAGGATCGAGCGCGATCGCTTCGCCCAAACGCCTCGGCCTTCGCCAACACACAACACCGGGGGCCATGATGGGCACCCGGCTACGGCGAAGCATGGCCCTCCAGCCTTTGCCCACCGGCTTCTCCCGAATCCCCTGAAAATTGGTAGGGCGACAGGGACTTGAACCCTGTTCGCAGGCGCCACAGGCCTGAGCTTCACCATCAAAGCTTTCGCCCCATAAAAATCTTACATACGCTGACCGCTTCGTTTGAGGAGCAACTCCAAACGCTCCAGGCCGAGGGCCCAGCCGGCCCCGCCCGCATAGGCACCGCCGCCGAGGAGTTGCTTGCGGTTGCCCGTTGCCCGGATTTCGAAGGTCCCGGCGGTCGTTGCGTAAAGGTTGAGCCCGCGCTCGACGCTGTCCTCCAGCGCCCAGCCCTCGTCGCCGAGGAGTTCCCGGAACAACCGAAGGGCATCTTTGCGCACGGCCTTGCGGCAATCAGCCGCATTTTCACCGAGGAACTCGACCCCGATCTGAGTGAACTCGCGCAGGCGCTCGGCATCGGTCGTTGTCTCCTCGCGGAAGCAGCGTGTCACGTAATACACCCGGTCACAGCCGAGGGCCCGCGCCCCCATCGCACGCACATAATTCGTTACTTCGGGAACCAGGGCCATGCCCCCTTCGAGGCGGAACATGCGGTTCTCCGTGCCCTGTGTGCAGGCATCAAAGAGGTCCGCCCGCACAAGGACGGGAACTTCCAAAAACCGATAACCCCAAGCTTCCAACCAGGACCGGATACGGTCAATGAAGACACCTCCGGCGGAGGGAATCGTTCACATCGGCGGCGCGGACACCGCGCGGACTTGCGCTTGTGGTCTTCATGAGCCTTTCGGTTTCTGGGGCTTCGAAGCCGGATGTCAAGGTGATTTCAGGAAATGATCACGAGGGCATTGCATTGCGTTTGCGTTGAAAACGTTCCACCTTGGCATGCTCGGTCACAAGTGCGCCCTTCGAATGGCCCGCATCAGCTTTGCCATAAGCTGTTCGAGATCAGAAGGATCCCAGCTTGGCGGCAAAATGCACAACTCGACCCTAACCTGTCGCGCAGGATACGCCGCGCGCAACCTCGCATGGAGCACCCTTCTTTCCGTCTCCATTCCGATGGCGATGACTAACTATGAACACGTTGCTTTCATGACTTTCCCTTCCCTGTCTGCCTCAATACGACCTCCTGCATCCACCGACCCAGAAACCCTCTGACATGGTGCGGCAACGGTGAGTTTCGCCTTGCTTGTGCCTGCGCGATCACTGGAGGGCGGTTTCTAGAAAGTCTCAACTCGACAGTGCCCACCCGCCTTTCGCTCTGGCAAACTGAAAAAATTGCAGAGTTTCCAGTCGCGCACATGCGCGCGTAGCCACCGCCACCGACGCAGTGGAGCATCGCCGCGCCTTCTTCAATAAGTGCATCAGAGGAAAGCAGTTCCTTGATGGAAAGCCCCGAACTCTCAATCTCCAAATCCCATCCATGCGATTCCCATTGAAGGGGTGTGTTATCGACACGCCGCCTCCGAACCAACTCCTGTTCATACTCTCTGGCCTCTCGCAGCACTCGCCGTAATCCTCTTCTTGTCCACTCCACAAAACCAGTTTCATACCACTGGTGATTTGCCCAGCCAGCTACGGCGTTGATATCGTCTCTCGTCAAATCATCCTGATGCCTTATAAACCAGTCGATGCAGGTGGGATTACGAAGATTCTCGTTCAATCGAAGTATACCATGGATTACCGGTTCACTCGCTCCGCATTGCATCAGCCGCGCACAGAGAATGGAGATCTCCAGCGGTTCGCCAGGCTGCGTCACCGGAACTTGCCATAAGAAGCGCTCAATTCCCTTCCATTGCGGAAACCCGAGGGCGGCGGCGAAATCACGGTAACTCCAGCCACGACCCAGAGCAATCAAAAGAAAGAACGCGGGACAGACCCGTTGGCGAAATTCATTATCGTATTCTATTTCATCGACAAACACCCAACAGAAAGATTCGAGAAGAAACCGTGGCACTGGATACCGGCAATACAAGTGTTCAATGAGGGAGACCGCACTCGCAACCCCTCCTGCGCCTTCTGCGCTATCCAACCATGCATTTACATCCCTCATCCAAAAGGGCCAAGTCAAGACCACATAAGTGATCCCCGGAAACCTCAGAAGGTTTTCCTGGTTGAAATCGTATCCGAACACCCGACAAAGGCGATGGATCGCGGCAGATTGAACGACTGGGATCTCGGCCGTTATCTCCTGCGGAACTTCAGCATTGTCGATCCGAAACAAGGAAAGGAATGTCTTCAACTCCTTATCATCCAGACGGAATCCGGGGGGATCAGGAAACGGAATTCTTGAGCCCAAGGCGCTGGCCACAGCTTCGCTCGTAGACACCACACGATCATTTACAGCCGACACCTCCCGAATCCCTCGGACAATCTCTGGATCGTAAAAACTATACACGCCATAGTGGGAATCCAAATAGCGAAGCGGGTTACGCTCAGAATATTCACACGGATTCAGAATCCCCTCATCCTCTGCGGATAATATTGGTTCTTCGGAGATTTTCATGGAAACATGCTGAGCTTTCCATGCCGGAATAGGA
>JAFIGH010000135.1:2500-9428 GCA_020831525.1 Opitutales bacterium
TACGCCGATATGCTTGGCACCGACTTCGGGTTTGTCGCCAAGCGCCGCAAAGACGCCGCCAACGTCGAAGCCTTCAGCATGGTGGGCGACGTCAAAGGCAAATCCGTCCTCCTCGTCGACGATCTCACCGAATCCGCCGGCACCCTCGCGGCGGCGGCCGAAATCCTCAAGAAGAACGGGGCCACCCGCGTGCGTGCCGCCGTCAGCCACGCCGTCCTCAACGAATCGGGCTACGAGCGTATAAAGACGGGCTTCCTCGACGAACTCATCACGACCAACTCGACACCGATCGACTGCCGCGGCCTGCCCATCACCGTGTTGAGCGTAGCCCCGCTCCTTGGCGAGGCCATGCTGCGCATCAACAACCACCAGAGCGTCACTAGTCTTTTCAAGATCAAGGGCTTTTAGCCCGCGCACGGGTCTTCCGCGCATGATCCTCGCCATCGAGAGCAGTTGCGACGAGTCGGCCCTCGCGCTCTTCGACCCCGCGCGGGGCATGGCGGGCGAGTGGGTTCACTCCCAGATTGCGCGCCACCGTGCCTACGGCGGAGTCGTGCCCGACATCGCCAGCCGCGAACACCTTACGAACTTCCCCGCGCTCCTCGGGCACGCGCGCGAATGCCTCGGCGTCAATGCGCCCGCGCGTATCGCCGTCACCATCGGGCCGGGCCTCGCCGGGTGTCTCGCCCTCGGTATTGCCCTCGCCCGTGCTCTCGGGCAGGTTTTCGAGTGTCCTGTCGTGGGCGTCAATCACCTGCGGGGGCATGTCTTCTCGCCCTTCATCAGCGCGCACACGGAAAATCCCGGCGGTTTCGACGCATGGCTGGCCGGGCAGTTGCCGCATCTAGGCCTCGTCGTTTCGGGAGGCAACACGCTCCTCGTTCGCGTCGCCGCCGACCGCAGTCTCACCGTTCTCGCCCGCACCGTCGATGACGCCGCGGGCGAGGCCCTCGACAAAGGCGCCAAGCTCCTCGGCCTCGCCTATCCCGGCGGACCCCTCATTGAGGCCCGCGCGGGCGGCGGCGATCCCGCCGCCTTCGCCTTTCCCCGGCCCTCACGCCGCGCGGCGGACGACCGCTTCTCCTTCTCTGGACTCAAAACAAGTCTGCGCTACCAATTGGAAAAACTCGACGATGCCGCCCTCGAAAGTGCCATGGCCGACATCTGCGCCAGCTATCAGCAGGCCGTCGTCGATGCCCTCGTTATCAAGACAGACCAAGGCCTGCGCGCCGCCGTCGGCGGCTACCGCAGCCTCGGTCTTTCCGGCGGCGTGGCCAACAACAGCGCCCTCCGCGCCGCCTTCGCCGCCCTTGCCGGAAAACACCACCTTCCCCTCCACGTCGCCCAGCCCCGCCACACCGGCGATAACGCCGCCATGATCGCCTTTGCCGCCCACACCGACCCCGCCGGGCTCATCCATCCCGACGCCTGCGGCCGCCTCGCTTTCGTTCCGGCGCTTGGGCTGTAGCGCAACGCCGCCGTGCGTAGCCCGGACCGCCTACTTCGATAGGTTGGCAAGGCCTTCGGGCCATGCTCCGGAGGGAACCCATACGCCGCCCATGCGTTCGATCGTTTTCATGGGCATGCGGTAGGTTTCGACGGTGGCGATGAAGCGGGCGTCGGCATCGTATGCGTCGACGGGGGTGCGGTGGTAGACGTTGGCGTGGGGCGGGCCCGAGGGATCGAACTCTTCGAGGGCGTCGATGTCGCGCAGGAGGGTGTCGTCGTCGAAGGACAGGATGTCGCCGCGCACCCATTGGTCGCCGGGGGCAAGGCCGGGGTATCCGGCGGCGAGGTGGTAGAGGCGTCCGCGCACGAAGGCGGCGAGAGCGCGGGGCGGGCGAACGGCGCAGAGCTTGCGGTAGTAGCGTCCGCCGGGGCGAAGGGTGCCGTAGACGAAGAGGTGGTATCGCGCTTGCGGGAGCATGGGCGTCCGTGCAGCGGGTTTAATGCCGGACGGGCTCAGCCCGCGGAGCGGACGGCGGGGTAGCGGAGCGTCTCCATTTCGCGGCGCACGTCGCTGAGGAACTGGGCGGCGGCGACGCCGTTCATCCAGCGGTGGTCGAAGCTGAGGCAAAGACTGACGACATCGCGCGCTTCGCCACCGGAGGTATCGCGGTGCGATTCGCCGACGAAAAGGGTGGCGATGGCAGGGGGTACGACGACGGGGAGGGCGTCGCGCACGGCGTATCCGCCCATGCTGGTGAGAATGAGGGGTGTACCGGCTTTGGAGGTGCCGCGGCCGGCGCGCACGTTGCGCACGGCCTCGGCGTAGGCCTCGGCGAACTCATCCCACCCAAGGGTGTTGGCGCGGTGGATGACGGCGGTGTCGAGGGCATCGTTGTCGAGGGAAACGGCGACGCCGAAGTCGAACTCGCGGTGGGTGACAAGGGTGTCGCCGCTGCTTGTGCAGGTGAAGACGGGGTGGCGCGCCATGGCTTGGACAAGGCACCACGCAAGCATCACGGTGGGGGTGGGGGCACCTTTGCCGAGCTGCTCCTTGGCGGCGGCGCGGGCGGCGCGAATTGCGTCCCAGCCGGCTTTGACGGTCATGTGGGCGGGGACGACGTTCTTGAGCTGTGCGACGATGTGCGGGGGCAGGCCGCCCTCGGTGGGGCGGATATCGGCGGCGGATCGTGCTCTGGCTTCGGTCTCCGGTGCTTTGGCCGTGGGAGCGCGCACATCGGCCCGTGCCACAACAACGCGCGCGATCTCCTGCCCGACTTCGACTTCGTCGCCCTCTTCCGCAAGCCACTCCTTGAGGGTGCCCTCAATGGGCGACTCGACGGGGAAGAGGGCTTTGTCGGTTTCGACCTCGCAAAGGGCGTCGTCCTGCTCAATCGATTCGCCGGGTTTCGCGAGGATGGAGACGAGACGGGCGGAGGCGATGCCTTCACCGAGGAGGGGCACGCGGATGGTCTCGACGGTCTCTTCGGTGGGATCGGTTTCGGAAAGGCTTTCCTGCATTTTGCGGATGGCTTGGTTTTCGGTGGTCGGCTCGGGGGGCGTTGTCTCGAAAGCGGCGGTGGCGCGCGGGGCGGTGTGGACGGAGAGAAGTTCGCGCACGGCGGCGGCAACGTCTTTGGCAGTGGGCAACGCCTCGAATTCGAAGACTGGATTGTAGCCGATGTTGACGTCGGGCTTGGCGAGCAGGCGCGGCGGTGCGAGGAGGCGGGCGAAAAGGTCGGCGTCTTCGGCCACGCGACTGACGATGCTCTGCCCTACGGAGCATGAGCGGGCGTCTTCGTGTACGACGAGGATGCGGCCGGTTTTCCGCACGGAATCCCGGACAGCAGCGAAATCGAGGGGCACGATGCTTCGCAGATCGATAATCTCGGCGGACACCCCGGGGCCGGCGCTGGTGAGCGCGTCTTGCACGACTTCGAGGCAGTTGCCCCATGAGACGATGGTGAGATCGTCGCCGGCGCGCACGAGGCGGGCCTTGCCGAAAGGGACGGGCGCGGCGGGACGTTCCACAGGCTGCGTCTTCCACATGAGGTGCTTGGGTATGAGGATGATGGCGGGGGAGTTGCCGTGCATGGCGCTCCAGAAGAGTCCGGCGGTGTCTTCCGGGGTACTCGGCACGGCGATGTGAATACCCGGGAAATGGGCGAGGACGGCCTCGTTGGCCTGGCTGTGCCAAAGTGCGCCGCCCGGCAGGTAGGCACCGTAGGGAGCGTAGATGACGGCAGGGGCCGACCATTCGCCGTTGCTGCGCCAGTGCAGGGTGCTGAAGTGGGTGGCGATCTGGTTGAAAGCGGGCCAGAGGTAGTCGGCGAACTGGATCTCGAAGACGGGCCGTTTGCCATAGGCAGCGAGGCCCACGGCGACGCCGAGGATGGTCGACTCCGCGAGGGGGGAGTTGCGCACGCGCTCCGGCGCGGCGGTGGACAGCCCTTTGGTCAGACTGAAGACGCCGCCCTTGGGATCAGCGATGTCCTGGCCGAAAAAGACGAAGTCGTCGGAGCGGCCGAGAGCGGCGTGGAAGGTGCGGTTGAGGGTGTCAACCATGCGCGCCTTGTCTTCCATCTCAATGTCGAGAGCGGGCGGTTGTGCCGGCGGGCCGAAAACGTGTTTGAGGAGGTCGCCCGGTTCGGGGTCCAACTCGGCTGCGGCGCGCTCGTAGTCGGTGCGCACCTGCGCGGTGATCTCCTCCTCGAGCGAGGCGACCTCTTTGGCGCTCAAATACCCTTCCTCCACGAGGGAGCGCTTGAGGCGCGCGAGGGGATCCTTTTCGTCGAGCGAGGCGAGTTCCTCCTCGGAACGGTATTTGCGGTGGTCGTCGGCGCTGGAGTGGCTGGAGATCCGCTCGCAGCGGCACCAGAGAAACTGCGGTCCCTCCCCGGCGCGGATGCGGTCGAGGGCGGGGCGCACAGAGGCGTAGACGTTGTCGACATCGCAGCCGTCGACAGTCTCCCAATGGCGTTGATCGATGACTTCGAGAGCGAGCGGGTTGATGTCGCGGGTGACGCTGGAGATGCCGATGCCGTTGTCTTCGACGATGAAAAGCATAGGCAGGCGCATCTCTCTCGCGAGGGCCGCGCTCTCGTAGAAATCGCCTTGGCGCGTGCCCGCGTCGCCCACCGTGGTGACGACGGCGTTGGGCTTACCGTCGAGTTGCACTCCCCATGCGAGACCGCAGGCGGGAAGCAAAGACGAGCCCACGACGCTCGCGATGCTGAAGATGCCGCGCTTGCGGTCGCTGAAGTGGGCGGGCATCTGGCGGCCCCCGCTTGCGCTCGCCTGCTTGGCGAAGAAGGCCAGCGCGAGTTCGTAGGGGGCCACGCCCCGCGCGAGGGCGATGGGCCGGTCGCGGTAGTAGCCGGAGAAAAAGTCGCCGTCCTGCAAAAGATGCCCGACGACGGAGAGGGCTTCGTGCCCCATCCCCGATACGTGGAACCAGCCCTTGCCTTGGCGGATGAGGCTCTGCTCGCGCAGGTCGCCCATGCGGCTGAACAGCATGGTGCGGAGGAGTTTGATTTTGTCGTCTTTGTCGAGCGGGCGCATCCTTGCGGCGGTGTTCGGTGCGGGGAGCCGGTCGTTGGTGCGGCGCGCTGGCTGCCGGGCTCCCGAGTGTCGTTCCGAATGATCGGTCGCTGTTTAGAAGGGTCAATTTTTTTCCCAGCAGTGCGGTGTGATCGGTGAGACGGTTGTTGCCGGGCAGGATGGGCCGTGTCGTCGAATCTTTAGTGGTTAGTGGTGATTGAAACGTAAGCGGTCTTTTTCGGTGCGGAGGCGGAGTTGGCCGCAGGCGGCGTCGATGTCGTGGCCCTTTTCTTTGCGGATGGTGTGGGGGACGGCAGCGTCGCGGAGGATGCGCGCAAAGGCCTCCTGGCGCTGGAGGTTGGGGCGCTTCCACGGCAGGCCTTCGACGCGGTTGTAGGGGATTAGGTTGACGTGGGCGCGGAGTTCGCGGGCGATGCCTGTGAGGGCTTCGGCTTGGGCGAAGGCATCGTTTACGTCTTCGATGAGGATGTATTCGAGCGTGACCATGCGGCCGCGCCGCTCGGCGAATGTTTTCACGGCCGGGACGAGGCTCTCCAGCGGGTATTTGCGGTTGACCGGCATGATCTGTGTGCGCACGTCGTTGGTCGCGCCGTGCAGGCTTACGGCGAGGCGGAATTGCACGGGTTCGTCGGCGAGGCGCAGGATCTCGGGGACGAGGCCGGAGGTGGAGACCGTGATGCGGCGCGCACCGAAGCCGAGGCCCCAAGGCGCGTTGAGCGCGCGAATGGCGGTCATGACGCTGTCGTAGTTAGCGAGGGGCTCGCCCATGCCCATGAAGACGACGTTGTCGAAGGGCAGGGCGTCCTTCGGGGGTCGGCCGCGGCGCTTCTCCTCGACATAGCAGATATGCAGAAACTGGGCGACGATCTCGGCGGCGGTGAGGTTGCGCTTCCAGCCGTCGAGGCCCGAGGCGCAGAAACGGCAGCCGTAGGCGCAGCCGACTTGGCTGGAGACGCAGATTGTGCTGCGCGCCGTCTCCACGCCGACGCCGCGCTGCGGGTAGCGGATGAGCACGGTTTCGACAAGGGAACGGTCTTCCAGTTCGAGGAGGAGCTTTTCCGTGATGTCGCTTGCGCGCTTGAGGAGGACGAGCCGGGCAGGGTTGAGGCGGAAGTTGGCCCCCAGCCACTCCCGCAGGTCCGCTGAGAGGTTGGTCATTTCCGCGAAGTCCACCGCGCGGCGCTTGTAGAGCCACTCCATGAGCTGCTTCGTGCGGAAGGGCGGCTGCCCCGAAGACGCGACGAGGCGACCAACAGTTTCCGGTGTTTCCCCTAGAAGGGAGGGCTGTGACGGTGTGAAGCGGACCATGGTCAAGTAGATCAGCCCGCGACAATTTCCTTGAACGCCGGGGGCGCGGGGAGCATCTTCCTCTTCATCAGCAAAGTTTGATTTCGATTCATGAGCAGACGCAACCTCATCAATAAGGGCGAAGACAAGACCGATATCAACATCTCTCCGATGATTGATATGGTGTTCATTCTCCTGATTTTCTTCATCGTGACGACGGTTTTTGTCGATGAGCGCGGGATCGGCGTCGACCGGCCCCAGCCCAATCCAGACACAGAACGAGACGAGGACCGCGATCCAATGATCTTCCGCCTCACGGCCACGGGGCAGATCCTTCATGACGGCGCGAATATTTCGCTCTCGCGGGTGGAAAATGTCGTGCGTGTCACCCGTTCGCAGTTTCCGGATTTGCCGGTCATCCTCCAAGTCGAGCGCAACGCACGCTCCGGCCTCATGATCCAAGTGATGGACTTCGCCCGGCAGGGCGACCGCGAGGTCCCGGTGACCGTAACGGCGGTGGATTAGCGGCGCTCGCATTACGTATAGAGCGATTGGAAGACGGACCGCGCCCGCCGCAGGAATTACTCACGCGGGTCTTCGATAGCACGGTACCTCGCCCGCGAGCGGGCGACCG
>JAFIGH010000030.1 GCA_020831525.1 Opitutales bacterium
CCCGCAGAAGTCCGCCACGCGCCGCAGCTCCGCGACAAAGCGGTCCTTCGCCTCCCCGTCGGCGAGCAGGCGCTCCTTGTTCACACACCTGCCATAGCAGTGGTAGCACGCGGATTCACCCTCCGGGGCAACCAGTCTTCGGGGATAGGGGCGTCGGTACATGGCTCAAAGGTCTCGTCGCCTACAGAACCCGTCAAGAAAAATGGCATACATTTTACATAAGAGTGAAATTATGCCGATTCTCATTATATGCCCAAGGCATTGGTACGCAAAGGCCACTCTTGGTATATATATTTAATGAAATTTTTGCACTTATATATGCCTGCCATATTTATACGTATATGCGAAGTACCACCAGAATCGGCGCGGGGCGGGAAAGAAAGGACGGTCAGGCTTTGAGCTGGGGACGGTCCGGCTTGGGCCAATCGATGTGGAAGAACTCGCCGCGGGGGTGGTCGACCCGTTCGTAGGTGTGCGCGCCGAAGTAGTCGCGCTGGGCCTGGAGGAGATTTTGCGGGAGCCGCTCCGTGCGGTATCCGTCGTAGTAACTGAGGGCGCTGGAGAAAGTGGGGATGCTGATTCCCGCTTCGGTGGCAACGGCAACGACCTTGCGCCAGTTGGCCTGGGCTTTCTGCACCTGTTCATTGAAGAAGGGGTCGAGAAGGAGGTTGGCGAGGTCCGGATCGCGCGCGTATGCCTCGGTTATTTTTTGCAGAAATGCGGCGCGGATGATGCAACCGCCACGCCAGATCTGCGCGATCTCGCCGAAGTTCAGGTTCCAACCGTATTCCTTCTGTGCCTCGCGCATGAGCTGGAAGCCTTGTGCATAGGAGCAGATCTTGGAACAGTACAGGGCGTCACGGATGGCGTCGACGAATGCGCTCTTGTCACCGTTGAAGCTGTATTCCGGGCCCTTGAGGACGGAAGAGGCGTCAACGCGCTCTTCCTTCACGGCGCTGAGGCAACGGGCAAAGACGGCTTCGGCGACAGTCTGCGCGGGCACGCCCATGTCGAGCGCGTTGACGCTCGTCCATTTGCCGGTGCCCTTTTGCCCTGCGGTGTCGAGGACGATATCGACGAAGGGTTTACCCGTTTCCGGATCTTTCTGCTGGAGGATATCGGCGGTGATTTCGATAAGGAAGCTGTCGAGGAGCCCGCCGTTCCAGTCTTCGAAGACCTTGCCCATTTCCGGCGGCGTCATGCCAAGGACGCGCTGCATGAGGTCATAGGCCTCGCAGATCATCTGCATGTCGCCGTATTCGATGCCGTTGTGCACCATTTTAACATAGTGGCCCGCACCGTCGGGACCGATGTAGGCAGAACACGGCACTCCGCCTTCGACCGGCTTGCCCGGTTCGGCGCCGAGAAGCGGCTTTCCGTTATCGGGATCGACCTTGGCGGCGATGGCATCCCAGATCGGCTTGAGCGACTCCCATGCCTCGGCGGTTCCGCCCGGCATGAGACTGGGACCAAAACGCGCGCCCTCTTCTCCGCCGGAGACGCCGCTACCGATAAAGCGAAGCCCTTTTTCCGTAAGCTCCTGTTCCCGGCGGATGGTGTCGGTCCACTTGGCGTTGCCGCCGTCGATGATAATGTCGCCCTCCTCGAGGAGCGGGACGAGACTGTCGATGACGGCGTCCGTTCCGCGCCCTGCCTGGACGAGGATGATCACTTTGCGCGGACGCTTGAGGGACTTGACGAAGCCCTCGAGGGACGCTTCGCCGTGAAGGCCGCCGGGTGTGTCGGGATGCATCCGCACAAAATCTTCCATCTTGCTTGTCGTCCGATTGTAGACGCTGATGCGGAAGCCGTGGTCGGCGATATTTAGGGCCAGGTTCTGGCCCATGACGGCCAAGCCGATAAGGCCGATGTCCGAGAGGTCGTTTGCTGCCATGAATGAGAGTTGGATTGATGGTTTCGGGAAAAATCCAACACGTGTTGGATTTTTTGCGTATGTCAACAAAAAGCGCGATGACCTGCGCGGTTATTCCGGCAGGTTGCGGGCGGCCCAGAGCATGCCCCGCAGGATCATAGTGCGGCATTCAGGGACATCGAGATCGCTCATGGTGTGTCCGAGGGAGCAGTAGAAGACACGCCCGTCTCCCCACTCTTTTGTGTAGGCGACCGGCATGACGACGCCCGCGGTCTCCTGAGCGTGCTCGCCGGAGAATGTCGTCGTGGCGAGGATGCGGACGGCGGGGTCGAAGTGCATGTAATACTGCTCGGACTCCATGCTGAAGTTCCCGAGTCCGCGGGTGACCGGATGCGCGGCGTTGGCGATTTCCACCGTATACGGAATGATATCCCCGGGATGTGCGACGAACTGTGCTCCGGTCATGAACTGCCAGTCGGTGCTGTTGCGGAAGGCGTCGCCCATCCCGCCGTGAAATCCGGCCAGTCCGGCCCCGTTCCGCACGGCGGCGGAGACCACCTTGACCAGTTCACCGTCGATGGTTCCCATCGTCCACATGGGAACCACGAGGGAATAATCGGTGTTCTCAAGTTGCCGGAAAGCCTCCAAGCTATCGGAAACGTCGACAAGCAGTCCCTCCTCTCCGAGCAGTTCGGAAATAAGGGCGGCGGTCTGAGCGGGCACGTGCCCCTCCCAACCGCCGTGGACAATCAAAGCTCTATTGGACATGCCGCCCAGCCTCCGGACTCGGGAAGCGGGAAGCAAGAAAAGAACAACAGCGGGAGATCGCAGGACGCGGCCCGCAATTCATCCGGTCTCAGCCGATCCATTCGACGGGCGTCGACCGCTCGACTTCCTCGATCGTGGTGAGACCGAGGAGAGCTTTCTTCATGCCGTCGTAGCGAAGCGGCTTGTAGCCGAGCTTGCGAGCTGCTTCGGACAATTCGCGCGTACCCGCCCGCTGCGAAATGAGCGACCGCATCTCATCGGATACAATGGCCAGTTCGTGAATGGCGACTCGTCCCTTGTATCCTTTGCCGTGCGGCGCGGCGCCGGGGCGAAAGAACGTCGGCTCTTCATCTTCGGCGACGTCGTGCAGGAACCGTTCGATAATTTCGCGGCGGGGTGTGTACGCCTCCTTGTACTGCTCGTCGAGGCGGCCGCAGAGGCGCTGTGCGAGGACGCAATTGATCGAGGGTGCGACCATGTGGGGCTCAATGCCGATCTCAACGAGACGGATGACGGCCTGGATGGCATTGTTTGTGTGCAGCGTGGCGAAGACCAAGTGGCCGGTGAGGGCGGCTTCGGTGGCGATTTTTGCTGTTTCGCGGTCACGGATCTCTCCGACCAAGATGATGTCCGGATCCTGTCGCAGGAGCGAGCGCAGCAGGATCGGGAAGTTGAGGTCGATATGCTGGTTCACCTGCCCCTGGGTGAGCCCTTCCATTGGAATCTCCACCGGATCCTCGATCGTGCTTATGTTCACGTCTTCGGAGTTCAGCTCCTGCAGCGTGGCGTAGAGGGTGGTCGTTTTGCCGGACCCCGTGGGACCGGTGATAAAGACGATGCCGTTCGGGTTATGAGCGATCCGCCGGTAGGGCTTGAGGATCGACTGCGAAATCATCATATCATCGAGCGACAGGATCGATTTCTTTCCCGTGGAGGCGAGAATGCGGATGACCACCTTGTTGCCGTGGGTCGAGGGAAAGAACGAACTCCGGAAGTCCGCCTTGGACATCCCGAAGGGGATGGAGAACTTTCCGTCCTGCGGGAAACGGCTTTCCTCGATGCTCAAACGCGAAAGGATCTTGAGGCGCGCGACGAGTGCAGGATGGATTTTGTTGGAAATATTCACGGCCATACGCAGGCGTCCGTCGACTCGAAGACGCACACGCGAGTAGCCCTCCTGCGGCTCGATGTGGATGTCGGAAGCCCTTTCGCGGATAGCCAAATGGATGAGTGAATCGACGATCTTGATGACCGGAGCGGCGTCGGCCAACTCGGCGACCTGAAGATCGGACAATGTGCGCGAAATAACGCCGTGCTTCGCCTCGAACTCCGCAACCGAGTCCTCGACGATATCCTTAGAGGCGTAGCGTATATTGAGGGCGTCCGCCACCTCGGAAGGCAACGCAAAGGAGGCGCTGACTTTCAGACCCGTGATTGCCGCCAAGCGCCGCAGATTATCGGCGTTCACGGGATCGGGCGTGACAACTGTAATCACGCCGTCCATGATGTAGAGACCAAGGACATTGATCCTCCGCGCAACCTCCTCGGGAATGGCTTCGAGCGCCTCGGGGGTAGAGACACTCTGCAAGGGATCGACATAGGCCACACCGTGGTGGTTGGCCCATGCGTTACAGGCCATGTCCCGACTTAGCATATCACTGCGGACGGCATCCTCCAACCGGCTCAGGTTTCCGTCGTCGACAATCTCGTCGAGCAGCACCTGCGTCTCCGGAGGTATCGCCGGGGCTGTCGCCCGAAGTGTCTGGCCCGGAACGCTGTCTTCCGTCTTCTGCTTTTTCTTCTTCTTTGCCCGGAATATCTTCCGGATTTCAAGGTCATCGAGCATCTCGCGGGCGAAGGCGGAGTGCTTCCGCTCCTCCGCCACTTCAGCCATTAACTCGGCGTAGGAAAAGCGAACTTCTTTCAGCAGCGGATTGTTCGTGGAGTTCACTCGAACACCTCCTCAATCGACTCCTTGAGGCGGATCTTCAACTGCTCCAGCGGAAGGTCCTTGCGCAGGTAGTCCGTTGCACCGACTTCCGCGCTTTGCTCAACGGCCCGTCGGCTCGCCAGCGATGTCAGCATGATTATCTTTGCCTCGGGATCCTCCGCGCGGATCCGTGCCACCGCTTCGGTGCCCGTCATGACCGGCATATTTATATCCATGATTACGAGTTCGCATTTGAACTGCGCATACATCTCGCAGGCTTCGCGCCCGTTCTCCGCCACATGCACATACGGAATTCCCATGGAGGACAGGATGCGCTGGAGAATTACACGGATATGCGCTTCGTCATCGACCACTAATACACTTTGCGGAAGGCCCATGGAGAGCGCAAATTGTCAGGGCTCACGACCGAGGCAACGCAAAAATGCAAAGCGCGGTCAACGGTGATTTATCCCATCAATGGAGGCACCGCGCGTCCATTGACCGGCATCCCGCGCTCTTACGGTCCCCGCAGCACAACCGGACCGCCCGGCTCCCCCGGTTCCGTGCTCTCCTCCGCCGTGACAATAATCTCCACGGGCGCCACCGTCCCGGGGGGCACTTCGAAAAAAAGCGACCCTGAGCGGCCCGACAACTCTTCCGGCAGACCGCCCACGGCAACAAAGCCAATGTCCCCGACCGCCCCGCGCAGCCAGAGGTGGAAGTTCGTCCCCTCCTCCGGCTCGGGAAGGTTGTAGATATCCATGAAACCCCGTCCGGTCGTCTCGTCGAAGACCGAGAGCGCAAACGCAGCTCCGCCGCGGGGCACGTCTTCCGCATCCGCCGGGCCGGACATATCCGCGCCACCTTCCGGCAGCCTTCCGGAGCCCCATGCGCGGAACTCCGGAAGTCCGTCGCGGTCCACCATGGCGATACCGGGCGACTGGAGTATCGATCCCGCCAGTTGCGCGAGCCCGAGGGGACCCCGCCCCGCCTCGCGTGCTTCGTCGGTCATCAACTCCATGACCGTGTACCGCGCAAAGCCTTTATGGCCACCGAGCAGCGGCGCGGCGCGCCCGGCGAGATCGTCGAGCGAATCAAGCACGGCATCGCGCTCGAAGACGAGCGATTCGTTCGACTCTTCCAGCAGTCGGATGCGCGACTGCGCTTCGGCGGCAAAAATCTCCGCGTCCTCCGAATGTCCGCGCAGCCGGTCGCGTTCGGCGTGCAGCGCTTCGAGCCGCCGCGCGAGCGCCGGTTCACCGGCGGGAATCCCGTACTCCTCGAACAAAGCGGGATCAACCCGCACCATTTCACCCGTCTCCGCTTCCACGGAACGCGCATCGCGCAACTCACTCACGAGAAACAGATTCAATCCCAGCATGACCAAAGCCGCAGCCGGCCAAAGCCATGTCCACACCCGCCCGTAAACAACGGGTGCCTGCCGCCCCGCGGACGCTCCGCCGGGAAAGACAATCTTCTCGGCATCCTGCTCCTCCTCCTCCGCGCCCGAGCGAATCCCGCGCAGCAACCGTTCTTCCACCTCCGGGCTGGGCGACTGCGACCGCGCCTCGGCGGCGGCGTAAAGGCTGAGGCTCTCGCGGAAATCATCCACTAGCGCGCGCAGCCCGGCATCGTTTTCAAGCCGGCTGGCGAAAGCTTCGCGCTCCGGCGCATCGAGCAGGTCGAGCGCGTAGAGGGCGGCTTTTTCTTCAAGTTGTGGAGGAATCGTCACGTTTACGAATAATAGAGCGCAGCCGCTGCAAGCCACGGCGAATGTCTGATTTCACCGAGCCGAGCGGACGGTTGAGTTCCGCCGCGATCTCCGCGTGGGAAAAACCTTTGAAATAGGCGAGGGAAATACATTTGCGTTGATAGGGAGAAAGGCAATCAAGGATGTTGCGCAACTCGCGCCCGGTATCGCGGACATCAGCGATGTCTCCGGCGGACGGATCGCCCGAGGGAACCGGTCGCACATCTTCTTCCAGCTGCTCGTGCCCCGGCCGACGCTGGCGCTTTCGCAACCGGTCGATGGCAATGCTGCGGGCCATGACGCACAGCCAAGTGTACGGCGAAGCGCGGTCGGGCTCGTAGTTGCCGGCTTTGTTCCAGGCTCTCGTAAAGAGATCCTGCAGAGCTTCCTCAGCCTCGCCGCGATCATTCAAAGACTTAACGAGAATTCCGAAAAGAACCCGGCTGTAGCGCGCATACAATGCTTGGAGCGCGGTGTCATCGCCTCGGGCCATCCGCCCGATCCAATCAACCGCCTCCTCGCGCTCACGGGTACTGGCCTCTCGCTCCGAAGACACAACACGGGACAGTAGGCAACCGCAGGCCGGAGAAAACTATTTTCCAAAAAAAATAAGGGGGAGCGCCGGCCGGGGGGACCGGGCTCCCCCGAATATCCCGCGCCGGTTCCGGAGACGCCGGAGCGGGTGAGCGGGGACGAGGGAGGCTGCCCCGCTCAGGCGGGTTGCTGAAAGCGAAAGGAAAAGACGGAGTTCAACCCCCGGACGGGAGACCGCCGGGCCAGGCCAGGCCGGAGCCAGTCAGAACTCGGCATGCATCAGGGTAACACACCGAAAACAAACCTGGACCGCGGCGGCTCCCGCTTGGGGTATTGAAACCACACATTCCCAAGACAACGAGGGCGAAAAAACTTTACCCGAGCGGCAACACAGCGGATGAGAAAGAACAACGGGAACTACCCGTATGCGGACACATACGGCGGATGCGCCGGTCTGGATGCACCGGCGAAGCATATTCTTCAAAAAAATCTTCCCCCCGGACAATTCACGGAAAGGCGTGCGGATTCATTCGCCTTCCGCCGCCGGACAACCATGGTCTGCGCCCGTGACAGAGACATCCGGCAGCACACCTACCGGCCACGGTCCGCACGGCGACGCCCCGCCACGCCGCGCTGCCGGGCGCCCTTTCGAGAGCGGCACGGTCTTCCGCCTCTTCGGCTGGCGCAAGTGGATCTGCCGCCCCCTCGCCGCCCTCCTCTGGCTCTATCTTCGCTCCCTGCGGCTGCACATGGACGCGGAATCCCCCCGCGGGGGGGCCCCCCCCCCCGCCCCGCGCATCTTCGTCAGCTGGCACAACCGGTCCCTCCTCGCGCCCATCATGGCGAAGCGATTCTTCGACGCGGCCAACGTCGCCTGTCTCGTGAGCCCAAGCCGCAGCGCCGCATGGGAGGTCGCCTTCTACGAAGCCGTCGGCTTCCGCATCGTCCGCGGAAGCAGCAGCCGCCGGGGCATCGCCGCCGCCCGCGAACTTATCCGCGAGCTACGCGGCGGCCAAGATATCGCCGTTACGCCCGACGGACCGAGCGGACCCCTCCATGAAATCAAGCGCGGCGCACTCATTCTCGCCCGCCGCTCGCAGGCACCCGTGGCCTTTATCATACCCAATGCCCGTCACGCGCTGCGGCTGCCCACATGGGACCGCCACCTCGTCCCGCTGCCCTTCAGCCGCGTCGATGTGCGCCTCGTCATCCGCCCGCCCTATCCTGAATGCGGCTACGCCGACGAATCCGCCGCCCTTGCCGACTGGCGTGCCGTGCTAGCCTCCATCGACGAAGATACCGTGCGCCCCGGCGGCCGCGGTTAAACGCCCGCGCGCTTCCCGCTTGCACGCCGCGCGACTCCGGCCAATAGATCCTCTTCGCATCATGGACACCCCGCGCCATCAGACGACCGCCGCCGTCCTCCTCCGCGTAGGAGCCATCCTCATCATCGTCACAGCCCTATGGCAGTCGCTCGCCAACACCGCCGAGTCCGTCTTTGAAATCGACCCAAGCTACCTCGGCTACTACTTCCGGCAAAACCTCCTGCGCCCGCTCATCGGCCTTGCGCTCGGCGTTGTCCTCTTCGTTTTTGCCGGTCCTCTCGCGCGCCGCTGCGCCCCGGTGGAGCGCACCGGCCCGTGACCGGTATGTCGGGCACAACGCGCCAGATCACGTGCCTGCTTTTCACCGCGTGCGCCCTCGCCTCCGCGACCGCTGCGGGCGACAGCACCGCAGCGGAATCCGTCTTCACGCGCGCCGGGCTGACTGACGCCCGGTTCGACCGACTCTTCGAAGCGCTCGACCTTAGCCACCCGGAACTGGAGACCGCCGCAAAAGCATACGCATCCGGCGACCGTGATCGCGCCGCCCACGCCCTCCTGCGCCACTTCGCCGACCGACCGCCGCCGCAGGGCGTGTCCGCAGCCCTTGAACCGCCGCCCGGCTACAGAGAACGCGCGCGCGACGTCCTTGACGACCGTTTCACACTCCAGGACCTCCGCGGTCGGCAGCCCCGGCTTGAAGACGGCGGTCTCGACTGGGAAGCACGCGGACCGCGCGACGACAAAGAATGGGCATGGTTCCTCAACCGCCACGGATTCATACCCGACCTGCTCGCCGCCCACAAAGAAACCGGCGATCCCCGCTACTCAGCCAAAGCCTCCGCCCTCATTGTAGACTGGACAAACGCCAACCCCTACCCCGCCCGCTTCAGCTTCTCTCCCGCGTGGCGACCCCTCGAGGCCGCCCGACGCGTCACACAGGCATGGATCCCCGCCTTCGAATACCTCCGTCACGATCCGCAGGCGCACGGCCCCGCCCTCCTCGCCATGCTCGCCTCCGTCCCCGATCACGCCGACAAACTCGACCGCTTCGCCTCCTTCTGGGGCGGCAACCACCTCATTACCGAAAAAATCGCCCTCGCCACACTCGCCGCCGCATGGCCGGAATTCCTCGAGGCCGACGCATGGTTCGACCGCGCCCTCGCCACGCTGAATCGCGAAATCAACAACCAGACCTACCCCGACGGCAGCTACAAAGAACTCACCAACCACTACCAGCGCGTCGTCCTCGCCGCCGTCCAACCGCTCATGCCCGTCCTCCGCGCCCTCGATGCCGGAGCCGCCGATGCTCTCGCCCGACGCATCGAAGAGATGTGGCACTACTTCATCATGATCGCCGCCCCCGACGGCACCGGCCCCATGAACAACGCCGCCGACCTTGAGTTCAACCACGCCCGCGCCGCGGGCATGCCGGCGTTTTTCGGACGCCCCGACTGGGAATACGTCCTCAGCCACGGGGCGCGCGGCGAACGTCCTGCCGGACCGCCTTCACGCTTCTTCCCGTGGGCCGGCCACGCCGTCCTGCGCGGCGGCTGGGGGCCTGACGACCCGTGGCTCTTCTTCGACGCCGGACCCCACGGCAGCGCCCACCAGCACCACGACCACCTCAACCTCGCCTTCTTCGCCCGAGGGCGGCACCTCGTCGCCGACAGCGGACGTTACATCTACCAGCCCGGTCCGTGGAAAGACTACTTCGAAGGCCCGCGCGCCCACAATGTTCTCCTCCTCAACGGGCGCGGCACCGTCCCGCCGCCCCGCGTCGTCTCCCGCCCGCTGCCCGTGCGAACCGATTTCAGCGACACGCATGCCTTCGCCGCCGCCGCCGCCCGCTTCCCCGCCGATCCCGCGCGCGGCCGCGGCGCCCCCCGCCACACCCGCGCCGTCCTCCTCCTTGGCACCGACCACGCCCTCGTCCTCGATGAAATCATCGCCTTCGGCCCCCGCACCCTCGAAGCTGTCTGGAACTTCCATCCCTCCGTTTCCCCCGAAGAAGCCTCGCGCGTCGTCCGTCTCCTGCCCGTCCCGGCCGACTCCGGCCTCCGTCACACCGCCGTAGAAGACCTTCTGGGCAGCGAAAACCCCGTCGGCGGATGGTTCAGCCCCTCCTACAACCTCCGCGAGCCCGCCCTCCAGCGCACCCACACCTTCCGTACCGCCGGGCCCGTCCTCCTCCCATGGCTCCTCGCCCACCCCGACGCCCCCGACCCCGAAATCACCGTCACCCCGCGCGGCAACCGCACCTACGATATCCGCGCCGTCCTCCCGGACAGCTCCACCCGCACATACTCCCTCCGCTTCGACCGCCAGAACGTACGCCTCCTCGACCACACCGCCCGATTTGAGTGATACCAGACAACGCAAAATCGAAACATCGATAAATCGCTCATAGCTATTTTTCTTGAGGTATCGCCTGATTTTTAATGCCTGCCATTGTCAATTCTGTCGATTCGGAATATAGCAATGGCCGGGCATTCACGTAATCAACCGGCTGTCGTCACTTGTTCGCGGCCCCGCCGGTTGGCCGGACGGGTTCGATCCGCTGCCAGCCGCCCCGCTGGTCGAGGCGGTTTGGATCGAAGTGCGGATCCTTGCTCAAAAGGTAGCCTCCTTGGCTGTCCGAGTAGACGTGGTTGTAGTGACTGGGCAAAGAGACGCTGCCGCCATCGGGTCGGCGAAAGTCATCCACGTCGCGGACGGCGTTGCTGAACGAACGGCTCATGCGGTCCTGACTGGCCATGCGCTGCTCGAAACTCGATTGCTGCATCTCGCTGATCTCCATGTTCGTCCGCGCGATTTCGCTCTGCACCCGGCCGAACTCGCGAATCGAATTCATGCGCTGCTCGTGTTCCATCTGGCTGATGCGGCGCTCCAGTTCGTCGATCCGCGCCTGCCAATCCATAGTGGGCCGCATGGAGTTGACCACGGCGATGAAGAGAGCTTCACTTTCCTCGTATTTGCTGACCGGCGCGCGGGCCGCGAGGAGCGGTGCCGCCGACCAGTTGTAGTTCACTGTCGGGCCGCCGAAAGCCCCGCTGATGTCTGGGGAGACAAATTCGCTCATCATCAGGAACACTGGAATGCCTTCGCGAAAGCGGGTTCCGTCCTCCTCGTATTCCACCGTAATCGCTTCAAGGCGGAGAGAAAAACGACCGTCCATTCCTTCCCTGCGGCCCAGCATAATGGATTGCTCAAGCTGCTGGATAACCGGCGCGAGGAGTTCGCGCATGGCCATTTCGATATCCTCCAAATGTTCTACATCCACCACCCGCGCGCCCCGCGCATGCGGACGCCCCTTCGGCAAGAGGTCACGGAGCACATACTCGCCAGCGTCGCGCGGCGGAGGCGACCAGACCGAACCATCCGCCTGGAGCGTTCCCGGCGGAGGCATCACCTGCCCTTGCATGGCCATGTATTGCGCCAGCCCCGGCGGAATGCGGGCGTAAGTGTAGTTCCCCGAAGGAAGAAACCAAACCTCCCGCCCGTCCGGACCAACGACGCCGACGTTGTTGTTCACGAATGGCTTCCGTCCGGGCGTCCACACAACGCCGCCCTGCAGTACCCAGCCCTCTGGAACGAGCACGGTGTGCGAGACCATGTCTTCCATCCCCGGATCCCGTACCTCACGGAGATAGAGGCGCAAATGCGAACTGGAATCCGGATTCGCGCCGACGGGGGCGTCGACCGGCGCGCTATCTTCGCCGACCACCGGACAACCCGCGAAAAACAGAGTGAGGACAGGAACGCAGAGCAACCGACCGTTCATGACACAATTTTCAACCGTCGGCGCCCCGCCGTCAAGGCAACTTCCCTCGGTCCGCAGCACCTGCTTCGGCGGGGGGCGGTACGGGAAACCGCTTGCCCCCTCGCCGGACGATAGGCAGGTATGAACGTTTTTCCAGAGAAAGACGCCATGAAAGCGATGACACCCCTTGAGGAACTCCGCCACTCCGCCGCGCACGTGCTTGCGGCTGCCGTCCTGCGCCTCTACCCGGAGGCCAAGCTCGACATCGGCCCGCCGACCGAGAGCGGGTTCTACTACGACTTCGATCTCGACCACAAATTCACGCAGGAGGATCTTGTGAAAATCGAGGCAACAATGCGCGAGGTCATTAAGGAGAACCAGCGCTTCGAACGCTTCGAGACCAGCCGCGAGGAAGCCGAGCAGCTCCTCCGCGAGCGCGGGCAGGAGGTCTACAAACTCGGCCGCCTCGAAGACATCCCGGAGGGCGACCCGATTTCGTTCTACCGCAACGGCGAATTCGTTGACCTCTGCGCGGGCACGCACGTCAACTACACGAAGAAGATCAAGGCCTTCAAGCTGCTGTCCGTAGCGGGGGCCTACCACCGCGGGGACGAGAAGAACAAGCAGCTCCAGCGGATCTACGGCACGGCCTTTCCCGCGAAACAGGAACTGGAGGAATACCTCGACCGCCTTGAGGAGGCGAAGAAGCGCGACCACCGCAAGCTCGGGCGCGAACTCAAGCTCTTCCATATCGACGAGGCGGTCGGACAGGGACTCATACTCTGGACGCCCGCCGGCGCCACGTTGCGGCAGGAACTGCAGAACTTCATCGCCTCCGAGCTGCGCAAACAGGGCTACGAGCAGGTCTTCACGCCCCACATCGGCAAACTCGGCCTATACCGCACAAGCGGGCATTTTCCCTACTACAAGGAATCGCAGTTCAGCCCCGTCGTCGACCACGAGGCGCTGGAGTCGCTCGCTCACGAAGGCTGCTCCTGCGCCGAGCTGAGCAACCGCCTCGACGAGGGCAAGATCGACGGCTACCTGCTCAAGCCGATGAACTGCCCCATGCATATAAAGATTTTCGACAGCCAGCCGCGCAGTTACCGTGACCTTCCGGTGCGCCTCGCCGAGTTCGGCACCGTCTACCGCTGGGAGCAGTCGGGCGAACTCAACGGCATGACGCGCGTGCGCGGCTTCACTCAGGACGACGCCCACCTCTTCTGCACGGAAGACCAGCTCGGCGCGGAGATCCAGGGTTGCCTCGAACTCGTGAAGACCGTCTTCACCACGCTCGGCATGAAAGACTACCGCGTGCGCGTGGGCCTGCGCGATCCCGACTCCTCCAAATACACCGGCGAGCCCGCCCTCTGGGACCGCGCCGAAGCCGCCCTCCGCGAAGCCGTCAAGACACTTGGCGTCGACTACGCCGAGGAGCCCGGCGAAGCCGCCTTCTACGGTCCCAAGATCGACTTTGTCGTCAAAGACGTCATCGGCCGCGAGTGGCAGCTCGGCACCGTGCAGGTCGACTACAACCTGCCGCGGCGGTTTGAACTGAGCTACGTCGGCGCGGACAACAAGGACCACGTCCCCGTCATCATCCACCGCGCGCCCTTCGGCTCCATGGAGCGCTTCACGGGGGTGCTCATCGAGCATTTCGCGGGCAATTTCCCGGTCTGGCTTGCGCCCGAGCAGGTGCGGCTGCTCCCCATCACCGACGACCAGTTGCCCTTCGCGGAGGAGCTGGAACGCACGCTCAAGGCTGTCGGCATCCGCTGCTCCGTCGACCGCCATTCCGATAAGTTCGGAGCCAAGGTGCGCCGCGCCGAACTCGACAAAGTGCCGCACATGTTCGTTCTCGGCAAAAAAGAGGTCGAGACGGGCGAAATCACCCTGCGCAGCCGCGTCAATAAGGCGAGCGAGGGTGGACACACTGTCGATGAAGCCGTCGCCCTCATCTCCGAGCAAGTCCGCACCCGCGCGCTGCCCGACGGCTTTTCAGGTTGAGGAATCGGCAAAGCCTGCGAGAGTGATCCCCATGGATGGTCGAAAACCCGACTGGCTGCGGGCCAAGCTGCCCACCAGCCCGGAATACCGCGTGGTACGAAACCTCGTGGATGAGAACGCGCTGCACACGGTCTGCCAAAGCGCGCAGTGCCCCAACATGGGCGAATGCTGGTCGCGCCGCACGGCCACGGTCATGATCCTCGGCAACACCTGCACGCGAAGCTGCACCTTCTGCGCGATCAACACCGGCCGCCCCACTGAGCTGGACCTCGGCGAACCGGCGCGCGTCGCCTCCGCCATCCGCAAGATGGGCCTGCGCCACGCCGTCATCACCTCCGTCGCCCGCGACGACCTCAAAGACGGCGGCGCATCCGTCTGGGCCTCCACCATCCGCGCCGTACGCTACAAAAACCCGGAGACCGCCATCGAAGTCCTCATTCCCGACTTCCGCGGCAAGCTCGACCAGCTCGAAACCGTCCTCGACGCCGGACCGGACATCCTCAACCACAATATGGAGACGGTGCAACGCCTCCAGCGCCCCGTGCGCAAGACGGCCTCGTGGGAAATCACGACAAAGGTGCTGGAACACTCTGCGAAGCGAGGATTCACCACCAAATCCGGCATCATGCTAGGCATTGGCGAGGAAGAACACGAAATCGAGCACTGCATTCGACACCTGCGCGACACCGGCGTGGAGATCCTCACCATCGGGCAATACCTCCAGCCCTCGCGTGAACACCGCAAGATGTTCCGCTGGGTCACCCCCAAGGAATTCGCCCATTGGAAAGAATTCGGCCTCAAGCTCGGCTACGAAACCGTCGAAAGCGGCCCCCTCGTGCGCTCCAGCTACCACGCCGATGAACAGAGCGCCTACCTGCGCGACGGCAAAGAGAGCGAAACGGAAAAGACTGAAGCGGTCGCCGCCTCCGCGTAAAACGCGCGGACGGGCGATTACGGTCGCGAGACACCGCCGTGCCGCCAGAACAACCAGAGAATTGTCGCAATTCGGCCTTCTCCCTGACGCATGCGGGACTTGCCCCGGGGCGATCGTTTGGCGTAATATATGCCTCCCTACCGGTTACTTGCTTTCCGTTTTCGAGAGCTGCCGAAATCCCCGTATCCCAGTACCCTTGAGGGTACCGAAACCTCAAACTACCCAATCCCTCCGAAAAATGACCCGTATCCGTCCTTTCCGCACGCGGACCGTTGCCGCGTTACTTGCACTTCCCCTCGCGGTCTCCGCGTCGACCCTCGACTGGCAGGGAGGCGGCGGCACGTGGGACCTCGCTTCCGCCAACTGGCTCGACGACGGCACCCCCGTCGCGTGGCCGAACACCGGCGAAGAAACCGCCCGTTTCGCGGATACGGCAGGCACCGTTGATCTCCGCGCGACCGTTGTCGCCGACGGCGTGGATTTTGCCAACCCGGCGTACATCCTTTACATCGACCAAAGCAACCTCGGCAACGGGTGGCGTCTCGAAACGACGGCCGACATCACCGGCGGCGGCACCCTGCGCTTCCACAGCAACGCCCTTGGCGGGGGCGTCCGCTACTCCGACACGCTCATGGCAAGCGGACTGCGCTTTTCGGGTGGCAGCCCCATCCATGTCAATGCCGACCTCCGCGGTCTCAACCTCAACAGCTCGCAAGTCCTCACGGTGACCGGTGAAGGCACCGAAGTTACCTTCAGCGGGTTCTGGGAGGGTGACGGCGGCAACATGTTCGCGCACGTCTTCCTCCAAGACGGCGGTCGATTTATCATCGGAGAGGACGCACATCTCGATTTTGTGAATGACGCCTATTTCACGCGACAGCTTTGGGTGAAAGGCGACGGCACCGGCGGCGTGATCGAATTCGCCGAAGGATTCATCGCCGACCTCACCGAAGGCGGGACGGTGCCCGACGGCATCGGCTCCATCCGTCTGAACAACGCCACCGTCGTCACGAACCACACGCAGAACATCCCGGTCAACTTCCGCCCGCGCCCAGGCGACGATCCCCAGACCAACGGCCACTTCGTCTTCGAAAACACTGCCGGCTCCCGCTGGATCGTGCAGACCAACGCCCAGTCCTATGCGGGCGGCGTGTGGCTCCGGGCCGACGGCACCATCGAGACACGGGAAGATCTCACCCACACCGGCGTCCGGGAAGACGACACGGTTTCCAGTTTTCCCTACCGGGCGGGCAACGCCTTCCAGACCAATGTCGACGACCTCCTCATCGAAAAAGAAGGTCCTGCGAACCTCATCCTTGCCGGCGAGCAAGCCTACCGCCCCGGCACCGTCCTCCGCGTGAACGAGGGCGCGGTTGTCTTCGCCACGGACCCCGCCGCAGGCACCTTCCATAATGGCATAGGTCAAGCCGTCTCTGAAGCCGGGCCCGACCTCAACGTGGAGGTGCGCTGGACCGCGACGGACGGCATCAACGAGCCTTACTCCAATTTCAACGCGGGACGGGCCGAGTTCACCGCGCCGTATTCGAATCTCAACTCCATCGACAATTTCGAAGGGTTCGTCGTCATCGCAGGCGAAGTCGAGATCGAAGAGGACTTCACGCAAAATCACCAAGAGTTTATCGGCAACAACGCGCGCCCGAACCGCCGCCTTGATCCCGAGGCCGGCTACCTCGTCTTCCGCCTCGGTGCGGCCGACACTGTGGAACTCCATGTCAACGGCACGGCCACCCTCGGCGGATTCCTCCAGATCGAACGCGACGAGGACTTCCTCCCCGCCCCCGGCACGGAAATCGATATTATTATGCATGGCGACCGCAGCGGGCAGTTTGCGGCCCTCAACGACTTCTCCGACCTCGGCGTCACGGTGGAATACCTCGAAGACCGCGTGCGCCTCGTCACCACGCGCGAAGCCGGGCGCACGGGCGTCGTCGTCGACGAAGACTTCACCGACGGTGAATTCTCCAATCCGGGCTGGTATCTTGAGAACCGTCCCGGCCAAGTGGGTTTCTTCGCGCCCGCCATTGATCGGCCCGGAATCCCGCAGGGCCTCGTCCACCGCGTCGACCACCCGCAATTCACGTGGGGCGTGGCCTTTCTCGACACACCGACCTTCCGCATCGGGCCCGATGAAGTCCTCGTGCAAAAGATGACGACCTACTCCGACGTTGCACGCGGTAACGCGCAATACTACAAAATCGAAATCGCAGCGTTGCACAAAGATACACATGCACCCTTCGGTCACAACCGCAGCGCGGAGTTGAGCCGCAATTACTCCACCCAGGCGGGCAATCAGTGGCAGATCTTTCCCAGCCTCTACAACGACGACATCACCCGCGTACCCAACGCACATCACTCGGGCGGGTCCACCTCAAACACCCTCCTCAACGCCGACAACTCCATGGTCGTTTTCCGCCCCGTTGGCGACGGATCCACAACCCGCGTTGAAGCACTCGGTGCCAACCAAATCAATCCGAACCTCAACATCCCCTTTCCCCTCGAGCACTGGAACACACTGCAAGTCTCCATGCCGCGCCAGTGGGGCGGCACGGACAACGTCCTCGCCACCGGCGTGTCCCAATCCGACGCGCAACTCGGCATGTCCTACGTGCACGTGGGCGTCACGCACCGCACCGATGCCACCGTAGACTACGTGACCGACGCCGCCGACTTCATCGTTTGGAACAGCCACCGGGGACAGAGCGGAACCCACCTACAGACCGGCGACTTCACCAACGACGGCACCACCGGGGAGACCGACCTTGCCCTACTCATCGAGCACCTCGGCACTGTGCACGACCCCGACTTTCGCCGCTCGCTGCGCTACGAGACACTCGACCTGCCGGGCAGCGGCACGCCGCCGGAACTCGTCTACGATGCCGCCACGGGAGACCTCCGCCTCGTCACGTACGGCAGCGCCGTCTCCGCCCTCCGCATTCCTGGACCGGCGGCAGCGACCGCGGCCTCCTTTTCCGAAGACTGGTGGCAGGACTATGTCGTCGGCCACGAGCAGTGGGTGGATACATCGACCGACGGCATCGAGGGCGACCTCATCATCGCCACCTACGCACCAGGCCTTGGCGAAGAGGACTTCGGCACAGCGCTTGCGGGCTATGCCGACGGCGGCGCCGCTGAAGTCGCGGTCACCGTCGAAGCCGCCCCGCCCGGCGTCACCGTTCTTCTCGATGATTCCTTCGACAATCTCGATAACTGGAAGGACCTCAGCACTGCGGTCAATTGGAACGGCTCTCCTCCAAGCGGGTCAGTCTTCCAGATCACTGACGGCGTCCTCAATCTGAACGACGAATCCCGCGCCGTTCCCATGTGGGACAATCCCGGAGGCATCCGCTCGTATTCGTCGATCGACTACCAGTTTCCCACGCCGGTTTCGCACCGCACAAATACGGTCACCATCGAATTCCGCCTGCGCTGGACCGCGCTCTCACCAAGGGGTGAAAACGGGCGAATCGCCTTCATGCTCCTCCATGACTACCCGGAGGGCGGCCTCGACCTCACGCCGGAGGCCCGTGTCGCCGACTTTTCCCAACACTGGTGGGCACGGCCCGCCTACCAAGTGCGGATCCGCAGCGGAACAAATCCGTCGGACGCCGCCTCCTACTTCATTTACGGCGGCGGAACCGATGTCGAGGGAGAATTCGAGACCGGGGGCGATCCGCCCTTCTGGCTCGCGGGTTTCGTGAGCGGTCCGGGCGGTGTCACTCCGGGCACGAACCCCAATTCCAACTACCCGCAGAACGGGTGGTATATGGGTACGACCGCCCCCGCCTCCACCACCTTCAAACGTTACCGCTACGTTGTCCTGCCCAACGCGCAGCAGCTCTGGGTCAACCACGAGGACGACGGCGAGAACTGGGTCCTCGACATAGAGATGCCCCTGCCCTTCGAAGAGGACGCACCCACGGATCCCGCGCCGCCCCTCTACCGCTACTTCGAACAGCTTGAGGGCCTGCGCGTTTACTTCCGCTCGCCCGGCGCGGGTGCCGCCGCGCCGAACACCTTCGTCGACTACGTCACCATCACCGTCGAAGGCGACTACCACATCGCCCCGCCTGCCGCCGACTACGCCGCATGGGCGCAGAACGTTTTCGGGGCGGATTACGGCGATCCGGCAACCGAGGAAACCCTCTGGGGCCCGCAGGCCAACCCCTCCGGTGACGGCATCCGCAACGAACTGAAGTTCGCCATGGGCCTCGATCCGGAGGAGCGCGCCGAATCCGCCCTCCTCCGCCTCGCGCGCCAACCGGACGACACCCTAGTCTTTCCCTTCACCGTGAGCGACGCCTTCGCCGCCGCGCAATGGGGTCTCGAAGTGAGCGCTGATCTAGGAGCCGCCGATCCGTGGGCACCGGTACCCGCCGGATGGATCATCGAGACCGGCACCGGCGACGGACATACCCGCTACGAGGCGAACATCCCCGCCGCAGAGGCACCGGACTCCGTCTTCCTCCGCCTCCGCTTCGACCTGTAACTGTAACGGGAGACAGCCATCCTGCCCGTCCGTAACGCACCACAGAGATTTCTGTCTGTGACTGCGGGCACACAGTTGTCATCGTAAAAATCCTCTGCCTTCCGTTTCCCCTGCCATTGATGGACACCTCGTTTGACATCACGCGCTTCGGTGCGCTCGGGGACGGCGCGCACCTCAATACGCAAGCGATCCAGTCGGCCGTCGACGAAGCGGCCCGCACGGGCGGCACGGTCTACGTGCCGGCGGGCACTTTCCTTACCGGGACCGTCGAACTAAAATCCGGGGTGACACTCGAACTGCACCCGTCGGCCAAGCTGCTCGGCTCCCCGCGCATCGCCGACTACCGGCAAGTATCGGAAACCGAGGACGCGGACCGCCGCCCGTGGCACCTTCTCATGGCACGCGACGCCTCGGCGGTCACGGTGCGCGGCGGCACGATTGACGGCAATGGTCCGGCTTTCTGGGAACCGACCGTCGGCGACGATCCGCTCACCGTCGTCCCAGCCCGCGAGCCGGACCCGGCCCGCGCCGCCCTCACGTGGATACGCGCGAACAAGGCGGAGCGTCCCAGCCCGATGATCGACTTCAGCCACTGCCGCGACGTTCGTATCGTGGATACAAGGATAACGAACGGCGCGGGCTGGAACCTCCACATGCACTGCTGCGACCGCGTGTGGATACGCGGTGTCGATCTGGATGCCAACCTCCTCGGACCGAACAACGACGGCTTCGACATCACGGGCTGCCGCGATGTGATGATCAGCGACTGCCACCTCAGTTGCTGCGACGACGCAATCGTTCTCAAAACGACGAAGGACAGCCGCAGCGTCGAGCGGGTGACCGTGACCAATTGTGTGCTGCGCACCCGGTGCGCCGCCCTCAAACTCGGCGCCAATGAGTCCTTCCACGACTTCCGGCAGATTACCTTCAGCAATTGCGTCGTCTTTGAGAGCAACCGGGCTGTCGGTTTATACTCCTTCGACGGCGCGGTCATCGAAGACCTCACGATAAGCAACATCGTCTGCGACACGAGGGCGCCGTTTCTCTTCAACCGCCCGATTCACCTTGACGTGCGCCGCAAGGGCCCCGGCACCCGCCACGGTGCCATCCGCAACGTGCTCATCAGCCAAATTGTCGCGCGCACGGACGGCCGTATTCTCATGACCTCGGAAGAACCGAACGGTCTCGACAATATTGTTCTCCGCGACATCCGTATCGTCTGTCCCGTGCTCGACGATCCGTCGCCGGGGGGCGATCCGGCAGTGGGCGGCGCACAGTTTTCCAATTGCTCGCTCGACGCCCGCGCCGCCATGGCGGCGGTTGTCGCGGAGAACGCACGCGGCCTTGTCCTCGAAAATGTTTCCGTGCGCTGGCCCGACGGTAGTGACACCGAAGGCTGGAACCCGCCGCTGAAAGCCGCCAACGGCACGACACGCCTCTTCACCCGCGAAGAATTCACCGCTTCCGGCGCGCCGCAGTTCCATTTTCTCTGGGCACGTGGTCTCTCCGGCGGCTACGGGCGTTGCCCGGCGGCGACGACATCGTCACCGGAAGTCCCGCTATATGTGCTGGACAACTGCGAAGACTGGGCGTGGCTCGAGTAAGCGCCGCCCGGCATCAGGATTCCGGAGCAAACGGCGCTTCGATCCAACCGGGCTCATCGTCGTAAAGGAAGAAAAGACGGTGGTCCGTCGTATTCAATCCGTAATACATCCATGCGGAGAAATCGTCCGCATAAACGAACGGATACACGCTCTCCCCGGTCCACACCCAGCCCAGCGCGATGTCGTAGAACCATGCATCGCCGCCCGACGCACCCGGTGCGGCCCACCACCACGTTTGCTCATACGGAAGGATCCAGCGCACATTCGCGGAAAAGCCGGGTGCCTCGAAAACGCCCAGCCACGGGGACTCGTAGGTGCCGTCTCCGGCAATCGCAAAGGATCCCATGACATCAACAAGCTCGGCAGGCGCACCGTCTTCGGCGGACAAGCGGACCGACAGCACGCCGTCTGTCATCTCCAATACCCCCTGAGCACCGGCGGGGGCCAGAACGAGGACATTTTCAAGTCCCTGCACACTGCCCCCCACCGACGCGAGGCTGTAGACGCTCTCCCCTTCCGCAGGCACAATCGCACCAGGGACGGAGATCCGCGCTCCCTCCGCGAATACAAGATTCTGGTCGACACGGAGCGGAGCGGCGGCGTCCAGGCTCCCCGCGAAACGCACTTCGCCCGACACCGAAACCGTTGATGTAAAGACCGCGCCGTGCTCCGCCGCGTGTTCCACCGTCCATCGTCCGTCGACGCTTAGCGGCACCGAGGAGAATGTGCCTTCGAGCACGGCCTCGGCCGCGGAATCGACACGGAGTTCACCGATCTGCGAGCCTCCCGTGGAGAGGCGAAGCATCCCGGACTCGGCAAGCAGCTCCGAAAGACCGGAAAGAAATCCGGCGCAATGCCATTCGCCTGCACGCAGGGCGATGCTCCCTCCACCCGTGATGACACCGCGGAAAGGCTCGGCAGTTGACCCACCGTCGCCGCCGATGACGAGGCGCGTTCCGCTACGAACAAAAAGCGCGTCCTCTGTGCTTCCGCCAAACAAGTCGGCGACAACCTGTTCGCCGCCGTTGTCGAGATCGACCGTGGCACTGACATCGACATCCACAAACTGCAAGGGACCCGTTCCGAGGGAGGAGCCCGCCTGCACGCGGGTAATCCCGTTTTCGATACGGGTGCCGCCTGTCAGGCTGTTCTCCCCGCGCAGGATGAGATCGCCGCCGCCGGACCGCGTGAGCGTGCCATTTCCCGAAAGCGGTCCTTCCAAAATCAGCGTCTTATCAAGACCGTTCACATGGATGGTGGCATCTTCCGGAATCACCACCTCGCTCTCCAAAGTCGCGGTGTGTTCACCACCACCGGGGTCGTAGCGCAGGGCGCCGAGTATCCCGCGCTCAACGCCGACAGTGATGTCGCCGCCGCGGCCCTCACCCGCGAGGGAGAGCGGTCCGCCGAAGCGGTAGCGCACGCCATCCCCGCTGGAGGTCAGCCGCAACTGGCCGCCCGCATAAATGTCGATGAAATCTGTCTGCGCAAGCGCCGCGGATTCGGAGACAGCGAGGACGCCTTTGTCCACCGTCGTCGGACCGGTGTAGGCCTTGGGCCAGCGAGTGAAGCGAAGGATGCCGTCGCCCGTCTTCGTGAAGCCGCCACCTCCGGTGATTGCGCCCTGAAAGCGGGTATCATCTTCGGCGTCGCCCTCGCTGAGCTTCGCTTGGTCGACTGTCAGAGTCGACTCGGGTGCAAGATTAAGGACGAGTGTATTCTCCGCATCAGGCTCATCCGGATCGGGTGCATCACCGTCGAGGAGGGTGACGGTCTGGTCACCGGAAAGCGCGAGAGTGCGGCGGTTTTCCGGTGAACCAAAGCGCAGCGGGCCTTCGGGCAGACCGTTGGCGCGGACAACCTCCACGGTGCCGTTGGTGATCTCCCAACCGCCGGTGTTGCGGGCGAGCCCTTCGAGACGAAGTGTGCCTTCGCCGGTCTTGCGCAGTTCGCCGATACCACTTATATCGCCGGTAAGCACGAGGGAGCCGGCGTTACGAACGTGGAGACGGGAATCACCGATCACTTCGACAGGGTTGACGACCGATGCGACATCGCCCGGCTCACCGGCCTGCTGACGGAGCGCACCATTGTCGCCGCCGTCCATCTCATGCCCTTCGCTATTGATACGGAGAAACCCTATCCCGAGGGCGTAAGCGACCGCGCCGGAACGGTCGAGCATCAACTGTCCTCCCGGATTCACAAGGATCTCCGAAGCGTTGGCTATATCGCCGAAATCCATGAGGCGCAGGCGCGCGGCGTTGATGAGTATCCGCCCCTCCGTGGCAATGCGGCCGAAGTCCTCGACACGCAGTTCGCGCTCAATTGCCGACCCCTGTCCGGTCGCCTCGCCCGCGTAGGCGATGTGGTCGCCGGGATTGAGAATGAGATCACCGGTGCCGAAGATGCGCGACTGGTCGCGCACGCGGATCCGCGACCCGGTGTTGAGGAGGAACATCTCTGTATGGCTGTCGAGGCGGATATCGGTCGCTTCGCGGATGTTCATGTCGTCTCCGCCGCTGGACTCGTCGCCGAGGTGGACAATGCGGGCGTTGCGGGCAGGATCGCCGCTGTCAAAGACGAGGACACCGCCGCTGCGGAACGAGCGCCCGACACCGACGGAAACATTCTGCACCGTTAGTTCGCCGAGGGTGAAGGTGCCGCCGACGTCGATATTGTCGTTTCCGGACTCGCCCTCCGGTTCGGCCGTGCCGACCCAAACGCGGGCACCGGCGGCGTCCGGCGGCGATCCGTCCGGCACCGGCAGCTCTTGCAGAGTCTCCCGGTAGATGCCGCGGTTGAGAATCAGAACGCTGTTGTCGCCCCCGACGGCAGTGTCTAACTGCGCGCCCGTGCGCCACATGGCGGCGTTGCCCCATGCGTCGTTGGATCCCCAGCGTTCGGCCCAGACGAAATCAGCGTCAAACGGCGTGAGCAATAAGTCCGGCGGCAGCGCAGCAGGGAGGTTCTGCGGCAGACCCGCGGCACCCGCCTCCGATCCGCAGGAAAGTGAAACGACAGCACACAAAGTGAAGAAAATCCGGCGGGCAGCACGTGCACCGCGGAAGGGGTTCCGGCGAAAAGAGAACATGACCGACGGTTGTCAGGGAAAAATCCCGGAAGATCAACTATGGAAACCGCCGAGACGATGCGCACTTTAGCCGCGATTCGGTCAAACCGTTGCCCGCCCCGCCCGACGGAGCACGGGTCTCCCAGTCCACGCCGTTCCTGCCGCACACGGACAGGCTCCACCTCCGTGCTCCGTTAGGAGGCCGGATCCGGTTCCTCTTCGGGCTCTTCACCTTCCGGGGGCGACCATTCGCCCGTGACGGGTCCGTGGATGTCTTCCAGCTCGGGCTGTGTCCACGCGTTGCGGCGGCCGTCGTATTCGGAGCGAACTTCGGCGACCAGTTCCTCCCTGACGGGATAGGAGTCGTTGCCGAAGTCCGGATCGGTGCGGATGTAGGTGAGAACGGCGGCCACCTGCTGGTCGTTGAGGCGGCCGAAAGCCTGCATGGCGTTGTTGTAGGCGTTACCGTTCACCTCTACCCGGCCCTCGAGCCCGTGAAGGACAACCTTGATAAGCCGCTCCGGATTGTCCTGCACCCAGTCGGCGCGCGCCACGGGAGGATAGACGCCCCGCTGTCCGTCACCGGACGCCTGATGGCACACTTGGCAGTTTTGCGCGTAGACACGGCGACCGAGGGCCATCATGTCGATCTCGCGCGGGCCGGTATCCTCCGCCACGACAGCGGACTTTGTCTCGTCGTAGTGGAAGGCACTGAATTCGCCGCCGTACCATACCATGTAGACTCCGGCCCAGAAGGCGAGGATCATGAAAACGAAGACAAGAAAGAGCGGGGTCGGTGAAAAACTCTCCGACGGCTCTTCCTTTTCGCGCATGAGCTGCGCGTGGACGCGCTGCAGGCGGTCATCGTCGAAGCCATGGCCCTCGAAGGTCTCGCGCGGTTCGCCTGTCGGCGGGTATTGTTTCTTGTCCTGTGGAAGCTTGTCACTCATGGCTTACTGCTCCCGCTGCATTTCGGGCAGGTCGTAGTCCTGCCGCAGGTTCATGAGGTAGGTGACGAGGTCGCGCGCACGCTGGGTCGGGATGACCTCCAGCTCCCCGGGGCCGGGGTGAAAGTCCTCCGGGATCTCAATGGCATTGGGCGAGGGGCCGCGCGACTCGCTGATCTCGCGCACGTCATAGAGGAAGGCGTAGCGCGGCATGATGGAGTCCGGCGAGGTGATCTTGGGGTTGAAGAGGTGCTGGTGCTGCCACAACTCGCTGTAGCGCAGGCCGACGTTGGACAAGTCCGGCCCCGTGCGCATCGTGCCGAGCATGACGCGCTCTTGGTGGATGTAGTCGCGCGCAACGGACTGGCGCTCGCCCCAGCCGCGTTCGTAGTCGGACCCGAAGCCCTGCCGCCGCACCTGCTGCGAGTGACAGTAGAGGCAGCCCATTTGCTCATAGACGAGTTTTCCGCGCCGGGCCGCCCCGACGAGCGGAACGGGATAGGCCTCGACACCCTCTTGGTTGAGGCCGAACCGCATTTCACCGGTCTCCGGATCTTCGAAGAACACCCCTGCGATGGGGTTGCCCTCGGCGTCGGTCAGTTCCGGTGTGGCGGGCTCGAGGCCGCCGAGCTGGATGTTGCTCACCAGCACGATGCCGACCCACGACGATGCGATCGTGAAGAAGACGCCCAAAAATAGAAGTGGAAGGCTCCGCATGGCTCGATCAGGATCCCGGTGTAAGCAGGGTGGGTCTTGAATCGCTCCCCTCCGCCGGGCGGCGGAAGAGCATCCAGACGATGTTGATGAAGAAAGCGACGTGGCCGATGGTGATGAGGACGCCGGTCATGGAGCGCATGACCATGTAGGGGATCGTCCCGCGCATCACATCGAGAAACTCAAAGGCAGCCGTCTCCGTCTCCGGGTCGATGGCGTTGAGCTGCATGCCTTGGATGAAGCCGCCGATGGCAAGGACGATGACCATGAGCGTGACCCCGACGGCAGTCGTCCACCAGTGCAGCGAAATGAGCATGGCGCTGGGCCACTCGCGGTTGAGGAGGCGGGGCAGCATATAGTAGATGCCGCCGAACATGATCATGGTGAAAAAGGAATAAACACCGTGGTGGGAGTGACTCACGGTGAAGTGCGTGAAGTGCGTGATCTCGTTGACGCTGCGCAGAGCCATGGCCGAGCCAAGGAGACTGACAGCCGTGTAGTTGATCGCCCCGAAGACAACGAAGCGAATCGTCGGGCTGGCCCACCCCTCGCGGTGCAGGCCGACAACCGTCATGTGGTGGTTGATTGCCACGACGATCACAGGAATAACCATCATGACACTCGCCACCGTGCCGGCGGAGATAACCCACGCGGGCACCGGCCCGCCGATAAGGTGGTGCACCCCCGCCCAGTTGTAGAAGAGGGCGAGCGCCCAGAAGCCGATGACGGAGAGGTAGTAGCTGTAGATCGGACGCCCGAGGACCTTGGGGATGAGGTAGTAGGCCGCACCCACGGCGATGGGCGTGAGCCAGAGGCCGAGCACATTGTGCGCGAACCACCAGTTGGTGAGCGCCTGCACAACGCCGCGCGCGGGCTCGTGGACAATCATGATCTGCGCCATGGCGTAGAGCCACGGCAGCCAGAAAAAGGCGGCGAGAAAATACCACTGCGAAACGTAGACGTGCCCCGTCTGCCGCCAGCGGAAAAGGAGGATCACCCAAACGCCGATGAAGGCGAAGGCGAGCGCGAGGACCGGCGTGACGTAAGCCGGAAACTCCAGCCACTCCACCCCGACCTTATGCCCCGCGAGAATACCATAGATCCCGATGGTGACCCCAATGTTCCAGAAGATTCCGCCGAAGAGGAAGATGTTGGTGAAGCGCACGCGCGTGCGGCAGAGCCGCGCCATGATCCACGGCGCGACAGCAAACGAAACGTTGAAGGCCCATCCGTAGATCATTGCGTTGAGGTGCGCGCTGCGCACCCGCCCCCACGTCCATGCCTCGCTGTCGCCGAGGAAGTCGACGTTGTGCATCTTGATCGATGCAACGAGGGCGAAAACCGTGCCCGCCATCAGCCAGAGCAGCGCGCAGACGACGAAAAACACGCCGAGGACCTTCATCGAGCGGTCGACTTCGCTGAGCTTTGCCCACAGGTCGCTTTTCGGCTCGGCTGTGGGGCTCATGGCCTCGGTCAATGTGGATGGAAAACTCATCGCGCTGAATAGTATGAAAGGACGCTCCTAAGCGGTTGCGCAAGTGCAAGCCGCAATCATTCGCCCCGCGGCGGAAACTTCTCCGGATTCTCCGGGTCTCTTTTCGGGAAAAAATCGGTTTGCTCGCCCTCCGGTTCCTCCTCTTCGTCGAAGATCGTGCGCGAGCCCGCGGCGAGGTCGTTGAACTGCCCGTCGCGGTAGGCCCACCAAAGGACTGCCGCCGCGCCGAGGAAAAGCAACCCGGCGAAAACCGCTCCGAGAATGATGTAGCCGCCGAACTCCATCACTCGGCGTTGGCCGCGAGCTTCTCCTCATTGGTTTCGCGCAGTTCCTCCAAGGTTAGCCGGAAAAGGTGGTCGTCCACGGCGAGGCGCACGACACCGGCCTCGCGGTCTTCCCATCCATACGAACTCATGCGGCGGGACTGCTCGCCGCGCACCTCGTTGCGGATGCGGAAACGCTCCTCCTCGTGGCGCGCTTCGACAGAAGGCTCGCGCGTATAGATATAGGCGATGGTGAACACCAGGACGATAATTACGATCACGCCGATCCAGCCGATCGCGGAGTACAGGATCGTCCGGTCGGAGGGCTCGCCGTGCCCGGAGGATGTGTGCGCGTTACTCATGGCAGGTGAGGGATTCGTGGATACGCGGATCGCGGACGGGGATCGGGCGGTGGCGGCGCGTACTGCGGACGAAGGCCCAAAGCACGAGCGCGCCGACGCCGAGGAAGACAGTCACGTCGGTGAGGCCCGGAATGAACTGGCGCACCTCGTAGCCGAGGATGTTGGCGTCGGAGGGCAGCTTCTGCGGCAGGACATTGAAGTAGATGTCGAGGAGGTGGATGGCGAGGATCCACACGGCGATGAACTTCAGACGCGCGCCGAACTTGCACTTGTAGAAAAGCAGGTAGATAAACGGCACGAAGAAATGCAGGAACATGAGCACCATGCTCACCCACCACCATGAGTTAAGCGCGCCGTCCGGATTCTTTTCACGGATGTTGTACCAGAAGGTTTCTTCCGGAATGTTGGCGTTGTAGATGAGAAAATACTGCGAAAAACTGATGTAGGCCCAGAATACCGTGAAGGCCAGCATGATGCAGCCGATCAGGTAAAAGTGGGCGGGCTTCACGATCCCCTTTAATCCGGTGCCGTCGTCGCGGGACGCCTGCCAGAAGAGTACGAGCACGGTGGCGGAAAGCGCCGCGCGCATGCTCGCGGAGAAAAACCACACCCCGAACATCGTCGAGAACCAGTGGAAATTCAGCGACATGAACCAGTCCACCGACGCCATCGTCGTCACCATAGCGAGAACGAACATCCCGAGGGCGGAGAGGCGGCGCGACCAGTGAACGTACTTGTGGTCGCCGGTCTCGTCCATGCGGAACGACCACTGGCGCAGCAAGTGCGCAAGGCCCACCCATACACCGATGATGAGGATGAAACGCAGGACGAAAAAGGTGGTGTTGAGGTACGGCGCCTTGTGGAGGTAGAGAACGTCCTCCGCGACGGTCACCCCCGCTCCCGCAACCTCGGCGTCAAGGTTCATCCATGTCCACGCCACCGCGTCGCTGCCGGCCACCCCGAGAGCGACGAGCGGCACCATGACCACACCGATGACCGGGAAGGCGGCGAGAAAGTGCTCCAGCTGGCGCCGGATGATGACCGACCACCCGGCGTCGAAAAGCCACCACACCATGACGAGAAAGAGCATCCCGATGAGAATCGAGGCCCAGAACGTAACGGCCACGAGGTAGCCGAGGAAAGGCCGCGCGGGATCCGCCGCGCTGCCCGTGAAGAGCAGCCCGATGGAAATCACCATGAGCACAATGCCCGCAATGAGGAGCGGCAGCGAGGGATCGCGCCCGCCCGAGGAGGCGGCGGCCTCGCGCCCCGGCGTGATTACGTCGGAACTCGTCGTCATAGGTCCAATTCTCCTCTCCGCGCGGCGGGCACATCGTCGACACTGCCCTGCGAAGCGCGCTGAAGAGCGCGCACATACATGATCACTTTCCAGCGGTCCTCCACCCGGATCTTCGAGCCGTAAGCCCCCATCGTCCCGCGGCCGTTTGTGATGATTTCGAACATCTCGCCGTCGGACTGGTCGATGAGGCGTTGTTGCAGCAGGCTCACAATCGTGGGATACCCATAGCGTTCGGCAGCAAGCACACCGCCGCCGTCGCCCGAATCGCCGTGACAGATGGCGCAGTAGATTTGGTAGAGTTCACGCCCATGGCGCATGTTCGACTCCGTCAGCCCCACCGGGATGCCGTCGCCGAACTCGTCTCCCGACCCGCGTTTGCCGGTGGCGACGTAGCTGTCCTCACGGTAGCGGGTGTCCGGCATGAGGTGCGGAAACTGCTCCTGCTCCGAAGTGATGAACGGCATGCGGCCCGGAATGCCGGGCCGGTCCATGCGACCGTCGGAGAAGAAGTCACTCGCCCCCTGCGGATGGAACCGCGCCTGGTGGTCCATGTCCGGAAAAATCTCAATGGGCGTGCGCTCGCTCTTGCAGCCGCGCAACCCGAAGACGGTGAGGACGAGGACCAGAAAAAAAGCGTAGAAGATGAAGAAGTTGCGCAGCATCAGGCGTCGTCCTCCTCGTCGTCGTAAAGTGCGGTCACTTCCACCGGACCCAGTTCTTCGAGGAACGTACGGGTGCCCTCAGCGTCATAGAGCGGATCCTCCGCCTCGATGACGACCGCGAACATGTCGTCCGTGAGGTGCCGGAACTTTTCGTAGTTGAAGACCGGGTGGTTGTGCATGGGCAGACGGTTGCACACGAACATCCCGCCCAGGGCGCCGAAAGCGGCGAGGAGAATGGTCAGCTCGTAGGCCACGGGAAACGGGAAGATGGGGCTGAAGTACGGTTTGCCGCCGACGATGAGCGGGTAGTTGTAGTAGCCCATCCACCAAGCCAGCCACATGCCGACGAAAAACCCGATGACCCCGCCGATGAAAACAAACACCGGCACCTTCGAGCGGCCGAGGCCCATCGCACCGTCGAGTCCGTGCACGGGAAACGGCGTGAGCGCGTCCCACCGGCTGTAGCCGGCTTCGCGCACGGTGCGGGCCGCCTCGTAAATGCCGGGCGCGGAATCGAAGAGCGCCAGCATGCCGTAGGGTTTCCTCGCGGCCGGGGACGATGCGGTGTTACTTGTGTCCATCGTCATTTCCGTTTTCTGGGTGATGGTGGGGATCCGCCTGCGGCGTCACCGCCTTGATCTCGGCAAAGGCGAGAAGCGGGAGGAAGCGGATGAAGAGAAGGAAGAAGAAGCCGAAGATCCCGAAGGTTCCCGCGAAGGTGAAGATGTCGATGATCGTCGGGCTGTAGTAGTTCCAGTTGGCGGGCAGGAAGTCGTTGGCCAGAGACGACACCGTGATGACAAAGCGCTCGAACCACATGCCCACATTGATGAAAATCGAAAGGATCCACACGAGGATGAGGTTGCGCCGCGCCGCCGCGAACCAGAAGAACTGCGGCGAGATGACGTTGCACGTGATCATAATCCAATAGGCCCACGCGTATTGGCCGAAGGCGCGGTTGACGAAGGCGAAGCCCTCGTAGGGATTGGCCCCGTACCACGCGATAAAGAACTCCATAGCGTAGGCGTAGCCCACCATCGACCCCGTCGCGAGGCAGATTTTGCACATGCAGTCGATGTGGTACTGCGTGATGAGATCCTGCAGGCCGAAGAGCGAGCGAAGCGGGAGCATGAGCGTGAGCACCATGCCGAAGCCCGAGAAGATCGCCCCCGCCACAAAGTAGGGCGGGAAGATCGTCGTGTGCCAGCCCGGCAGGTTGGCCACCGCGAAGTCAAAGGAAACGATGGTGTGCACCGAGAGCACGAGCGGCGTGCTCAGCCCCGCAAGGAGGAGATAAGCCATCTCGTAGTTGCTCCAGTGGCGGTTGGAGCCGCGCCAGCCCATGGCGAGGATGCCATAGAAATACTTGCGGAACTGGTAGTAGGCCGTCTCGAAGGTGCGCTGAAAGCCGCTCTTCGCCTGCTCGAGACGCTTCTCATAGACGGAGCGCACGCGGTCGCGAAGCGTGGCGAGGTCGGGGATCATCCCCATGTACCAGAAAAGCGCCGACACCGTGCCGTAGGTCGAGACGGCGAAGACGTCCCACTCCAGCGGCGAGCGGAAATTCGGCCAGATGGCGTTGGAGGTCGGAAGCGGAAAGAGCCACCATGCGAACCACACACGCCCGACGTGGAAGAGCGGGAAGATGCCCGCGCACATCACGGCGAAGATCGTCATCGCCTCCGCCGCGCGGTTGATGGAGGTGCGCCACTTCTGCTTGAGGAGGCAGAGGATGGCGGAGATGAGCGTACCGGCGTGGCCGATACCGATCCAGAAAACGAAGTTGATGATGGCCCAGCCCCAGAAGACCGGGTGCGAGAGCCCCCACACACCCACCCCTGTGGCGGTGAGGTAGACTAACCCCATGACCGTGAAGCTCGCCACCATGGAGCTGATGACAAACGCCACCCACCACCACAACGGCGCGCGGCCCTCCACGATGCCGCAGACCTTTTGCGTTATCCATGTGAACGTGCGCTGGTTCTCGACGATCGGCCGCCGCGGCATGTTCGCCGGGCGCACCTCCTCGAGCACAGCGGGGCGGGCGCCGCCGTCCGGATGGTATTGACTGTCCTTCGTCGTGTTCAAAGCGGGATCAACAATGAAGATGGGTGGGCGAGAACCGGATCACGAGGATTCCGGACGGGTGCCGTTGAGCGGCTGAGGTTGCTTTGCCTTGTACTCCTTGTAGCTCAGCGGCATCGAGGCGTAGTCCGGCATGCGCGGGTTGGGATTGCGCAGGCGCGCGAGGTAGGTCGTGCGCGGACGGGTATTGAGATAGCCGAGAAGGGCGTAGTCGCGGTCGTTGTCCTTCGCGCGGGTGACGGCGGAGTCCGGATCGGAAATGTCGCCGAAGACGATCGCCTCCGTCGGGCATGCGGATTGGCAGGCCACCTTGAAGGTGCCGTCGGGCACATGGACGTCGTTGGAGTCGCGGGCTTTGACGCGCTGCGCCATGCGGGCCTGCTGGATGCGCTGCACGCAGAAGGTGCACTTCTCCATGACCCCGCGCATACGCACGGAGACGTCCGGATTGCGCTGCATGGAGGCGAGCACGCCGCCCTCCGTCTTGTATTGGTCGCGCCCGAGGGGTCCTTTGTAGAACTCGTCGGTGGCGCGCTTGTTGTAATCGAAAAAGTTGAACCGGCGCACCTTGTAGGGGCAATTGTTCGCGCAGTAGCGCGTGCCCACGCAGCGGTTGTAGGCCATGACGTTGAGCCCCTGCGTGTCGTGCACAGTGGCGTTGACCGGGCAGACCTGCTCGCACGGGGCCATCTCGCAGTGCAGACAGGCGATGGGCATGAGCGAGGACTGCGGATCGGCGGGGAGCGAAACCTGGTTCTCCTCGTTCGAGCCCGTGCTGTAGTAGCGGTCGAGTCGGATCCACGACATCTCGCGCCCGCGCAGGACCTGGTCCTTGCCCACGATGGGAATGCTGTTCTCGCTCTGACAGGCGATCACGCAAGCGTTGCATCCGGTGCAGGTGTTGAGGTCGATGCTCATCCCCCACTGCTGGTCGGGGATGAATTCGGCCCGCGCCTCCGCGCTCTGCCAGACACGCAGATTCGGCTTGGGCTCGCCGAAGGCGGGCGTCTCGTAGGCCGAACCGCCGCGCGGCTGTTCGAGCGAAAGCTCCCGCAGAGGGCGGTCCTTGTCTTTGCCGTAGATCGGCGGGGAATGCGACTCCATACCGACCTTCTGCGCCCACTCCGGATCCTCAAGGTGCATGGACACGTTGCCCTCGCGGATGATCGCGCGGCCCTCCATGCTCCAGTGGTTCTGGGTGTTGGCAATGAAATGGCTGCGGCGGGTGAGCGAGATTTGCGCGCCGGCGAGCGACAGCCCGGAGGCCGCCCGGTAGAGCGGATAGGCGTCGAAGCCCACACCGGAGCCCACGCGGCCCGTGCGGCGGCGGCCGTAGCCGAGGGAAATCACCACTTCCCAGTCCGGCAGACCCGGTTGGATGTGCACCGGCCCGGAGACGGTCACGCCGTCGATCTCCAGCTCGGCGACGGGCGCCGACTCGCGGCCCCCGCGGAAGCGGGCTCGGTTCGCGGCGATCCCGCCGATGAGGAACTTGCCCGACTTGGTGTCGAAGCCGAGTTCACGCGCCAGCGCGGGGCTGACGAGGATGGCGTTGTCCCAGCACGACTTTGTCACCGGGTCCGGCAGTTCCTGCAGCCAGCCGTTGTTGGCGTAAAACCCGTCGCCCACTTTCGGGTCGCCCGCGAGGCGCACGGCAAGGTTTTCGCGCGAGAGCGTCGGAGCGGCAAACGTAGCGTTGCCGAGCAGGCTCATGAGGCGGCTTCTCGATACCGCGCCGCCGGATTCCGGAAAGGCCGTGTCCGCCGCAAACCCCTCGCTGAGCACGCGCGCAAAGGCACGCTCGGGGCGGTCGCCGCCGTGCAGCCCGCCGAAGGTCTCGAGGACGAGGTCGTGGGGATCGGTGCGGCGCACGCCCGCGAGCCGCGCGAGCACTTCGAGTTCGGAAATGCCCTCGAAGAGCGGCAAAATCATCGGCTGCACCGGCAGGTAGGTGCCGTCGTAGGCACGGCCGTCGCCCCAGGACTCGAGGTAGTGTGTCGCGGCGATGTTGAGCGAGGCGTCGAGCCCCGTCTCGTCAAAGTAGTATCCGTGGCGGACGATGGCCGGCACGCGCTCCGCGATGTCGCTCCACGGCAGGTCGGCGGGAGCGTTGAAGGCAGGGTTGCCGCCGAGCACGATGAGCTTTTCCACCCGCCCCTCGCGCGCCGCCTCCGCGAGTTCGCGGTAGGAAGACGCCGTGTTGCGGGGCACGGAGACGTATTTCACGGTGCGCCCGTTGGCCCCCAGTTTCTCGTTGATGAGGACGACGAGGCGGTGCACGGAGTCCGGCAGGTGCGCCCCGGCAAGGACCACGCTCTCACCCCGGTGTTCCCGTAGGTCGCGCACGCACTCGCTCACCCACTCCGCGTCGACATCCAGTCCGGACGCCTCCGCGCGCAGGGTGCGCACATAGCCCGCCTCTTCGCCGAGCTGCTCAAAGAGTTCCGCCGCGACAAGCGCCGCCAGCGCCGGGACCGCCGCAGTGGAGAGGCGCAGGCGGTGGTCCGCCATGGATCCGGTGATCGAAAACGGTCCCTCCACCTGGTAGAGACGGCTCATGTCCCCCGCTTCATCGCGGTTGCGCACGCGGCGGGCCTTCGCAAAGGCGCGGGAAAGTCCGTTCGACCCCGGCTCGGCGGGGCTGAGAAAATCGGCGTCGAGGGAGAGTATCCGCTTCGCCCTCTCCAAGCGGTAGACCGGGCGCGTCGGCTCACCGAAGGCTTCCGTGGCGGCGCGCTCCGCGGCGTTCTGCGCGAGCGGATCATACTCCGCCCAGATCATTCGCGGAAAATCCCCGCGCAGGCGCTCCAAGAGGCGGCGGCGCGTCGGCGACGAAGAGGGCGCGGCGAGAACGGCAAGCCCCTGGCCGTCGGTGCGGCGGAACTCGTCGCGGATCTCCGTGATCGCGTCGAATACCTCCTCCTTGCGCACGCGCCGCTGGCGCCGCGAAGTGCCTGCCGCCCGCGTCGAGGCCGTCATCCGGTCGGGATCGTAGAGATTCAGCACGCTGGCGCTGACGATGGCGTTGATCCCGCCGCCGTAAGGCTCGTACTTCGGGTTGCCCTCGATGTGCGTGGGCCGGTTCTGGTGCGTCTCCACGACAAGCGGAATGCTGTCCATCCCGCCCGGAAAGCTCGTCGAATAATAAACGGGAACGCCCGGAACCGTGTTCTCCGGCTGCTGCGCATACGGCAGGATGTACTTCTCCGGACGCCGGCAACCCGTCGCGCCGAGGCCCGCGAGGGCAAACGAAGCCCCCATGATTTTAAGAAAATGCCGACGGTTGACGCCTTCGGCCTCCGCCGCGCCCTGCGGAAACTCGCGGTGCAGCCACTCCTTGAATTCGGGGCTGTCCACACGCTCGTCGAGGCTGCGCCAGTAGCGCGGCCCCTGAAGCTCGGCTTCGGTCGGTGCGGGATGCTCGGTGGTCTTGTTCATCGGTGGCAGCCGGAGCAGCTTTGCGGCGGGTTCACATTCCAGGAGACGACGTGTTCGCGGGCCCACTCCGCGTGTGCCTCGGCGTTCTCGGGCGTCCAGTTGAGGTCGTAGACATGCTCCAGCGGGCGGATGTGCTCCTCCGGATTGCGGTGGCAGTCAAGGCACCACGCCATCGACATCGGCTTGTCGTGCCAGACAACTTCCATCTCGTTCACGTTTCCGTGGCAGTCCACGCAGCTCACGCCGCGGTTCACGTGCACCGCGTGGTTAAAGAAAACGTAGTCCGGCATGGCGTGGACACGTACCCACTCCACCGGCTCGCCCGTCTCGTAGCTCACGCGGATCGGCTCCAGCTGCGGACTGTCCGACTTCACATACGAGTGGCAGTTCATGCAGGTGGCGGCATCCGGCACGTTGGCGTGCCCCGACTGGTCCACGTAGGTGTGGCAATAGCGGCAGTCGATCCCCAGCTGCTCCGCGTGGAGGTAGTGGTTGTAGGCCACCGGCTGCGTCGGCATGTACCCGACACGCGTGTACTTCGGCGTAAAATAGTAGGTCACGCCCGCCACCACCGTCACCGTCAGGACCCCGAGGATAATGAGCAGTTTGGCGGGAAGCGTGTTTGCCGACTTGGGAAAGAAATTGGCCATGATGAAGTCCGAAGGAGGTGCCGGTTACCGCAGAGGCTGTCGTCAGGTGTTGCCGCTGCCGTGCACGACGGAGCGCGGATCGCGTGGAGGGGTGGGAAGACGGGCCTCCGCCGACCGCCGAGCGGCGACGCCGCGCGGGCGCCACAAGGGACTGCCCAACGTCGCAAGGGCCGCAAGGGAAGCCCCCGCGGACGCGAGAAACACTTTTCGATTGATCCTTCGGTCTTCAGCCATTCGTCAACAATCCAGCGGAAAAAGGAGACAACGGACAGGCCCGCCCCGTCCATCAAAGCCCCGGAATTACGGGAACCGCCCTATCCCTTGGCAACAGAAAAAAACCGTCCCGCCGCTACCACCGGGCGGAGCACCCCGTTCTCCCGCCAAACGGACCGGCAAACAGGCTCCCCGCGCGACTACTCCCTCCCGCAGCAATATACCGGCCCCCACCGCCGCCCGGCCACACCGGCACCCGGCATTACGGCAACTTATCCGCTTTATCAGAGAACAAACTAACCGCCAATGCGCCGCCTCTTCGCGCAGGACAGTTCGGCGGACAAAAGGCCGTACGCCACCACTGGCGGGGATTGACACACTGTCGCAGACGCAAGTTGGCTACTGCCCTGCAATGCCAAAGACAATCCGATTGGCCGTGATTGGCTGCGGCGGAATCGCCGGGAACCTGCACGGACCCGCTTACCGCCGCTACATGCGACTGCACGGCGGCCTTGAACTGGTAGCCTGTTGTGACACGGACGCGAGCCGCGCCGAGATTTTCCGCTGCCGCTACGGCTTCGCCCGCGCCTTCGGTGATTTCCGGGGCGTCACCTTGGGCAAAGTGACCATTGGTGATGATGTGCATGTCGCCATCGGGGCACAGTTGATCGGCGAATCCCACGGGCACGAGAAGCTCGACGAAACATTCTGGACGCAGGGAATGTCCTTTTCCTTGAACCATGGCTCCGCCTCCGCCGACACACCAAACCTCAAGCACACCGAGCAGTGGCTGGCTACGATCTACACTCTCGCCGACCTGCTCGGCCTCGCCCACCACCTCGGCTACCGCCCCCAAGGCATCCATCGGCTCGAAGCCGCGAATCCCCTTGCCGACAACGCCAGCCGCACAATTGAATCGCGTCCGCCGGAGAACCACTAAGGCTCAGCCGCCGGACGGGACGGAGACACCATGAACAAGAGCTGAACGGTCACCACGATAGATTGCGACGCAGCCAAAACGACACATGAAATCGATTTCTCTCCTGCACCATACTTGGCTCCTTGCCTTCGGCTTCGTGCTGCTGTGGAACTCCGGATTCATTGCCGCGAAGTACGCCCTGCCGTACGCGGAGCCCCTTACCTTGTTATTCTGGCGGTACTGGTTGCTGGCCTTCATCCTTTTTGGATACCTTGCCCTGCGCCGCCGCTTGGAATGGCCCGGCACGAAGGCAGCATTGATCGCCTCGCTCATCGGGATACTGGCCCACGGCGTGTGGCTCGGGTGTGTATTCTATTCGTTGCAGTACGGCGTTCCCGCGGGAATTGTCGCCCTCGTCGTTGCGCTCCAGCCGATGACTACAGCCACCTTTTCCGGGCTTGTGGTCGGTGAGCGGACGCCTCTCCTCCGCTGGGCCGGTCTGCTGATCGGACTGGCCGGAGTCATGGTCGCGGTTCTGGCCAGAACCGAGCTTACCGATGCCGCTTCCGTCTTTGCCTACTTCATCCCCTTTGGTTCGGTGGCGGCGATAACGGCCGCGAGCCTGATCCAGCGGCGCATTGAAGTGAAGCGTGACGTGCATCGCATGGCGGTGGATCTCGGCCTCTTTTACCAAAGCCTTGGCACGGCACTGGCCGTCACCATTCCTGCGGTTCTCTTTGAAGGCCTTGTGACCGAATGGAACCCCGTATTTGCGGGAGCAATGCTGTGGTTGATCCTCGGTGTGTCCCTCATGGCATATGCTTTGATGTGGCTCTTGATTGTCGAGATTGACGCAACAAGAGTAGCGAGCCTGTTTTATTTCGGCCCCCCTGTAACGATGGTGATGGCGTGGGTGGCATTCGGCGACCGTCTCCTGCCGACAGATTTGGCGGGCCTCGGAATCGTTGCCGTGGGTGTTGTTCTGACCCTGCTGAAAACACAAGCCCGTCCGGCCGCCGCCGGATAACCCTCACCCGCGCCAGTTCTTCCATCCCGCGCAACGGTTTGAGCCGCGCGTCGCGCCACACAGCCGGGAATCAGCGCGCGACCGCTCCGAAGGGCTTGCGTGCCGCCCTCGGCCTCCGCAACCTGAGGACAATGATGACCGTAGCCGAACTGAAGCAGGCACCGCGCGGGGAGAAGACGCCCTTCGAAGCCGTTCTATTGATCCGTCGCCTCGCGATGAAAAAGGCGCGCAATGAAAGCGAGTTTCTCATGGTCGAGTTGGGCGACCGCACGGGGATCTTTCATGTCGTGTGTTTCGAGAACTCCGCCAACTTCGGGTTTTTCCAAGAGCTGGGCGAAGGCCGCGTGGTGCGCGCGCAGGGCAACACCGACTACTACCAAGCTCGATTCTCGCCCAGTCTGATCCGTGTGGAAGCGGTGCCCGAAGACGAAATCCCAAGCGTCCTCGAACAGCTCGTCGAGACCGCGCCGATGGCTTTGGACGACCTCAAGAAGGAACTCGAGGAGCACATTGCCGCCATCCACCAAGAAGCCCTGCGCGCGACCGTGCGGAATGCCCTTGAGGAGACCGGGTCTGCGTTCTACACGAGTCCGGCGGCCGTCTCCATGCACCACGCCTACCGCGGGGGACTGCTTGAACACACGGTGCGCATGGCACGCGCGGCGCGCGCGCTTCTCCCCCTCTATCCGGAGGTCGCCGCCGACCTCGCACTCGCCGGGATCATCCTGCATGATATCGGCAAATGCCCGGAATACACGCAGGGGCTCGCCACTGCACGTACGCGCGCAGGCATCCTGCAGGGGCATGTTGTTCTCGGCTACCGGCAAGTGCGCCGCTCGGCCATCCAGTCCAAACTCGATCCAAGCCTCGCGGAACGCCTCGAGCACATCATTCTGAGTCACCAAGGTGAACTCGAATGGGGCGCGGCGACGAAGGCCGCCACTCCGGAGGCTGTCTTTGTAAGCATGGTCGACAATCTCGACGCCAAGATGGGCATGGTGCAGTATTCACTTCGCGCCACCCCCGAGGGCGAGCCCTTCTCTGAATTTGTGGCGGGCCTCGGTGCCCCGCTTTTCGTCAGTCCGCCGGAGAAGCTTTCCTCTTGATTCCGCTGCAATAACCTACCCCCGCCCCGAAGCCGAACAAACTGAATTCCCCATGCCCACCGAAACTCCGTTCGCCCCGCCGCAGGCAAAGGGCCTCGAAGCCATACCCGCCCGCACCCTTCCACTCGCCTTCCGCGGCACCGCCCCCGGGCAGGCGCTGCACTGGACGATTCCCGCGGGAGCCCTCGCGGCGGACTACTGGATCGTCGCCGACTTTCACTACGATGAACCGGACCAGACCACCTTCCGCCTCGAACTCAGCGAAGGCGGCGAAGGTCCCCGCTTTGTCATGACCTTCAGCGTCCTGCCCGGCGTGCGGGCGCGCCTGCAGCTGCCCCTCGCGCGGCTCGACCTCAACCGTTGGGCGCTCATGCGCGAGGGCGCACTCCTCAAGCGCTGCTGTTACGGCGACCGCGTTCAACCCACGAGAGTTACCCGGGTCGTGCTCGCCCTTGAACGCACGGCGGAGAGCGCTGTTACCTGGGAGATGACGCTGCCGGTGGCGCGGAGCACCGAGCCTCCGCGTCTTGAGCGACCCGCGCTTGCAGGCGGACCACTTGTCGATCCCCTGGGGCAAAGCTTGCGCCGGAGCTGGCCGGGCCGCACGACCGACGCGGCCGAGATGACCGAACGTCTGCTCGGGCAGCGGCAGGCAGCGCAAACCGCTTTATGGCCCGACGGGTATTCGCGCTGGGGCGGTTGGACGGCAAAGCGTTTCGCGGCGACCGGGTTCTTTCGGCTGGAGCAGGACAACCGCCGGTTTTGGTTCGTCGATCCGGACGGCCACCCGTATTGGTCGGCCGCCGTCGACTGTGTGCGTTCCGGAACACCCGCGCTCGTAGAGGGCATTGAGAACACGATTGAGGATTGGGATGCCCTTCGCGCTTCGTTTCCTGAATGTATCGACCGATCAACACAAAGCGGCATTGAAGGCGAAGCGACATTCGACTTTGTGCGGGCCAATCTAGCAGGGGCCTTCGGACGGGAGAACTGTAAAGAAGCCTGGGCGGACACCATCGTCGGCATCCTTCGCGAAACAGGCTTCAACGGGTTCGGAAATTGGTCCGACAGCGAAACGGCCTCCGCGCGTTCCTTCCCCTACGTTCACCCGCTCAAGACCGTCTTCGCCCGCACACCGAAGGTATTCCGCGACTTTCCCGACGTCTGGCACAGCGACTGGATGGATGATGTGCGTGAGTTCGCCGCGCAACTCGTCCCTCTGCGCGGGGACCCCGCCCTCATCGGCTACTTCCTTATGAACGAGCCCAAGTGGGGCTTCGCCTCGCAGACCCCCGCCGAAGGCATGCTCCTCAACACCGGCGCCGGTCCGGCGCGCTCGGCGCTTGCCGCCTTCCTGCGCGACCGCTACACCTTCGAAACGGATCTCGCCGCCGCATGGGAGATGCACGTATCCTTCGCGGACATCGAAGACGGGCGGGTCTTCGAGTCGTTTGGAAAACGCGCGCGCGCTGATCTGGCTGCCTTCAGCACGGTTATGGCCCGGCGGTTCTTCACCGACCTTTCGGAGGCCTGCCGCAAAGTGGATCCGGACCATTTGAATTTGGGTGCGCGTTACTACACACTGCCCCCCGACTGGCTGGCCGATGCTATGGGCGTCTTCGACGTCTTCAGCATGAACGCCTACGAGGAGCGCATCCCGGCAGAGGGCCTGGAGCAGTTGCACCGCCGCATCGGCCTGCCCGTGCTCATCGGGGAGTGGCATTTCGGCGCGCTCGACGTTGGACTCCCCATGGCGGGCATCTGCCGCGTAGCCAATCAATCGGAGCGCGGCAAAGCCTACCGCCGTTACCTCGAAGATGCCGCCGCGCGCCCATGGTGCGTGGGCGCGCACTACTTTCAGCTTTACGACCAACCCTACCTCGGCCGGTTCGACGGAGAAAACTGGAACATCGGGCTCATCGACATCTGCCACCGCGTCTACGGAGAGTTCGCGACCGCTGCCCGCCACAGCCACGAACGCCTCTACGCCGTCGCCAACGGCGATTCTCCGCCCTTCGACGGCACCCCCGACTACCGCCCCCGGCACTTCTGCTGAAGCCGTCCGGCGGAGGGATCAGCAAACGGCGGCGTAGCCGTCTTTGCGTCTGTCCGAAGCCGCGGTGTAACCGCCGTCCGGCAGGCGGCGGACGGCCTGCATTCCACCGAAGACAATATCCGGCGCACGCCCCGCGACGGGATGCCCGAGCCGCCGCAGGGCGTCGATACGCTCTTCCGGAAAAGCATCTTCGAAGATCAGCTGGAAGTCTTCGCGCACCTGCCAGCGCGGGGCGTCACAGGCCACCTGCGGATGTTCACCGAGAGCGAGGATGCGGTGTGCCATCTGCAAATGACCCTGCGCTTGCATGTGACCGCCCATGAGGCCGAAAGCCATGTCGGGCAACCCGCCCCGCGTAACAAATCCCGGAATAATCGTGTGAAAGGGCCGCTTTCCCGGTGCCACGGCATTCGGATGCTCCGGCACAGTGGAGAAACCGTAGCCGCGGTTCTGCAGGGAGATGCCCGTGCCCGGAACGACGATACCCGAACCAAACCCCCAAAAGTTCGACTGAATGAACGAGATCATCATTCCGTCCGCGTCCGCCGCCGCGAGATTCACTGTGCCAAAGGCCTTGGGCGGGGTCGCGTAAACGGCTGCCGCTGAATCCGCCTGCAGCCCACGCGCCCGCGACCCGAGAAAAGCGGGATCGAGAAGGCGCTCCGCACGCACCCGCATGTGCCCCGGATCGGCGATGTGGGCCGCTCCCTCGGCAAGACCGATCTTCATTGCCTCGATGAGCCAGTGTGTCGCCGCACCGGTGTCTCCGGACGGCACCTCGTCGCCGCGGCTTTCGAGAATCCCGAGGGCGACCAGCGTGGACAGGCCCTGTCCGTTGGGCGGAAGTTCGTGGACCGTATACCCCGCGTAGTCCACCGAGAGTGGCTTCACCCAATCGCCCTCGTGCTCAGCGAGATCGGCCTCGCGCAGTGCCCCACCTGCTTCGCGCGCGGCGGCGGCAATCTCCCGCGCAAGGCGGCCGCGGTAGAAAGACTCACCGCCGGTGGCCGCGATTTCCTCAAGGGTCCGGGCTGCCGCCTCGGACCGGAAAACGGCTCCAACGCGAGGCTCGAACCCTTGGGGCAAAAAGTGTTCGACGAAGGCGGGGAAGCGCTTCGCGAAGGCTGTTCCCGGGGCCGCACGCGCGCCCATGGCCGCCCATGAGACCGCCGTCACCGGCCCGAGGCAAAAACCCTCCCGCGCATGCCGTATGGCAGGGCGGAACAGCTCGGTGAAAGACAGGCGACCGAAACGTCTGTGCAGCGCGCGCCATGTCTCAACGGCGCCCGGCACCGTTACGCTGCCCCAGCCAAGCCGCGGCATCTCCGGTCGGCCGAGAAATTCAGCCGGGGCGAGGCCGCGCGGGCTCCGTCCCGATCCGTTGTACCCGTGCAGCGCACCGTCGTGCCAAACGAGGGCGAATGCGTCGCTTCCGATGCCGTTGGAAGTGGGCTCGGTGACCGCAAGGCAAATCGCCGCCGACAGCGCGGCGTCCACCGCGTTTCCGCCTGCCGCAAACACTTCCAGCGCGGCGTCCGTTGCAGCGGGCTGGGACGTCGCAGCGGCATTTTCACCGCGTGGCGGCTCCCTCAATGCCCGGCCTTCCCGTCCGCGTCCGCGGCGGCCGCAAGTGTTTCCTGCACGGCAGAGAGGAGGTCGTCCATGGAAAGGGGTTTGCCAAGGCGCGCGTTGATACCGGCCGCCGAAAACCGCTCGCAACCCTCGCGGTCTGTCGCCGCGCTCACGCCGATGATGGGAATCGACCGGAACAGATGACCGGCTTCGCCCGCGCGGATTGCCTTCGTCGCCTCAATCCCGTCCATGCCGGGCATGCGCATGTCCATGAGCACGAGGTCAAACCGCCCGCTTGCCACCTTCTCCAGTGTCTCGCGTCCATCCCGGGCGATCTCCGACTCAAATCCGCCGCGCCGCAGGAAGATGGAGCAGACCCGCTGATTGACGGGGTTGTCCTCCGCAATGAGAATTCGCGCATCGCGCTGCTCCGGCGCAGAATGCTCACCTCGACCGGCACCGTTGCCCTCAACACTCTTTCCTTTGTCTCTCTTCTGCATCGTGCTTTCCCTTTCGCTGGACCGGTCAAAAGTAATGCTCACGATGAACGTAGTCCCCTCCCCCTCGACGCTGTCCACATCTATGGATCCGCCGTGGAGATCGACCAACTGCTTCGCGATGGCAAGTCCGAGTCCGCTCCCGCCGTACAAGCGCGTGGTCGAAGCGTCCGCCTGGCGGAAAGGCTCGAAGATCCGCTTGCGCGCACCGGCGGGGATACCGAGCCCCGTGTCGCGAACGATAAACCGGAGCTTCGCCTCGCCGTCCGCTCCCGCCTCCGCCTCGACCGCAACCTCCACGAAACCCTTTTTCGTGAACTTAACAGCATTCGAGATCAGGTTGATTAGTATCTGCCGCAGTCGGGTAGGATCGCCCTTCAGGTCCGCGGGAACAGTCGGCGAAATATCCAGCCGCAAATCAAGCGCCTTCGCCCGCGCAGTATCACGCAGCAGCAAAATGCAGTCCTCAAGGACTTCCGCCACATTCAGCGGCACCTGCTCCAACTCGATCCCGCCTGCCTCGATCCGGCCCATGGCAAGGACATCATCGACGATCTCGAGTAAAAACTCACCGCTGCGGCGGATGGTCGACGCATGCTCGCGGCGCCGGAGATCCTCGCAGGTCAACTCCAGTTCCTGCGCAATCCCGATAACCCCGTTCATCGGCGTGCGGATCTCATGGCTGAGGTGGGCGAGAAAGCGGAAAGTCGCATCGTGGGCTTCCTTTAGTTCTCTCGTTCGCTCGCGTATGACCCCTTCCAAGCGTTCATTCTCGCAGCGCATCCGCCGACGGTGCTCACGGGCGAGGAGCATGAAGCCGCCCAACGCAACCACCGCAAAGACCGCGACCCATTCGGGCCGCGGATACCATGGCATCTGCGCCAGAACCGGAATGGCATCTTTCGTCGGAAAGATCGCGGCAAGCGGCCCGTATGTAAGAAAATAGTTCAATGGAGTCCTTTGCGCCTCTTGTCTTTATATTTTATTTACAAGGTCAAGGAGAAGCAGGCCGAGACCAAGGTTTTTACCCTATTTGTTTTACCCAAATTTAGGTGACACAGTGCCAACAATCAGTCGCCCGTCAAGTCTCGATCCGGAAAAACAGAACACTGAGCCGCGTTTTCCCGGCTGACAGGGATTTTCACAGGCGTGAACAACAAAAGACCACAGGGCAGTTCTTGTCTCAAAAGCCCGATGTCTCCGCCGTGCCGCCGACAGAGTTCTCCGACGGCGGCCCTCAGCCGTGAAGACAGACTACCGTACATCCGGTAATCAGACCATTTGACCGGACTGGCAGGGGGCTGGACACGCCGACCATTGCGGGAAGCGGGACGGGCCGATTAATTCACGTCAATGGAAACCATCGCCGTCATCGGAACCGGAATCTCCGGCATGGCCGCCGCACTTCGTCTGCACGAATTGGCGCACCTCACGCTGTTTGAGCGGGAGACGTGGGTCGGCGGGCACACGAACACGGTGATCGTAAGGGAAGAAGCGGAGACCGTACCGGTCGACACCGGCTTCATGGTTTACAACGAGGTCACTTATCCGCGCCTCACGCGACTTTTCGCGGAACTCAATGTTCCCACGATGCCGACAGAAATGTCGTTCGGCGTGTATCATGCGGGAGCGGATTTGTCCTACTGCGGCTCGTCCCTAAACCGGATTTTCGGCGACCGCCGCAACCTCGCCCGTCCGCGCTTTTACGGCATGCTCCGCGACATTCTCCGCTTCAACCGTGAAGCGCCCGGCATCCTCGACTCACCGGAAAACGAGTTGATGACTTTGGACGAGTTCCTCGCGCGCGGTCGCTACGGGAGTATGTTTCGCGATTTCTACCTCATCCCCATGACAGGGGCGATCTGGTCGACCCCGCCCGACCGCATGCTCCGGTTTCCCGCACGCACGCTCGTGCGCTTTCTCCACAATCACGGTCTCCTTGGAGTGAACACGCACTTTCCGTGGCGCACGGTGCGCGGCGGCAGCCGCGAATACCGCGAACGGCTCATTGCGCCCTTCCGCGACCGCATCCGCACAGGGTGCCCCGCCCGTTCTGTGCACGTCGGTCCCGACTACGCCGAGGTGCGCGACGCCGCCGGACGCGCCCACCGTTTTGACCGGGTCGTGATCGCGACCCACGCGGATGAAGCCCTCGCCCTGCGCTCCAATCCGTCGCAGGACGAGGAGCGGCTGCTTGGAGTCTTCCGCTACACGAAAAACCCCGTCAAGCTACACACCGACGCCTCGGTCATGCCGCCGCAGCGCCGCACATGGGCCTCGTGGAACTACCGCATGGATCCGTCTCCGGACGGCGGCCGCGCCTCCACACACTACTGGATGAACAGTTTGCAGAAAGTCTCGGCGCAAACGGACTACTTTGTCTCCGTGGACGACCCCGGTCTCGTCGATCCCGCTAAAGTCCTGTGGGAAAAAGATTTCACCCACCCGACATTCGACTGCGCCACACGCGCCGCACAGGAAGAACTGCCCCGGCTCAACCAAGGCAGACGCGTTTACTACGCGGGCAGTTACTTCCGCTTCGGATTTCACGAGGACGGGCTCATGTCGGGGCTCGACGCTGCCGACGCCGTCCTGCAGGATGGAGGAAAACGTGAACTCGTCGCTGTATAACTGCACCGTCGCGCACACACGGGTGCGCCCCGTCCGCCACTCCTTCTCGACGCGGACTTTCATGTTTTTTCTCGATCTCGACGAGATCGACGCACTCTGCGCGCGGGTGCCGCTCATCAGCCGCAACCGTTTCAATGCCTACACGTTTTCCGATGCGGACCACATCCACAGCGGACACCGAAGCCTGCGGGCAAACGTGGAAGCATTTCTGCGCGACAATGGTGTGACCGAGACCGTGGGGCGCATCCGCCTGCTCACCAACCTGCGGGTGTTCGGATACGTCTTCAATCCGGTCAGCTTTTTCGTCTGCGACGACACCCGCGGCGTCCCCCTGGCCATGCTCGTCGAGGTCCACAACACCTTCGGCGAACTGAAGCCCTTTCTCCTCACGAGGGAGCACTTCGCGCGCAACCGCTACCGCGACACGCGCGACAAGCACTTCTACATTTCTCCCTTCAGCGAACTCGACCACCTGCTCGAACTCCGCCTTCCCCTGCCCGGCGAACGCCTCAACCTCCAAGTCATCAACCGCCGCCGCAACGAAGATACGCCCTTTCTCACCGCAACGCTCACCGGTCGGCGTGTGCCGCTCACAACCGCCCGCCTCGCCGCCTACAGCCTCCGCTTTCCCCTCATCACAATGCGGATCATGGCGCAGATTCACTGGCACGCACTGCGTCTCTGGTGGAAAGGTGTGCCCGTACACAGCAAAGACGAACAACCCGAATTACAGCGCGGCATCGTCGCCAAAGCCGGCGGAGCGGACTGAGGGCACAGGTACGGCACCTGCCTCCTACTCAACGGCTGTAATGTTCACCGGGACTTCTGGATCGCCCATCCGGGCGTAGTCCATCACCCGGATCATCCGCCCCGCACGCGCGCCGCGCTCCATCTGCAGGATGACCGGCACTTCCGGATGCAGCGAACGCGCGTGCCTGCTCATGCCTAATCTCCTCTGCGCCCATTCTGCGGGAGACGGGAAGTCACGTCAAGAAAAAAATGGACCCATGTATCCTCTTTGGTTCGGGAGAAGGTCTGCCGGAAAGTGGAGTGACAATCGATGACACTACGGCTTGCGCCGTCGGCGTGCTTGCGGCAGGCTCCGGTTCATGCCTGACAATGTCTACGACTCGTCTCCGCTTCTCGCGCAGTATCTACTTTTTCACTATGGACCGGAGCATCTTGCAATGCCGTGGGACTTCGGCCCGCGGGAAGCGCTGGGATTTCCCGTGCGGTGTGTCACCGAATGTGTGGACGCGGCATCGCTCCCGGAGGAGGCACGGGCGCTCGACGCGGGATGTGCGGTAGGGCGCTCGACACTGGAGTTGAGCCGGGTCTGCCGTGAGGCGGTGGGCATTGACTACTCGCACACGTTCATTGTGGCGGCTTCGACGCTGTGCCGCGACGGCGAACTACACTTTGAAGCGCCGGAGTGCGGGCTGATCACGACACCGGCAGTCGCGCGGTTGCCGGAAGGGCTTGATCTTTCACGCGTGCGGTTCCGCCGCGAAGACGCCGAAAGGCTGCCGGAGGATCTGGGCGTGTTCGACGTTGTCCTAGCCGCGAATTTGCTTTGCCGCCTGCCCCACCCCGACCGGTTTCTGGGACGGCTGCCGTCGCTTATGCGCCCGGGCGGGCAACTCGTCATTACGACACCGCACACTTGGTCGGAGGATTTCACGGCTCCGTCATTCTGGATTGGAGGCACACCGGAGTCGGGAGCACCGCTTGACGCCCTGAACCGGCGGCTGCACCCACACTTCGATCTCGTGGAAACGAAGGACCTTTCCTTCTGCATCCGTGAGCACGCGCGCAAATTCCAATGGTCGGTAGCGCAGGCGTCGGTCTGGCGCAGGCGCGAAACTCCCGCTCCATGACGAAAAAGGGCAAACCGCGTTCGTATTCCCTGCGCCGCCCGCTTTCGTGGGCCGTCGGTCTCGCCGCGCTGTGGGCGTTTTCCGCATGGATGGCCCAGGAGGGTTTCCAGCTGGCCGCACTCTGGCCGCCTGTCCTTGCCCTCCTTTGCATCGTGCTGACGCGGAGAGTGCTTGTGAGCCTCTTTCTCGGGGCGCTCGGCGGAGCGCTTATGATCGAGGAGGGGCGGTTGGGCGAAGCGCTTTGGTCACTGCCGTATCAATATCTGCTTCCCGCCCTGGAAAGTCCGTGGAGATGGGGAGCGCTCGTCTTCACGCTCGCTCTCGGCGGGTTCGCGGCGCTGCTGGAGGCGGGCGGCGGGCTGCGCGCTTTGTTCGAGCGCTTCATGCAAGACCGGACGGATGCCCGCAAGCGGCTTCAGTTTTCAGCAATGGGTCTCGGCCTCGTGTGTTTCTTCGACGGTCTCGCAAACAGCATCCTCGTTGGCCGGGTGAGCCGGAGCCTTGCCGACGCCTGCCGCGTGTCGCGGGCAAAGCTCGCCTACATCGTGGACTCAACGAGTTCGGCGGTCGCCTGTATCGCATTCATAAGCACATGGATTGCAACGCAGCTTTCCCTCATCGAGGAAGGACTGCAGGCCGTCGGCGAGAGCGACCGCTTTCATCCCTACGCGGTCTTCTTCGCATCGATTCCACTGAATTTCTATGTGCTCTTCACGCTCTTGCTCCTCGGTCTGAGTGTGGCCATGGACTGGAATCCCGGCCCGATGCGGCGATTCGAGGAGCGGGCGCGGAGTGCAAAATCGCCGTCCGGCGACGGCAAACGGCTTCTCGGAGCCTCTGCCGCCCCGCTGTGGACGGCGCTCGTTCCGCTAGGTGTCCTCGTCGGCGGTATCATGGTGTTTTTCTACCTACGGGAGGCGCGTCCGCTGTGGCCGGTCACCGTAGAAAAAGCCGCCCTCTCCTTCAGCAGTGCCGACGGCCCCTACATTCTATTGGCGGGGAGCGCCGTCGCGATTCTTGCCGCTTTGGTGCTTTACCCGCGCGGGCGCGGCAGCCCACCCGCCCTGCCTGCGTTTGCCGGAGGCGTGCGCAGCCTCGTGCTGCCGCTCACCGTCCTACTCTTCGCGTGGATGCTCGCCGGTGTCATCGCCGAGACCGGCGCTGCACGGGTGCTCGGCGACCTTCTTGGCGACAACCTTCCGCCGGGGCTTCTGCCGCTCGCCGTGTTTCTGCTCGGCGCCTTGGTCGCGTTCACCACGGGGACGAGTTGGGGAACAATGGGGCTTCTCATGCCGCTCGCCGTGCCGCTCGTGTTTTTGCTCGGAGAACCGGCCGACCCCGCGTTTCTACTCCCGGCGGTTGTCGCGGCGGTCTTCAGCGGGGCAGTGTTCGGGGACCATTGCAGCCCCTTCAGCGACACCACCTTGGTCGCCTCGGCGACATGCGGCCTGCGCCCGATGGATCATGTGCGCACCCAGTTGCCGTATGCGCTCACGGCCGCCGGAGCGGCAGCGGTGTTCGGTTTCCTGCCCGTGGGAACGGGATTTCTGCCGACATACGGCGCGCTTTTGCTGGGCGGTGCGGCGCTGACCGTGCTCGTTATCGCCGCAACACATTCAAGCCGGCGTGCAAGCGGCCGCGCCTCCGAATGAACGTCTGGCCAACAGGCATCATTCGAGGTGCGGCGTGTACTCCGGGACGAGGCGCTGGATGATTTCCTTGATTTCGTTGCTTTCGCCGCGGTCGAGTTTGCCCCGCAGTTCGGCGAAAATTTCGTCGCACCAACCGCACCCCTCCGGACTGGCAATGAGGCGGCGGATGCGCGAGTGGTCGGTGGTCTCGTGTTCTTCGGAAAAGTGCTGCAGCTCTTCGTAGAGTTTCTCGCCTGGTTTGAGTCCTGTGAACTCAATGTCGATGTCCTCGTCCGGACGCAGACCCGAGAGCAGGATCATCTGCCTCGCGAGGTCGACGATTTTCACTTGTTGCCCCATATCGAGAACAAAAATCTCGCCGCCGGTCCCCTGCGAAGAAGCCTGGAGGACGAGCCCGACTGCTTCGGGAATGGTCATGAAATAGCGCGTCACATCGGGATGGGTGACCGTCACCGGTCCGCCGTCCGCGATCTGGCGTCGGAAGATGGGCACCACGCTGCCGGAGGAGCCGAGGACATTGCCGAAACGCACGGCGCAGAACTTCGTCGGGTTGTCCGCCCGCCGCTGCCGTCCGATAAGGATCAGCTCGGCGAGGCGCTTGGACGCGCCCATGACGCTTGTCGGGTTGATCGCCTTGTCTGTCGAGATGAAGACAAATTTCCGCACCCCGTGCTTGATAGCGGCATCGGCGAGATTGAGCGTGCCGAGGACATTGTTTTTCACCGCCTCGCCCGGTTGCCGCTCCATGAGATAGACGTGCTTGTGGGCGGCGGCGTGAAAAATGATGGCGGGCTTGTAGCGCTCCATGACCTCGTCGATGCGGGCTTCGTCGAGGATGTCCGCGACCACCGCGCTGGTCGGTGATCCGGCGTGGGCGCGGAGCAACTCCTGCTCAATCTGGAAAAGCGCGCCCTCCGACTGTTCCAACATGATAAGGCGGCGCGGATTGTGACCCATCACCTGGCGGCACAACTCTCCGCCGATGCTTCCTCCCGCGCCGGTCACGACAACCACGCGGTTCTCGATCATTCCCCGGATGGACGCGCCGTCGAGATTCACGGGCTCACGGCCGAGCAAGTCTTCTACGTCGACAGGGCGCAACCGCGAGACCTTCACCTTGCCGGAGGCAATGTCGTGCAGCGACGGGACGATTTCCACCCGGCGGCCCGCCGCACTCATCATCTCAATGACCTCGCGCGAACGCTTGGCGGAGGCGGAGGGCATGGCGATGACGACGTGCGAAAACGTCACCTTCTTTGAAACACGCTGGAGATCCTCCGGCGCACCCGCGACGGGGATTCCGTGAATGATCTTGCCGTGCTTGCGCGCGTCGTCGTCAAAGAAAACCACCGGGCGGAACCCGCGCGCGGGCTGGGCCAGAAGTTCACGGGCAAGCGCCGCTCCGACGTCCCCCGCGCCCACAATCGCCAGCCGTAGCAACCCACGGCTGCGGCCCGACGGGCGCGAACGATACCGCTCGTGGTAAACCCGCAGCCCCACGCGGAACGAAGCGAGCAAGGATACCGCAAGGACAAAGTTGATCAGCACCACACCACGTGGAAAGACGACTTCCTGGGTATCGACCGTCACTACTTGGAACATCGAGAAAAACAACGCCGCCGCCGCCATTGCCATCGCCAGCCGCAGCAAGTCCGGCAGGCTGAAGTAGGAAAGCAGCGTCCCGAACTGACGCGCGAGAATCAGTAAAAGTAGCTGCACCGCCACAACCGGCCCGAGCAGAACCATTCGCGCCACCGCCATGCGCTCCGGCACCGCGAAATCAAAACGCAGTTCGAACGCCAGCCACAGGGCCGCCACAAGGAGCGCGGCGTAGACCGCGCCGAGAAGCACGAACCGCCCGCCCTTTCCGAGGTTGAGCACAACGCGCTTCATGACAGCGGGCAGAGACGGAGGCACGCGCGCCGCGCGGGACAGACACGGGAATTATCGGGCTTCGGCACGGTTCGATTCATGGATTCAATAGGGTTTGGAAAGGTCGCTTTCCAAGGCAAAACCCGCAGACTAGCTCTCTCCACGCACAAAACGAAAGCAAAAAGCACGGTCGGCGGGCCTCCCGCCCTAATCATTAGCGACGCAGGAAAAGGTTCACCGTGCGGGTGAAAAAAAACTT